>CAYFGW010000217.1:0-8541 GCA_964342365.1 uncultured Candidatus Sericytochromatia bacterium | reverse complement strand
TTAGTTTCAAATGTAAGTATAAACAGTCGAGATTTACTTGAGTGGAACAATGTTATAAAACCAATCTTCAAAGAGTTAAGTTTAAATGCATTTTTTTGGTCTAAGGATGATATCGAAAACAAGCTTAGAAACCATCCTCATCTAATCAGGTCATACTTTGAAAGTGAAAATAGGTTGTTCCTAAGCCTTTCAGAGGCAAGAGAAGATCAAAATGTAATAAGGTTTAATGAGAGTGCCCTTCACGTTAATTTCAAGGGTCGGGAAGCAGAGATAAGAAAAATCGATGAATTTATAAAGGGTGAAAGTAAATTCCTCCTTATTCATGGTCCTGGCGGCGTTGGAAAAACTAGATTAATGCTTGAGGCAGCGGATGAACTTGCTGTTGAAAATCAAATGCTGCCATTGTGGTGCATGCAAGAATCCTTAAGGAATAACCCTGCATGGTTTGAGGGTCTTATACCTGAAAAGAACACCTTGTTGTTAATTGATGATCCCATTAGTGAAGATATTTTAAGAAGTGTCTCCGAGCAGTTGTTGGGTAGATGCAAAAATTGGAAGGTTATTATTACATGCCGTTCAATAAATGATCCGGTTTTAAGGTTCATAAAAAACTCTTTGAAGTCAACGGTTATTGAACTCAAAGAGTTGGAGACTGCAGACGCTTTAAGGTTCGCAAATGATTTACTTCGAGAGAATATCCCAGCTAAAGCAGAACACTGGTACGAGAAGTTTTCCGAGGATTTAATTAATAAATACAGTAACTTTCCATTGTGGATATCTCTTGCTGTTCAATTGATTAAAAATAATAATTCAGATGCCTTACTCACTATTGATAAGCAACACCTCTTGAGAGAATATTACGAACAGATGGTCATGATTCATGATGATACTCCTTTAGAACTACAAAGAAATGCATTGCGCTGGCTTTCAATCATGCAGCCAATTAATTTCGAATCCGAAAATGAAGTAATGACCTTAGTAGAAAGAGCGAAATTTTCTTCTGTAAAAAAGCTGAAATCGTATTTTAAAAAACAGATCGATAGAAGAGTGATATTTGTAAAAGGAGTTCGCGATAGAATTCATGAAATAAAGCCAGACATTATTTCTGATTATATTTTATCTAGTTGGCTGATCTCTGACTCATATATTGGAAGTGAACTGTCTGATGAAGCAGATGAAATTGTAGACGAACTATACAAGTCTATAGCAGGTTCAAATTACTCAGAATTTTTTCGTCGTTTGGTAAAATCGCTTGTGAGATTTCAAGTGATTCAAAGTTTCTCAAATAACAAAGTAAATCTTTTTAAAGATTTACTGTCAAACTTATTTAAGAGATTGCCTGAATTTAAGGTGAGTCAGTTTTCTGGAGTGCTAGCTTTCTTAAAGGACATCTCTCCAGCTTTTCCGTCCCAAGTGTTGTCTTTTTGCGAACATATGCTAGTTTTAAATATTCAGTCTGACAGACTTGAGTCAAGTTTCGGTGTAATTACAAAAGATTACGCTGAGATTATTATGTCACTACCAGAAGTGGTCAGATATCTTGCCTATTACTCAGAATCGATTGATGCATTTAAAATTATGAATCTTTTAAAAAAAATCTCATTAGCTGAGAGTGAAATGGTCGCATCTGGTAGATCTAAGGTAAAAAATGATGGTCAACGAGCAAGTGATACTTTTGTAAAACTTTACTCACGTTCTGAGTATTCTCCGTATTTATCAGAGGATTACTCTTCGGTGTATTTTCGCGAAGCAGCAAATTTATGCGTCTCAATAATAGATGATGTAATATCGAAGAGTATTTCAGACAGTGACTTCAGCATTCTTGCAGAAGCTTTTATTTCCCCATTCCTAAGTATCGAACGTGAAGATTCAAACTACGACGGACAAACTCTAACGATAACTCGTTACTCGCTTCTTCCTGATCTAAACACGGCTGATAAGTGGGTTGAAGTCTTTGATAAGATATTTGAGTTTATTTCTACAAATAGGCAAGAGTGCTTTGAATCGGCTCGGATTAAACTTTGGTCAGTGATTAGTAACTTGGAATCTTCTATTGTAAGGAACAGACCAGATCCTTTAAAAGAGCCAGCTAGAATTGATAGTTTCTATCAGCACAATCAACTACTATTAGATATTCTAAAAAAGATATTAACGCTTCTTCGTGATGAACAGCTACAGCTTAGTGTCCGAGAGCTTCAAGCGGCCAGGAACGCATGGGATTGGCATGTGGATTATGAAGAGGTGAAAGAGATTAAAGAATTAGCTATTGAGCTACAGAAACTTTTTATTCAAAAGACTAATACGGATTTCTCGACATTTGAGCCGCTTCTAAGACATATTGAGGAGGAGGACTGGAATGCAGTAGACCAAAGGAAATCTTTAAAAGCTAAAGAACTGGCCCAAAGCAGTGTGCAAGTTATTGAAAATTTTGTCGCTAGAGGATATGAGTACACAAAACAGAATAATGATTTTATGAAGCTATTTTATATAGCTAGAATCATGGGTTCTTTAGCTGAAGATAATTCAGCAGTAAGAGATTATGTAATTGCTAAATTAGAAAATAACAGACAAAATCCTGAATTTATTTTTTCAACTCAAATTGTGTCAGGCTGGCTGACTTCTATCTGGGTTAAAAAGGATTTTGATCGAGCATTTGAGGTCATTAATAATCTTCTTGTCCCTGTTAAAGGTAGAAATGCTTGTGAAGTTATTCTATTATCAAATATATTTGAGCACGGATGGTCATTTGAGATTGGAGAGAGAGAGTTTGAGCTCTTTATTTCAAAAAGAGACTTGTTCGTAAGAGAGTCTCGTATACACTTATACCTTACCTTATTGTCAGGTATGGCATTACAGTATTTTGATCAATTTAAACTTGAATTTGATAAAGTTGTTGCAAATATGAATCCTGATGAGTTGACCAACGCCCTGTCATCAGTAATTAATGAATTTTCTATGGCAATTTATGATCTGACAAGAAAAAACCTGCAAGTTAAAATTGATTATAGCTATTGGCTTTTGGATAAGTTAATGCTGTTGCCTGATGTAGATAAGGTTCTTTCTAATCAAGAGTGGCACGTGAATAAAGTCGTCGAAGCAACTGGTCAATTGCCTTTCTCTTGGTACGTTGAGACTATCGAAAAAAGACTGAAAAGAAAGTTGTCAAAACCTAACCACCGTTTCTTTGTTGTGCCTCATCTGAACTCGATAACAAAATATGTGAAAATCCCCACCACTGAAGAAATAGGTCAATTTTCTGAAGAGATTTCAAAGTTAGTTGACTTGGCAATCAGGGAGGATAGGGCCGCTTATTCTCTGGTCGAAGACATTGCACGTTTTGATCCTGACGGAATAATTATTCCTGTAACAGTTTCACAAAAGTTAGATAATGAGCCTAAACCTATCAGTTCGGACAAACTTTATCTATACAGTCGTATTGGAGGTGCATACCCTACAAACTCTACGCCTTGGCTCTCAATTGCAAAGACCATCTGTCCTTTGGCATTGAGTTTACCGTTAGAAGAGAAATACGGAATTTACCATTCGCTAACAAAGCAAAACTTACGTGCCTGGATGGTTCCACGGGGACAAATTGCAGATAGGTTTGTTATGCAACTAGAGAATGCCAAGAGAGATCTTCAGGCCGAGACTGATTTAGATTTGCTTGACTACCGCAAATGGAAACTCTCATCTGCTCAATACGATTATGATAAAGAATTGGCTAGGATTGAGGAGGAGACTGAGAAATGAGTGTCGATGTTCTCAACAATAAAATAGACGGATTTTCTACGCAGTTAAAAGATGTAGTGCAATTATTGCATGCCTCCTCAAGCAGGTTAGCAACAAGTACCAGAGAAAGAATAGAAGTGTGTGAATCTCTATCAAATCAATTACTAGCCGTAAAAAAAGTTCTTGGTACAAGAATTGCGTGCGTTGACACACTTAATGATTTACTGGCTAACTCTGATAATCGTTCAAATACGTATAAAGTAAATGAGTTGGAGTTCCCTTTCCACATTATAAGATTAATGTATTTTCAGGGTTTGCTCTCCACAACTTGGTCAGCATATGATGCATTGACTACTGTGGCTGGTAAATTGTTGTGTACAGGAAAAGTTGCGAGTAACCCGAAGCAATCTCCACAGTTATGGCAGAATTTCACAAAAAGCTCTGATGCCTTCAGCTCATATCAACAAAAAATAATCCGTAGGGAATATGGCTATCCGATAGCACTATCGTATGCAATTCGCAATCATTTAATACATGATTGTGGGCAAACAAACGGTAATGATTTTTTTGAGGGAATTTCCACTTCAGATGCCTTTGTGATTTCAGACGAGGGATGGTTATTTATTGATAATAAGGTGACAGGGTCAAAAGACTACGCAGTTGCCAATGATAGAGGAAGGCTTGCTTTGCCTGTAAGAAAAGATAATTTACTTACATTACTTGAGGCTTGTCATCATGAAATTGATAATGCAATAATTATTCTTCTCAGCTCCTCCGTGAACTCAGTAGGATTTTTTGTAAAATCTTTGCTTGAAGTTTAATAGTGTTCTGAATGAAGTATCCTTTAATGAAGGTAGTAGTACAATCTCGCTGCCCCGTGCCGTAATAATATTTTCCTCAGTACGTGGGTGCAGTCAGACTGTAGAGTAACGCTCCGCTCTGAGCCACCTGCAACGCAGGCATCACCAGATCCATGACCCGTGAAAACTGTTGGATAGCGTCGGGTGGCACAAAAATGACGTCACCGGGCTGTAGCATAATATCGGGGGCCTCTCCCGCTAAAATACGATGATAATTCACCACGTAGCGGACGGGGGATTTGAGATCGCCCCTTAAAATATGCACAGCTCCCAGATGCGCTCCGCCGAGATGTCCTTCGGCTCCGGCCAGGGCATGAGACAGACGCAGACTTTTCTGATAAGCGTACCGGCCCGGGCGCTTCATCTGTCCCAGCACATAAATCTCCTGAGACTGAGGGGCCGGAAAGTAAATAAAATCACCGGGTAAAATGGGGATGTTATAACGTGCATCTCCCTGAAAGAGCGCTTCAAAGTTCACGGGTAGCACACGCTGCTGGCGCATCACGTACGCCTGCTCCAGGTTCAGATCCTGTTTGGCTGGGCCACCTGCTTTAGCCAGAGCCTCTAAAAGGGGGACCGGCGCTTCAAGGGCATAGTTGCCCGGATTTTGTACCTGCCCCAGAACCGTAAACGCTCTGTTTTTGAGTTGTTTTGCGCTCAGGTGCACCTGTGGTTTTCTGAGGTATTTACCGTAAGCGGCAACCACTATATGCTGCAATTCATCCAGGGTTCTACCTGCTGCAAGGGTGCTGCCAACCAGGGGCAGCTCTGCGGTGCCGTCGGGTAGAATCTGAAGGCTGTCGACGGTTAAGTCGGGTTCACCGTATACCTTCAAAGACAACTGATCTCCTCGCTCTAAAGTAAATGTGGGCATACTCACCAGGTGGAGAGACATCAGGGTATCCTCATCTTCAAGTTCCCTGGTAGAAACGCCAGCTGACGCTGTGCGTGTAATGGGGGACGTGACTACAGAAGCATATTGGGCAGTCACTTCTACGTCGGGCCGATGTTCTCTGAGGTGATAACACCCGGTGAGGTGAAAACATCCCGTCAGTAGGTTTACCGTGAGCGCTATCTTGAAAAGTTTACGTGTCATACCAGACTCCTTGATGTTCAATGTTTGAGGCGTGTTGTACCTGTTTTTTAAGATCCCCGTGGGTCGTTTTTCCCTTTTCTACCAGCCAGACCACACCGTCTGCGTGGGGCAGCAAACTTTCCCACCAGTCCGGGCGATCTGCCACCGGAGGCAGTTCCCACAGCACCACATCACCGGGAGATTGTGTGATGGCCGTTTCCAGGCGCTGGTAAACGGGAAGCTGAGGCCGGGGAGTATACGTGGTGTGTTGAGCGGGAATAAGGGCTTCTGACTCACCGTGCAAATGGGCTGAAAAAAGAGAGGATTCTTCTGTGCAGCGAACGGTGGACAGCGTCATTTGCTGGGTAGAAAACCAGCGGGTGCAACGCTCCATAAACCGCGCGGTGCCCGTTGTTTTTTCCAGGCTGGTAACCAGGATGACCAGGGGGCGTTCCCGTTTCAGAGGGCTTTTTCTAATGGCTTCCATCCATTGCCAGGTGCGCTGGGCCAGCATCAGTTCGGAGGACTCCATCTCACAGGTGCTGGAAGCTTCCAGGGCTTCCCACTTGCCCCACTTTTTGAGCTGGCCCAGCAGAGAGATACCCAGCAAAGGGAGTTGATCCTGATGCCACACATGAGGCTTTATAACCGTCTGAGCGACATTGAGACCCGTGGACAGAAAGAGACCTGCCAGAGCGCCTCCCAGTACCAGCAGTTTTCGACGGGTGGGCAGTGGCTGTTCCGGAGGGTCGGCAGATTCCAGAATGTCAAAGGAACTGACGCGCGCAGCGGTGGCGCCTTCCGCCAGATTGAGCTGATAAGCGTTTTCTCTGAGGTTTTCACTGGCTCTTTCAATTTCACGTTGCAAATTTTTCATTTCTTTTTCCCACGCGGCCCAGGTGGTGAGTTGTGCCTTTTTTTCTTTGAGTTCTGCCTGAAGGGCGCTCACTGCCCGGCGGTGGCCCGGCAATGCGGTTTCTTCACCGGCTTGCGCTATTTTCAGGGCTTCCACCACGGGGTCCATGGCAAAGGTTTCCTGGGTGACCACGGGTTCTGTGCCCTGAACTTCAAGGGCAATCATTTCTTCTTGTACGGCCTGCACGGCGGGGTGTTCCGAGGTGTAGCGCTTTAATAGCGCGGCTTCTTTTTGGGCCAGCTGACGTTTTTTCAATATCTCAGGATGCTGTTGAACTTCGCTCACCTTGACCGTTTCCGTACGTCCTTCCAGGGTCTGGGCCATGTTTTGCAGGGCCTGTTCACTGCGGGTGGTGGACAAACGGGCCGCAATCAGCGCCTCTTCAAGAGATTGGATGTGTTGTAAATGCTGGGCCATCCGGGCTTCAAAGAAGGGCAAATTGTGTTTTTTCTGAAAGGCGGCCAGATTGTCCTGCGCCTGAATAAGCCGGTCTTCAAATTGTTTTTGCTGGCTTTTGCGAAAAGCATAGTCTCTCTGCGCCACCGAGCGGGTGAGTCCTGCGGAACGTTCCTGAAAGATTTCGCTCAAACTCAAAGACAGACGGGCGGCCTGTTTGGGGGTTTCCGCCCGGGCCAGTATCTGGACAATATCGCTGCGGTGTCCGGGGCGAATGTCAAATTGTTTATACAGGCTGTCCAGGGGTGCCTCTAAGGCTAAACGTTTTTTGAGCACCACCAGATTGTCACGCAAACGCACGGTTTCTAGCAGCGTTCTCAAAGAAGGCTCCTGATAAAGACGATCCGGGGCGTTGGGGTTTTTTTGATGGCGAATCATGACAGTACGCGCCTCATAAACTGGCTTCACACTCATGGCTGCACCCAGACCTGCCAGAATACCCAGGCACAGACCCAGCATCATCCAGAGGCGTCGCTTCCACAAGTACTGTAAAACCAACGCCGGAGACACGTGAAAACTGAGGGGCGCACTGTCGTCGTGCTCGGATTCAGGAAACATGGAGACCTCTGAAACCTCTGTGGCCTCTGCGTAAAGACGTTTGAATCCATGGCGCACCCAGGGGAACCCAGATGTGTTCTGCTGGATCGTAAATGCCCCGGGGAGTCACCAGTTTTCCCACCAGCTCCAGATGGGCGCCCAGGGTAACCTGAGGCAGCACCACACAGCCAATCACGTGGGTGCCGCTGCCCACAGATACATCGTGTCCCAGTACGGAACCCACCACACGGGACTCTGCATCCAGCGTGACGCGGTCACCCAACAGGCTTTTTTTGCAAAAGCTGCGGCGGTGTTTTTTACAGCCCACACCCTGAGACGTTTGGTTACTCTTAATAAAACCGGGGGAAGCGACGGGGGCCTGTTGCCAGTGCAATTGAAAGTAGTCTTCCAGACGCTCCAGACGTTTTTGTCCACAGGGCGAGTCTGTGGCCGTCCAGGGCAGCGTATAGACCGCCTGAGGGTGACGAACCCAGAGGATCTCCATATGCTCCGCATAAAAAGACAGATCCAGCTGTCTAATGCTGTTATGGGCATTGTATAAGCCAGCCATTTCCTGGAAGGGATCTACCAGATAGACTTTTTTGACGCCTCTGTTTTTCAACTCACTCAGATGCCAGAGCAGTAAGGGCTGATGATGAAGGGGCAGGCAAGCCGGGTGCATATTTAATCCCATACGTTGCCATTGCTCAAAAAAGGGTTTCTGATAAGCTCCAAAACCGCAAAACAGCTGTACGATTTTGGGTAGGGGATTGATGTTTTTCACTGCACTTCTCCCACCACGTGAAACAATTGCAGGGTACGCGTAATTTCTAAGATTTGACGGGGGACGGGATTCAAATTTTGCAAATGCAGCGAACCCACCTGGTCCATGGCCTGTCGCAGACATTGAATGAGAATTTGAACGCCCCGGTAGTCCAGTCGTCTGACCGCTTCCAGATTCAGAACCA
>CAYFGW010000216.1:0-8789 GCA_964342365.1 uncultured Candidatus Sericytochromatia bacterium | reverse complement strand
GATCGGTGATGACACGAGCGCTGGTGACTTCGCCAAACTGAGCAAAGTGGTCGCCGAGATCTTGATGGGTGGTGTCGTAGGAAAGATTTCCAACATAAATATTCATTATAATTAGGTCCTTTTTACAAGTTAAAAGTTAATACGGGAAGGGGGAGAGCGTCTGAAGCGAGGTTCATGAGCGGGACAGATTCTTCGGAAAAACAAACTTGTAAGTCACGGAAGCGGGCCTAATCACGGGTCGCAGAAGAAGAACTTCATTCCACCCTCTTAGTATAGGGGTGTATCGGTGAAATGTAAAGCTTTTCCTATTTTTTATACCAAAATTTGGCATTAAAAAAGGCCGCCACCCGCTGGTGACGACCTTCTTTAAAGTATTATTTAATAACGAGGGGGACGCGCTTCACGAGGGCGAGCTTCGTTAACAGTGAGGTTACGGTTCATGAATTCCTGACCGTTGAGTTGGTTGATGGCTTCATTAGCGGCATCAGGGGAGCTCATTTCTACAAAACCAAAACCACGAGAGCGACCGGTTTCGCGATCGGTAATTACGCGAGCGCTGGTGACTTCGCCAAATTGAGCAAAGTGATCACCGAGATCCTGGTGGGTGGTGTCGTAGGAAAGATTTCCAACATAAATGTTCATCTAAATTAGGTCCTTTTTACAAGTTAAAAGTTAATACGGGAAGCGAGAGAGCGTCTGAAGCGAGGGTCATGAGCGGGACAGATTCGGAAAAACAAACTTGTAAGTCACAGAAGCGGGCCTAATCACGGGTCGCAGAAGAAGAACTTCATTCCACCCTCTTATTATAAGGGCACATAAAGAAAATGTCTAGCTCCCGCTGCTGTATGATCTCAAAATTTAAACTAAAAAAGGCCGCCACCCGCTGGTGACGACCTTCTTTTGAGTATTATTTAATAACGAGGGGGACGCGCTTCACGAGGGCGAGCTTCGTTAACGGTGAGGTTACGGCCCATGAATTCTTGACCGTTGAGTTGGTTGATAGCTTCGTTAGCAGCATCGGGAGAGGTCATTTCTACAAAACCAAAACCACGGGAGCGGCCGGTTTCGCGATCGGTGATGACACGAGCGCTGGTGACTTCGCCAAACTGAGCAAAGTGATCACCGAGATCCTGGTGAGTGGTGTCGTAGGAAAGGTTTCCAACATAAATATTCATCTTCAAAATATCCTTGTTTTAAGTAATCTAGCCAGAAGGGTTAAAGCAAGGAACATGACGGAAACGGAATCAAAGACAAAGACGTCAGGAAACGAAACAAATCACGGTACGCCTGCAGAAAGTTTTTACACCCCTCAGGTTGTTACCTGATTATAAAATTTTATGGGGCATCTGTCCAGCTTTTATTCAAAACAAAGCCATGTTTTGCGTTTTTTTAACATATTCTTCTCTAAGATAAGAACAATATAAAAGGAGAATGATCATGAAAACCCTTTTTGCGATTGCTTACCCCACGATGGCTGAAGCTGAAGCCATGCGAAATACGCTGGGAGAAACCCAGCACGATTATTTGCTGGAATTAGAAGATATTGTCATCGCTGAGAAAAAGTCCGATGGCAAGGTCAAACTGCATCAGGCCATTGATTTGACCACCACCGGTGCCATCCAGGGCAGCTTTTTAGGTCTGCTGGTGGGCATTCTATTTATGAATCCCTTACTGGGTGTGGCTGTGGGAGCTGCTTCTGGTGCCATTGGCGGAGCCCTTACGGATCTGGGTATTGAGGACCCCATGATGAAAAAAATGGGTGAAAATCTGCAAACCGGTAGCTGCATTTTATTTGTGCTGGTGAGAGAAATGAACTTCGAGCGTTTGCTCGAAGAGGTGGAGGGCACCGGCGGTTTATTGATTAAAACTTCGCTCAATCACGCCGATGCCGCCCGCTTACAGAAAGCGTTGGATGACCATCGCCATCAAACCCGGCAACAGGCAGATCTACCCCCGGAGGAGACTTTGATCCACATGTAACCGGACATTTAGCTCTCGGGGATTTTGTACACCTCTTTAAGGCTTTTAATAGACTCGTTGGCGTATTTGCGAATGTTTTCATCGGGATGCTCTTTGTACTTTTGCATGATTTTCATGGAATCCGCGTTGCGCCGCTGATAATAAATAGCAAAGAGGGCCAGACCGCGATCCCGCGAGGCCACCTTTTCATTGTTTACGGCGGCTTCTAAAAATTCGGCGGTACGCTTACATTGGGCCTGGAAGCCCGCCTCTTTAATGAGGCCTTTGACAGGGCTAAAGCACACGTCGCGGTACACCAGATAATCATCGCGGGTAAAACGATTGTTTTCTTTGAGGCGCTTTTCACCTTCTTCTAACAGAGCGTCAATGTATTCCCCCTGACACTTAATCATCAGGCGAGCAGCACCGTTATAAGCCGCATCACGACTGTCAGAAAGATAGCCTTTGGCCCACTGACAAACGGGAGCCATTTCTTCGGGGCTGGGCTTATACATATTTCGGGGGGCTTTAAAGGCTGCACTCACTAGCTTAGGATCTTCTGCGTCTGCCAGAGACTTGATTTTTGGAAAAGCATCTAACCGTCCGTAGCGCATAATGTGCGGGTATCCCAGACCGGGGATACTGTCATAACTGTGATTATCCATCATCTGATACAGGGCCTCGGACTGTTGGGTGAGCATGGCAGTATGTACCGCTGCTTTGAGAGACTGGGCCGCCTGGTATTGGGGGGACTGGCCCACGGCTTCAATCATGCGTTTGGCCGCGTCGGGTTTGAGTTTTGTGGTGTCGGGTTCGGTGCCCAGGGTGCGATATTCGTTGTAAAGCAGACTGGAGGCGGCCACGGCCAGCTCCTTATTTTCGCTTTTGAGGGCGGTGGAAAAGGTGTCCAGGGCTTCAAACTTATCTTTTTTAGGAATACCCTCTTTGGGGTTTTTGCTAAACATGGCCCGCAGATCTTTAAAGGCATTGTCTTTACATTCGGTGACCGTATTGCCGGAAACGTCTACCTTACATTTTTGCACCACATTTTCCAGGGCCGCCATAATTTCTGGATCGACTTTGGCCTGGCTTCCACCGCAGGCACTCAGACTTAACACGGTTCCCAGGGCCAGTGTAGACATTAATTTGGATTTTTGCATCACGAACTTCCTTTTTAAACTTAGCTGTTAAAGCACAAATACCACGCCTGCTTTTTTACGTCAAATCGTATTTGAAAAACTGTATCTATACCATCTTTCCACGCCGTAACAACCGAGCCCGCCCAGTACATAGGCCAGCAAATCCAGCGGGTCAAAGGTGGCACCCAGTACAATTACGGCCCAGCGTTGATCCGCCAGGCCAAGATAGTGCGCCAGTTGAAAGTACTGAGCCACTTCCACCGTAAACGCAAAAGCCACTACACCCAAAATCGCCGGTCTGGGGGGCGTGTTAAAAAAGGTTTTCACGAAGGTGTAGATCAGGCCAATGACCAGAGCATCGCCCAGAAACGGACGTATAAATCCGTCGTGCACAAAGCGAGCAATTATGACTTCAATACCAAAGATTATCAGGCAGGCCAGCCCGTAGTTCCATTGAAGAGGCCAGTGCAATTTCATGATTTCTGCCTTAAAACCAGGAAGAAAGTCCTCGACATTCGTAGTTATCCAAATGGGTAACAAAAGCATGGTCTATTTTTAAAAAGTGGTGGGTTTCCTTTTCTTGACAGAGCTGCTTAAGTCGTTCTGGTTTCAAAGCTATGGCTTTCATCCGGAATAAATAAACGGGGAGTTGCGTTGCTAAAAAGCGTTCTGGAATCCGATGGAAAGCCTTTAATAACAACTTTTCTTGCGTTTCTAGATGTGCTTTTGCGATTTCTAATTTAAGTTCCAGATAATGTTGGGCTTCGGTGTATTTGAACCACCATTCCGCTCGTTTCGAATAAATCATTTGGGTCTGAATTTGAAACGGGAAATCTCCCAGCGCCTGATAATGAGCATCTATTCTGGTGGGGGGCATTACCCAATTTTTCTTTCAGACAAAAGTTGTTCTCGTGTAGTGGACGCCGTCAGCTCTACATCCACGCCACCTCCCTGGGGTGTTCTGGGCGTTTCTATCTTTTCGGTTATTTTATTTGTATCTAAAATTGAAGTTTTAATCACCGGTTTCTGACCTGGTTTTGTGCTTCTGGAAATTTTTAGAGTCTGAGAGCGGCTTCTGTTTGTTTTTCCTTTTAAGGAGGATTGAATATCTTGACGGACGTCCCTCGGAACGTCGGCCTTTTCAAGGGCTGTCATGACTTCAGAAATAGCGCTTGTGGGGAGTGCTTTTCCTGGATCCATGACAAATTCAAAGGTACTGTTGTCTGCTTTGCCATTCAATTTGTATTCGTTGTTCCAGCTAAATTTGAAGTTGACGCCCCGGACTTTTATATTGCCTTCCGATTTGCTATAACGGGTTCTTTCGCGAGATAATTTTTTACCGGCATCGTGAACACCATTGTTGTTTTTATCCACGATATCTCTTTGGTCTCGGGTTCCCCAACTTTTTTCGTAGCTTCCCCCACTATTCCCCGGAAGTTTTATTGCGCCTTTAACATACTTTTTCGTTTCGCTTCGTCTATTTTGTTGTGCATATCTGACCAGTGTGTTCAAGGCGCTTTGGGCTTCAGGAGAGTCCAGGCCGTGCATTCCCATATCATTAATGGTGGTTTTCAGAAGCTTATTAAATTGCCGCACTTCTGCCAGCGTATCCAGTTTTATGCCCTCAGTCCACTGTTCACCATAAGCAAGACTTGCTTCATAGAAAAATGTTTTGATCTCCCCACTCACTTCTGCTCCAAGTGTGACGGACATGAGAAAACCACCGTCCGCTTCTCTTTTTGCATCAAGTTTGATCAGACCGGAAAGGGCCGCTTCACCTCGCATCCCCTCTACACCCACGCCATAAAATCCGATTAATTTGAGTTGCGCACTCATACTGGTGATGGATTCATCTTCCATTTGTTTTTCCATATCACCCAGTGCGTTGTCATTATCTGCTTGTTGTTGAGAAAGATAGCGTGACTTTGCTGCCTGTATTTCTTTGGATGACATGGAAATACTTTTTTCCAGTTGAACATCGGCTTTTTCTGCCTGAGCAATACGTGTAGACAGCGCGGTGGTTTCTGAATCGTACTGGTTTTGCTCTGTGCGAACAGAGGCCAGCATGCCCACAAGTGAGCGATGCTCTTGTTCCCATTGAGCCACAGAGGGCGCAAACTCTTTCTTATAATCGGAGCCTTTAATAAAAGCTACTTTTTTTGCTGCATTATCGCTTAGATTCTGAGCTTGTCCCGAAAGTGTTCGACTTTCTCTTCCTAGCTGTTCTCTTTGTTCCAGGTGTGCGCGGGCCTGATGCGTACTTTGGCGGGCCAATGTCTGGTGGGCTTTTGAAATCTCATGACTCAACTGTGCTCTGAAAATATTGTTTTGTCGCGCAGACGCTGTGGCCCCTCTGGCGTGAGCTTGCCCTTGCTGTCTCAGCTGTTTACCGTTGGTCAATGCTGACTCAATTTTGGGGTCCAAAGCCCGTCCCTGCTCCAGACGTTCCGTGGCCAGTCGTGCTTTTTCTTCGGCTTCTCTGATATCTATCTGTGCGCTGATTCTCGCTTCAAAAACATTTTTGAACGCATTGGATGTTCCGGGAATACTCTGTCTTGCGCGCTGCATGGCGGTAGCACGATCCACTTTCCCTGATTTAATGTCTCCGATCAGGTTTTCCAGTCGCTTCATAAACGTGATCATGTCTGAGGCATCGTTGGCGTAGGTTTGTAAAGCGCCGTTCAGGTCAGCCGTTTCGTTAGCGCGTTTGCGCCCGCCCGCCTGTTTTGGATCCATTCCCTGATGGATTTGATCGAGTCGACGATAAGTCCGGCTTATAAGTCGGCCCATATTACTTTCAATGCGTTGACCGGGTTGAACAAACAGCGTTGCCATTTTATCGAAGTCACTTAGTTGTTCTTTTAGAACAGAAAAATCTTCGCTCGAAAGATCGGGTTTCATTTCATGAAGTGCTCTGTCTAAAGGGGTAAGCAGTTTAAGAAACTCAGCACTGTCTTGTTCTTTATCGGTTTTACCGGCATCAAAAGAACGCTCCAGTTGTGTAAATACATCAATAGAAGCTGTAATGAATTCGAGAGATCTCGCCAAAGCCTGAGAAGTCTTAGGGTTTGATGAATGCTGAATTTGTGTTTTTATTTTGTCCTGTTGTGCTGTTAATTGATTGATTTTCAAAGCGAAGGGCGTATCTTCAGATTTTGAAGCGTTGTTTTTCATGGATTTGCCGTATGCACGGCGTTCTCCGCGACTCCACTTGCCTCTTAATAAGGCTCCGTCCACCAGTTCTGAATAATCAATATCTTCCGCATACAGGTAATCAGAGACTTGTGGAATGGCCTCAAGGGCTGCTGAATTTGTAGAAGCATACTGAGGCACGGAAGACTGGTCTTCAGAAATGGCTTTTGTAGGTTCCACAGGTGGAACTTGCTCTGATAATGAAATGTTATCAACTCCAGGTGTCTCGGGCTGAAGATTGCCTGGTGGAATCGGATTTGAGGGTGCTGCGTAATCTGGATGAATAGAACGTCCGATATTCAAATGTAAATCCTCGCTTTAAATTACGTTTTGCACAGGGTTTTTCGTTTAAAAAGGAATACCAAAACCAATGTGGAAAGCGCCACCCTTGCTGTCGGACTCCTTGCCCAGCAGTTTGACACCGTAACCCGCATGCAGGACGCCAAATTTACCCAGTTTGACGTTAACACCGGCACCGGCACCCACTTTGGGAGACATGCTGTTAAAGTCGTCAAAATAGTCTCCGGCACTGACTTTGACGGTGGCGCTCACAGGTCCCCAGATTTCGCTGCGCAGGCTCACATTGCCCACGGCGTAGTTAGAACCCACCAGTGAACCGTCGGATTCCCAACCCATCAGGGCTCGGCCATTCCCGGCATTGCTGTACTTATCGTAAAGGGGAGCGTCTCCGAGCACCATGCCGCCCTGCACGTCTCCACTGAGGGTAAAACGCTCACCCAGAGGAATGTGGTGTTCGTATTTGGAGTCTACTTTTCCAATAAGATTACCGTCGGTGTAAACCGGTTCCAGTGACAACTGGAAGCGATTGCCTTCGTGAGGAAGCACGGGATTGTCCAGTTTATTATAAGTGAGTGTGGAGCGGAGCGAATTGCGGAAATCCACGCCGTCTTTGCCCACCGAATACTGATCGTCAATGCCAATGCGTTCGACACCGGCGGTCAAGTCCAGCCGCCAGGGAGACTCATAAATATCGCCCAGGGGCTTTCCGATGGTGACTTTGGCTCCGGTGCGATCCTCATTAGAAAAGGGCCCCTTCCAGTGACGGTGGTACACGCTGGCGCCTAGCGAGGTGCGGCCCTTAAAAGCCCAGGGATCGTGATAACTAACGCCGCCGCCAATGACCTTGGTGCCAAGACTTACGTCGGCACTGAGCTTGCGATTTTTTCCCTGTAAATTATTCATGCTCAGACTGGCGGTGCCAAAAGGCCCCTTGCTAATACTATAGCCGGCACCCACGTTTAAGCTAGAGGCTTTCTCTTCGGAGACATGCACATGCACCCGCACCTGCTCAGGGTTTTCCGGATCGGCTTCCACGCGGTGCTGGAGACCACCGAGGGTACTGGTGCCCTGAATGCGTTCCATGTCTTTGTTCAAGGTGTTCAGGTTCAGCACCTGCCCCTTCTGGGTTTGCATTTCCCGCCGCAAAATGTCGGTCTGGGTTTTATCGTTGCCGGTAAACACCGCTTCAGAAAGGCGGGCTTCGCGCACGTTAATGCGCAACTCACCCTTTTCAAGGTCCGCTGATACGCTGTCTGGCTCTAAGAGCACGTAACCTTCATTTTGGTAATGCTCTTTAATGGCCTGTAAGCCCTTTTCAATATTGTCCATGGTGAGCGGCTGTGGCATCAGCTGTTTGAGCGTTTCTGAGGTGTAAACAGAACTGCCCTGAATCTCAAGACGGGTGGGCATGGCGGTAGCTTTATAATCAATAGAGAGTTCGCTGCCGTTCACCGAGACGCTGAGTTCGGGAACGATTTGCGCTTGCTGGTGAAAATGCTGCCGCAGAGCCGCCACGCCTTTTTCAATATTGGCCTGACTATAGGGCTTTGGAATCAAATCGTGCAGGGCTTCATCGCCAGAGGTTTTGAGGGTAGAAGGAATCTCGGCGTGATTGACGTTTAGCAAAAGCTGCTTTCCCTGTACATGGGCCTGCACATCCTGAAGCAGATACTGCGGGTGATCCTGAAAATGAGCCCTGAGTTTATCAACACCAGCGTCAATATTTTCCTGAGTCAGGGGCTTTTTGAAAAAGCTGTCCACATTGGCCTGGGTCAGACCCTTGCCCTCAAAGCGAACGGTGTCGGGTACGGGCTGTACGATCAGCTGTAAGTCAATGCCCTCCTCAGTAGCCACGGGCGAAAAGTCCACCGACAAAAAACGATTGGATTCAAATAAACGATCGGCCTCTCTTTGCATATCGTGCAAATTCACACGACGTCCGGCTTTGAGTTTGAGGTTGTTGGCTAACCATTCGCCGTGGTCTCCAGCGCCCTCGATGTGAATCTTAGAGACTTTGTGGGCATCGCGCTCGTTGTCTAATAATAAAGGAACAGCGGGAACCGCTTTCATTTCCATTTTTATATCGCTGAGCTGACGCAGTCCAAGGTTTTCAATCACAAATTTATCTTCGGTGACAAAAAGCTGATTGTCTTGCTCAAAATAAAGCTCATCACGAAAATTCTTACGAATTAAGCCTTC
>CAYFGW010000215.1:0-8809 GCA_964342365.1 uncultured Candidatus Sericytochromatia bacterium | reverse complement strand
GAGCTCATAGTTCAGGCCACCAAACATAAATAGTTTGCGCTCAGCGATATTAGGAGACTGCTTAAATACCATGGCGGCAGCGGTTCGGCGCTGACCGGTCATCAAGCCCAAATCTTCCCAACCCGAAGTGGCTGAGTAAGATAACATACGGCGGGTCAGAGAGTTGTAGCAGGTTCTGGCATCGTTGCCGCCAAAGAAGTACATTTTCTCATTCGCAGGGTTGTAAGCCAATGCCACACCTGAACGACCGTGAGCAGCACTTACCCCGGGGTTGGTACCCTCAGGACGACGCATGCGAGCGGATTTGCTCCACTTGCTGCTCGAAGAGAAGACCGTATACATAATGGGACTCGGATTACTGCTATCGTTGGTTTGTCCATCGGGGTTGATAATGCGAACTCGATAAGTACCCGGCTGGGTATTTTCGGGCACAGAACCGTAAATAAAGTCTTCGTAAGCCCGCACATTGGTCAAAGGCACGACCACATTACTATTGGTTTCAAGTACCAGTTCCACCGCTGAGTTGGCGGGGTGCAACCCGAAGTTAAGTTGTGGGTTGCGATCTCGGTGATCTACTCCATTGATACGTACTGATACCGACTGGTTTTGTGGCCCTCTGTCAGGACAGATGGGAGCACGACAACCGTTATAAAGGGGATCATTTTCTAACGCAGTGGCATCAGTTTGAATGACAGGGGGTAAAGCACTCACCACGTTGATAGGTGTGGAACTCGTAACGGCCTGACCGTCAGGATTCAACATCCGTACATAGTAAGTTCTGGGCTGAGCCAGTGTGCCTCCGGGCAAATTAGGAATAAAGGCCGACACATCGTTACCGTTAAAGGTCAGGCGACTGAGGAAAGCCTCATCAGGGCGTACGGGATCAGCAGGATCTTCCACCAACTGAGCCACAGCTCCCGGGGCAATATTGCCCACCGTGAAATCCACGCGACCGTGGCTCGGATTGGTGAGCAAGGAATAAAAATAACCGGGATTAGGCTGATAATTGGGCACCACGTTCCCCAGTTGAGGAGGCGGTGCTACATCGCCACCGCCGTCAGTAATGGTAATTGCATCATTGAGAATCGCAATTTCACCATCCACATTTTCCACATAAAGCGGATACACGCCGGGAGACATATGTCTGAAGTTATTAGAAGAAATTAACAGGCGAGAATTGCCTGCACCAGAACCCTCTTCCACCGTGCGACCTCCAATGGAGATCTGCGCACCGGGCAAGAAGTCAACACCGTCAACGGTGATGTCAAAGGCATCTTCTTCAGCCACGTTATTGCTCACTGAATTGGGGCTCACCGAAACAATAGCGGGGTTAGAAGGAACAAAGCCCTGAAGGGTTAAACAGGTATCCTGGGTTTCTACCACAGCTCCTCCCGGATACAAAGCACTGTCTGGAGCGGTTACGCGAATACGGTAATCTCCCGCGGGCATGCCTGCGGGCACAAGGGGTACAAGGGTATCGGTCTGGGGTACCCCTGTGGCAAGAGAAGGGAACACACTGTCTGCAGAAGCACTGTTCTGTAACAGGAAATCCACTTTCATACCGGGAATAAAACCGTTACCGTTAACGTTGATGCCTTTGGTAATATTGGTGCCAATAATACCGGGCTGACAGCTGGCAATACTGAGATTGCCCGCAGTAGCTGTGTAAGCCCCGGTAATTTGATCGCCGGGCAAGTTTTGACCATTATCCACGCGGAACACGGACAAATCGTAGGCATTCACGTTGGGGAACAACGCGCTGCCGGGAATCAGTAAACGAGAAGTAATTGGGGTTTCTACCGCTCGCTCTAGCGGATCGGCGATGGTACTGATTCGGAAAGAGTGGGGACGTTCAAAACCACACCCCTTGGCATAGACGGTTACATCTTTGCTCGCAGGGCCTCGCTGTGGGTACACATAAGACAAATAAGGCTGTCCAGGACCCTCCACCTGAATATTTGTAGCACTGATGGCAACACTGCCCTGATTGGGATCCGATTTATCCAGGTTGCCGTTAACGGCCACCAGACGATTATAAGGCTGTCCGGCTTGAAAGTCGTAGAACAACTGACTCACAGGAATGGTGGTCAAAATCTGAGATTCGTTGACGTAAAAGCTGGGCAACGAGAACTCGGAAAGAAAAATGCGGGTTTCCGGGGTAAAGTTTTCCCCTACCACCAGTACGCTGATAAAGGTGTTGAGGTCGCGATCAATAATTGCCACAGGCTGTGTCCCCTGGGTAATCAGCTGATTGTTCAATTCCTCGTTGGTGACTTCGGAGGTCACGGGAGTTGTACGATTATAAATGGCCTGAATAGAGGGCGGGTTTTCCACGTGAGCGCCGCCGTCGGTAACACGGTAACCCAGCGCCAATCCACCTTCAATACGGCCCACATCAGAGTTCGGAGAAATGACTACCAGGTTATATTCTCCGGGTTTTACGCCTGCAGGAACCTGTACATCAATACGCGTACTGCTTACAAATTGAGTGTCCAACACCAGCTGATCCAGAAGGACAATAGAGCCCTCTACAAATTTCTCACCGGATAATTGCACCGTTTGCAAAGCGCTGTTGGGAGCACTGGGAGGAGATACGGCATTGATCACCGGTTGTGCGTTTCTGAAGTCTGCCTGAGCTCCGTCACCGCAACCCATGACATAGGTTTGCTCCTGGGTGCGTCCGGTACTGTCCGTCACACTCAGAGTAAACCGATAGGTGTCATTATTTACGGTAGCATCAGGAGTCCCTGAAAGGGTTACTGTGTCGGTCGTATTGCCTTCAAAGGTTAATCCGGGAGGCAGACTCCCCGTCTGATTCCAGGTATAGGGACCCACGGTGTTCAAAACACGGAAAGCCTGTGTATAGGCTTCCCCGGAGCGGGGTGTTTGTACCTGACCGGGAATAATTTCAGGATTGCGCACCAGAATTTGAAAACTTTTTGAGGTGCTCTGGAGAGGTTCTGAACCGTCTAAAGCCGTTACGTCCAACTGAAAGTTATTGCCACCAGCGGCAATGGTGCCCCGCAGGAAAAGCGTGTCTGAATTCTGGTCCAGACGCGTTCCCTGAGCAATCACACCTTCTGTAGATTTAGGAGCCTTTTGATTCTGGCTGTTATAAAGGTCTAACCCCTCCGGCAGTGTACCGCCAATAAAGAAGGAGTATACAGGGGAACCGTTCCAGATTTTGATGGGAATATCCACGGTCTGTCCCACACTCACAGAAAGGGTGCTGTTGATGGGAGTCAGCGTGTAAATGGTGGGGGCGAGTGTGGGCACAGGAGTTGGCAGCGGGTTACTTCCACCCGTGTTGCCGCCGCCGTTATTACCGCCGGTGTTCCCTCCCGTATTTCCGCCGGTGGAACCACCGCCACCGCCACCGCCTCCGCCGCCTCCGCCGCCTCCGCCGCCACCAATGGTAACGGTTTGCTGGGTTTCAGAGACTTCTACTTTTACGGTATTGCGCTGACCGGCTTGCAGTTTAAATTCTTTTTCACCGGTAGCCACTACCGCATTCAGGTCGTTTCTGGCGGTGATCAACAGCTTGACTTCTCGCTCGGTTTTGCCCTGCATATCAATGCGAATTTGACGGGTGGTGCTGTCACCAGGCACTTCTGCACGATCAATCGTGGTGCGATAAAGGTTTTGAAAAGTACCTTTTTCGGTAATTTCAATTTGTACCGTCTTTGCGGTTTCGGGAATTTTTTGAGTCCGAAAATTCGGCTGGGGCCACCTCAGGGTAAGTCCCATGCCGGCCGTATTTTTGGCCAGAGGTTGTGGCTGAATCCGGGTTGCGCGTTCTACTGCGGAATTGGGAGCCGTACTGGGAACGTCTGCATCACAGGCTGCAAAAAGCAATAAGCTAACAACAAAAGGCCAAAATTTTCGCATTACTGAATCTCCAGATCCACAAGCGCCACATTGGGGTCAATGCCCGGGGGTGGGGCCACAATATCTATGGTGACCGGCACCTTAATATTGGGATTCTGGCGGGAAGAAATCACCACCGTGGCCTGCCCCGCTTTCAGCGCACGCACCAGACGATTGGCGGCATCCAATTGCAACAAGGTGGGGGTTTGGTTATCTAACTGAAGCAAATTTTGCAATTCATCAAAGCTCACCGTTTGTCCGTTGTTCAGGCGCAAATTACCGATGAGCATGAGCTCTTCGTTGACCTGTAATGACAGCGAAGAAGAGGTCAAAATCGCCTGAATAGTGGCATCCACCGTTTGTTCGGGTGTGGGTGCTACGGGAACCGGTTGTGGAGAAGCGGGTCTGGCGGCCGCTACCGGAGGAGGAGAAACCTGCGGCACGTTGGGCGCTTCTGGTTGTGAAAAACAGGAGGTTAAAACACTGAGCAATACGAGGGAACCGGAAAATCGAATGACGTTCTTCATTTTTAAAACACCTACTCTGGTGGGATTACTGAGATCATGACACATGTTGTCACGTTCTAACCATAGGATAGGTGATGTGGAGAAATGCGCGAGACGCCAAATATTTAATCAGAAGCAAAAAAACGCTTAATAAATACGCCTTTAGTTTCCGTCCCAGAGAGACATGCCGATATAAACCAGAGCCACGGGCAAAGCAGCACCGATAGCAGCACCAGCTGCCATATTTAAGCCAATACTTAGCCCCGTGCTTTGGGCCACGTAATATCCCACACCGGCTCCGACGGTAGCAGTACCCGCCATCATCATACCGACTCGCACGTCTGAGCGATCCCAGATACTTCCCCGTGGCGGCAAAGCGGGATCGTAGGTGGGCTGTTCAAAATTAAGCGTGTCCTGAGCATAAGCGGCACGGGGAACGGAAGGGGTCATCGTGTGAGGATTTGAAGAACGATAGGGAGCCGCATAAGCAGCATAGGGGGAGGAAAGTGACTGAACCTGCATGAATGTGTGCGCCTTTAACCTTGATTATGTATATATTTATTCTAAGTTAAGAAGTGATTAAAAGTCAAGAAGCGTTGTGGCTTTTGCTAGAATGGAGTGATCTTCTTTGTTTATATCCACGAAAGGCTGATTCTGATGACCTATTTTCTCCCCATGAAACGTTTCGCCACCCATACCGCACTTTCCCTACTTCTCGGAAGTGCCGCTTTCACCACCACAGCCCTGATGCCCGTCCCCGTACAGGCCCGTTCCATGGCAAAACATCAGGCCACCTTCGTACGGGCTGAAGCAGGTATTCAGGAATATAAACTTCCCAACGGGCTGAAAATTCTCCTCGTGGAAAATCATGCTGCGCCGGTGGTGAGCGTCAATATTGTGTACCGCGTGGGATCTCGCAACGAAGCCGTGGGCTATACCGGTTCCACCCACTTCTTGGAGCATATGTTATTTAAAGGAACGCCCACCTTTAACAAAGCCAAGGGCACTCAGATCGCCAGCACCTTACAGGCCCAGGGCGCCCGCTTTAACGCCACCACCTGGCTTGATCGCACCAATTATTTTGAAACCCTGCCCGCTTCTGAGCTGGATCTTGCCCTCCACTTAGAAGCTGACCGTATGCGTAATTCCTTTATTTCAGATGCGGATCGTCAGTCGGAAATGACCGTGGTACGCAACGAACTGGAACGGGGAGAAAACAACCCCGGACGGGTGATGTGGCAAACGCTGTTCACCCAGGCGTTTAAAGCTCACCCTTATCGGGTGCCTACTATCGGTTGGAACTCCGATGTAGAAGGCGTGCCCACGGAGCGTTTAAAAAAGTTCTACGAAGATTTTTATTACCCCAATAACGCCACCCTGATCGTGGTAGGTGATATTAACCCCGAACAGGCCTTACGACAAATCAGCCAGAGATTCGGACCCATTGCACCTTCTCCAAAACCCATTCCACAGGTTTACACCCAGGAACCTCCACAGCAGGGAGAGCGACGTTTTGAAATTCGTCGCCCCGGTCAGCTGGGTATTGTGAACATGGGCTACCACATTCCGCCCATGGAGCACACCGACAGCGCCATCTTTGACGTGTTGGATCAACTCATGTCCGGCGGCGTCAGCAGCCGTTTACATCAGGCGCTGGTAGAAAAAGGAATGGCGGTGAGCGTGTCTTCCTGGGCGGCTCAGCTCAGAGATCCCGGTTTATTTACGGTGACCTCTGAACTGACCTCAGATACGGAACACAAGGACGCCGAAAAGGTGATGACAGAAGTCATTGAAAGCTTCAAAAGCGAACCGGCTACTGCCGAGGCCCTCACACGGGCCAAAAAGAAAATTCTGGCCGACTTTGCCTTCCGGGGACACGGCACCCATGAACTGGCCAGCGAACTCAGCGAGTATGAAGCCAGTGCCGACTGGCGCTACCGGGTCAGCTATCCTGAGCGCATTCAACAAGTGACTGCAGCAGACGTCCAGCGGGTGGCGCAAACCTATTTTAAGCACCACAATCGCACAGTGGGTTACTTTATTCCTGAAAAAGTAGAATCCGTGGAATTTAACAGGCGCAACCTGACCTATCCTGAAGGCAGCAAAACACCCCCCAAAGCCGCTGCAAAAACAGAAAAAACCACCGTCAGCCGCTACCGTTTCGGCAAAGAAGGCCGACTGTTTGTTTTAGAAAACCCCATTGATAACACCGTAGCCTTCCGGGGCAACCTGTACGCAGGGAGTATTTTTGACCCGAAAGGAAAAGCGGGCGTGGCCGCTCTGACCGCAGAGATGCTCATGCGAGGCACCACAAAAAAGAACAAAGTGGCTTTCTCTAACGCCCTGGACGCGATGGGTTCTGATTTGAGTCTGTCTGCCAGTCTGGAACGGGCCACGGTCAGCGGACGTAGCCTGAAAGAAAATCTGGACAAAACCCTAGCGCTGATGTTTGAAATGTTAAAAATGCCCGCCTTTAGCGAAGCGGAGTTTAACAAGCTCAAAAAACAAAGTATAGATCGCCTAAAAAAGCGTCTCGAAAACACCGATGTACTGGCTCAGGAAGCGCTTTATGATGCCCTGTACCCCAAAGACCACCCCCACCACCTGAGCACGAAAGATCAGCTGGAGCAAATGGAATCGGTTACTTTAGCGGACGTAACATCCTTTTACGATAAGCACTATGTAAGCAATAAAATGATTTTCTCAGTGGTGGGCAACGTGAACGGCCGAGAAATCGCTGATCCTTTGCGCAAGCAACTCAACACCTTGCCGCGCAAGGTGGCCAGCCCGGCCTTTAAAATCGACGACGTACCCATGCAAGCAAAGGGCAAACGGGTCAAAACCTCAAAACCCGAAAAGGCCAATGTGTCTATTGCTATGGGCACGCAAACTCCCGTAAAACTGCTTTCTAAAGACTATTTTGCCGCGATGCTGGCCAACCACGCCCTGGGTCAGAGTTCCCTGAGTTCTCGTCTGGGTCTCAAGGTCAGGGACGAACTGGGGCTGACTTACGGGATTTATTCCTATTTCCCCGACGCCAATACGGGCTCCGGACCCTGGCTAGTGAGCGTCACCACCAACCCCAAAAACGTGGAAAAAACCATTAATGCCACCAAAGGCGTGATTACCCAATACGTTAAAGAAGGCATTAGTGAGGACGAATTCAAGCGGGCCAAATCCGCCATGATCGGCTCCTATCTGGTGCGCTCCACCACCAACGGTCAATTGGCCCGTCGCCTGACAGACGCCGCCTTTTACAATCTAGGCGACAATTACCTCACGGATCGCGCCAGGCGCATTCAGCGGGTCACCCGTGCAGACGTCAACACCGCCATTCGCAAATACTTTGATCCCGAACGCCTGACGGTGTCCGTGGCCGGAAAGTTAGAGAATTAAGATGCCCGAACGGATTCATACAGAAGCAGGTATTGAAGAGTATCGCTTGAAAAACGGCCTGAAGGTGCTCCTGGTTCAAAACCACGGTGCGCCGGTGGTCACGGTTCAGGTGGTGTATCACGTGGGCTCTCGCAATGAAGCTGTGGGACACACGGGAGCCACCCACTTTTTAGAGCATATGCTGTTTAAAGCTACCCCCAGCTTTAACAAAGAAAGTAACACCCAGATAGCACAGGTGCTCAATGAAGTGGGCGCGAATTTTAACGCCACCACCTGGCTGGATCGCACCACTTATTACGAAACCGTCCCCCGTGACAAATTGGATCTGGCCCTGCATATTGAGTCAGAACGTATGCACCAGGCCATTATTTCAGACGCCGATCGCCAGTCAGAGATGACCGTGGTGCGTAACGAAATGGAGCGCGACGAGAGCAACCCCGATAGCGTCATGTGGAAACATCTGTTTGGTCATGCGTATCTGGCGCACCCTTATCACCATCCCACCATTGGCTGGCATTCGGATGTGGAGGGGATGCCCACAGAACGCCTGGAGCAGTTTTACAAAGAATTTTACCATCCCAATAACGCGACCCTGATTCTGGTGGGGGATTTTGACACAGACCACGCTCTGGCACGAATTTCTCACTATTTTTCACCCCTGCCCGCCTCAGAGCAACCCATACCCACCATGTACACCCGGGAATTTGAGCAACAGGGAGAACGCCGCTTTACCCTGCGCCGCCCCGGACAGCT
Source organism: uncultured Candidatus Sericytochromatia bacterium (assembly GCA_964342365.1). Lineage (GTDB taxonomy): Bacteria > Cyanobacteriota > Sericytochromatia > UBA7694 > UBA7694 > CAXRDE01. The sequence goes on along the minus strand of CAYFGW010000215.1, from coordinate 287 downwards.
CGGTTTAGTCCAGATGGCCTGGCACGTGCCTCCCATGGAGCACAAGGACACGCAGGCCCTTGATGTGCTTCAGGACCTATTATCTGAAGGCGTTAACAGTCGACTGCATCAGCGGGTGGTGGATCGAGAACTGGCGCTGTATGCCGGTGCCTACAATTTGCAATTGCGGGATCCCGGTTTGTTTATTTTGCACGCAAAATTAGCGCCTGAAATCACCCACGAGCAGTTAGAAAAAGCCCTCACTGACACCATAGAAGACGTGAAGAACAATCTGGCCAGCGCCTCCG
>CAYFGW010000214.1:0-8865 GCA_964342365.1 uncultured Candidatus Sericytochromatia bacterium | reverse complement strand
ATATTGGGACAGCGGGCTTCTTCACACACCGTCACCAGCTGCCGTTCTCTCAGGATTTCCTTGAGATGGGTGTAAGACTCACCACTGGCCAGTTTAACTTTAAGCCAGGGTGGCTTCGGTTGAAATCGACGCGGCTGGTTGTCTTGCATAATCAATCTCCTAGCGTTTAGGACGGAAACTGCGAATGGTTCGACGACGCATTACCGCCCGTTTGGCCGGTTTGGCTTTAGACGAAGAAGTGAGAGCAGATTCTGCCAGCGATGAAACGGAAGGCTTCTCTACTTCAACTTTTTCCGCTTCGGCCTGCTTTGCTTCGTCGGCCTGTTCAGCTTCAGGGGCCTCTGCTTCTATTTCATCATGTGACTCAGCAGCTTCAGGGGCTTTTGGAGCGGTTTTTTTAGCGGTACTCTTGCGGGTACGGCGCGGCTTTTTTTCCACTTCTTCTGAAGCTTCTTCCACAGGAGCCTCTTCCACAGGGGCTTCTTCAGGGGCCGCTTCCACCTTCTTTTTGCGTCCGCGCGTGCTGCGTGAACGGGTTTTACGGGTGGCTTTTTTGGGCTTTTCTTCCGCTTCTTCAGACTCAGTGGCTTCCTGTTCTTCTGCGACCACTTCCTCTGGCTTTTCAACAGCCTCTTCAGCAGTGTCCTCGGCCACAGGTTCGGCAACAGCTTCGGCGGTTTCGTCTGCCTCTTCGTTGCGATCTTCACGAGCAGCACGCTTTTTTGAGCGACCGTTATCAGAGTCCAGAGAACGTTTGATGCTGCTTAAACCCTCGTCTTCGATCTGGTCAAGCAAGTCGTCTAAAATACCCGCCAGGCGGCTGGATACGTTCAAATTGTCTTCACGCTCGATATAGGATTCCAGGGTAGATTCTTCTAAGTCACTGCTAAACAGGGCATCATCGAAGCGCAGATCCTCAAGGGTTTCCTCCAGGCGAGCGGGCGACTTTTTCGCGCGCTGTTCATGACGACTGTCATGACGAGAGTCGTGACGGTCCTGGTGCTCTTGACGTTCGCGAGAAGGCAGCGGCTTAGAAGGGGGAGGCGCAGACTTTTGGCGGGGTTCAGACAAAGGAGGCGCGGGTTCAGGCTGACGCTGCTGACGCACGGGGCGCTGCGGGCGAGAAGACTTTTCGGAACCGCCTTTGTAACGGCTGTTTTTGTCTTCGGGCTGAATCAAAGGCAAACGGGTGCGCATGCCCTGTGTGGTTAAAATATCGGAGCGATACAGCAGGTTACGAATCCGGCCAATCCCCTGACAGGTGGGACAAGGCATGGTGAGCATTTCGCTCAGGCGCTGACGCTGGCGACGGCGGGTCATTTGCACCAGACCAAAATCAGAGAAGTAGGAAATCTGAGGCTGAGCTTTATCGGTTTGTAAGACGTCTGCTAAACGCTGCCAGACAATTTGCTGATCTCTGGGGTTGTCCATGTCAATAAAGTCAATGACGATCACGCCGCCAATATCTCTTAAAATCAGCTGGCGCGCAATTTCTTCGGCGGCCTCACAGTTGGTACGTAGAATGGTCTCAGGCTGGTTATCAGTGGAGGTCATGGAGCTGGTGTTGATATCAATAGAGGTCAGGGCTTCCGTGGGCTCAATCACCAGGGTGCCGCCGCTGGGCAATTGTACCAGAGGCTGAATCGCATGTTCCAGCTGCTGCTGAATACCAAAGTGGCTCAACACCGGCGTTTCACCGTTGTAAATACGCAGTTTGCTCTGGGTTTTGCTATCAGACCAGTTGCTAAAATATTTAGAAGCGCGCTCATAAGTGGATTCTGAGTCCACAATGATCCGAGATACGGACTGAGTAGATCCCTCTCTTAAAATTCGCTCTAATACGTCCTGATCACGGTAAAGGGTGGTACCAGCGGTTTGTTTATGAGATTGTTCCAGAATTTGCTTCCAGCGGCTCATAAGCAGCTTGAGATCGTCTCTGAGGGTTTGCTCTGACTGACCAATGGCCTCAGGACGCAACACAATACCGTAGCCAGAACCACAAATAATACGGGCAATACGGGCCAAACGCGTGCGTTCACGGGCATCAAAAATGCGCTTGGACAAACCAATACGACGTTCAAAAGGTGTTAGCACCAGAAAGCGACCGGGTAGCTGAATAAAGCCTGAGAGGCCGGCGCCTTTATTGCCCGTGGGCTCGCGGGTGACCTGCACCAACATTTGCTGCTGTGGTTTTAAGAATTGACGAATACCGCTCTGTTGTTTGCGGCTGGCGGGAAGATCGGAAACATGGATAAAGCCGCTTTTTTCACGACCAATATTTAAAAAGGCAGCCTCAATGGCAGGCACAATAGATTCAACAGTGGCGAGAATAATATCTCCCACATACTGTTCACCTTCACTTAAATAGAATTCACGTACCACACCGTTTTCGAGAACAACGGCAATTTTTTCGGATTCACTAACAATAATTTCTTTGGACACGTAGACGTTTCAACCTCATTTCTTGATTACATAGGGAGGGGTTCGCTAAGCGCGAGATAGAGGCACCGAAATAGGAGGAATAAGATGCACGGGTGCGCTCTGAAGTCGGTATATTTTTTATTACAAGCATCATATAAACGTTAATCATTCTAGCACAAAAGCACAAGCTCAAGAATTTCAGATTAAAAAAAACGTTACCCAAAATTAATTTTTAAATAACAAAAGCCCATCCGTTGTAAGGTGGGCTTTTTAATCAAACGATGAATGTGAAGGTCTGTCACTAAAGGTGTATAGCGTTAAAACGTGCTTTTTTTAGTGGGGGTTGTGGTTGTTGTATTGTTGGCATTGTTGCTATCGGCTTTATAGGAGCCGTAGTAAGAGCCCGTACCGGTACCGCCACCGAAACCATAAGGGTCAGAGGCGTATCCATTACCGTAACCGTAGTTTGTACCGGTGCCGTAACCGTAACCGGTGCCACTACCATAGCCGTAACCGGTATTACCGCCGTAGCCGTAGCCTGTGCCGGTACCATAGCCGTAACCATTACCGGTGCCATAACCGTAGTTAGGGTCAGTGTAGCCGTAGCCTCCGTTGCCATAGCCGGTGCCATAACCGTAATTAGGGTCGGTGTATCCATAACCCCCGTTACCATAGCCGTTACCGTAACCGGTACCATAACCAGGGTTAGTATACCCACCACCTATATAGGGGTTGCCCACAGGATTGGGCGCATAACCGCAACCGTTGAGAACAAAAATGCTGGCAGAAACCACGAGGGAGAAAATAATTTTCTTAATCATTATGAATCACTTAAACCTTGAACTTTATACATCGATAATATTAATTTAACCTTTTTAACCCAAAAAGTAAAGAGGTTGAGGCAGCGGATCTCAAAAAAAACGTAAAAAAATTTCTTTTTGATCTCATTTTGAACACAAAAACCCTCACGGCGTGCGTGAGGGTAGCGAAGAGATTATCTTATACCAGCGCTTGGTTTAGCGTTGGGTGGTGGGTTTTTGTGCTGTATTGGTTTTTGCGTTTTGTGCGTTGTAAGAGTTGTAGGGAGAAGAACCATAGCCGCCGCCCATACCACTGCCATAGCTATTGCCGTAGCCGGTGTTACCACCGTAACCATAACCGGTGTTACCGCCGTAGCCGCCACCGTAGCTATTGCCATAGCTGTTGCCGTAAGAATTATCGTAGCCATAGCCGGTATTACCGCCGTAACCGCCACCGTAACTATTGCCATAGCTATTGCCGTAAGAATTGTCGTAGCCGTAACCGGTGTTACCGCCGTAGCCGCCACCGTAAGAGTTATCGTAGCCGTAACCGGTGCTACCACCGTAACCGCCACCGTAAGAATTGTCGTAGCCAAAGCCACCGCCCATACCACCGTTGGCAAACTGGCCGCCGACGCCTGCGGGATATTGTGCGCCACCGCAACCCACGAGGGTGAGTGTCATGGCCGCTGAAATCATGAGGGCATAAATCTTTTTCATCATTTTTCTTATTTCTCTCTTCGCTTTTTGTTTTTCGCTATATTCTTATTATGCTACAGTTTTTCCTTTTTGTTTTTAAGATAAATTAGTCTTTAGTTTAAGATATAGTTAACTTAAAGTCATTCTGGAAATGTAAACCATTTTGACAGAGAGCGAGCTCACCATGTCGAAAATCCTGTTAACGGGCGCCACAGGCAGCACAGGAGCCTATCTATTAGAGGTTTTATCTCAAAAGCACCGGCTTTATGCCCTGTGCCGAGATCCTGAAAAAACGCGGCACCTGCGCTATGCAAAAGATCGTGTTACCTGGATCCAGGGCGATCTCAGCACGCTCTGCGCCCGGGAACTCCCTATTGTGGATTATTGTATTCATCCGGCCACCGCCTGGGGAGGAGAAGATACCTTTCAGATCAACGTCACGCAGCCGCTGCAACTGTTTGAGAAATTATCTCGTCGTTGCAAAGGCATTCACTATTTTTCAACAGCCAGCCTTCTGGATCAGCACCATCATTTACAGCCCGAAGCCTTTCAACTGGGTACAGACTACATCCGCAGCAAGGCGGTGATGCGCCATTGCCTCGAACAACGGGCCACAGAACTGCCCCCCCTGCATATGTATTACCCCACGGTAGTATTAGGGGGCTCTGACCACCATCCTTTTACCGCCGTCAGTCAGTTTTTGCCCCATATTCGAAAGTATTTGCCCTGGATCAAGTGGCTGAGGCTGAACGGTGCGTTTCACTGGATTCATGCCCTGGATATTGCCCATATTATTGCCTACCGCATTGAAAATCAATTGCCCCCCGGAGCATGGGTTCTGGGCAACCCGTCCTGTGCGGTGGCCGACCTGTTGGAGGAATTGTTGCGGCACTATCGTATAAAACATACGCCTTTTAAAATGGATCTCGAAAAAGTAGAGCCGCTGCTGTTGAGTTTATTCAGTCAGCAGATGTCTCCCTGGGACCGTTTCAGCTTTAAGCACCGGCATATAAAATACCGATGCTTAAATACGTCTGATTATAATTTGCCCAGCGCAGGCTTGCACCTGACGGACTTTTTGTAAGGAGCTGCTCCCAGCTTATTCCCAGAGGGCATTCCAGGCGTTACCCAGGCGGGTCATCAGGCCCGGGCTTTGTTGACCTGCGGCCGGAGGAGGTCCACCGGGAGGCATGCCGGGCTGCTGTGAATAACCCTGTTGAGGACCGGGAGGCAGCGGAATTTGGTTGTTGGCGGGATTGTAGGGCACCACCATTTGCGGCGTTTGTCCCTGCACCTGCGGATAACTCTGCGGCATAATTTGAACCGCCTGAGGCCCCTGAGGAACCACCTGCTGAACGCCGCCTGCCTGAGGCTGAAACGGTAGGCCCTGCTGCGGCGCAGGAGCTGCCTGAGGAGGAGCTTGTAAGCGCTGGGCAATACTGGCATGCTGTTGAATCTCAGCCTGCGAAGGTTGATATCCCTGTTGTACCTGAGCCTCTAAATTCATGGCCCACTGCACCTCCTGCTGGGTCAGTCCGTTGGGCAAAGACTGGGGAACGCCTGAAGCTGCCGGCGGAGCGGCGGGAGGTTGTTGCACCTGTGCAGGCGGTTGTTGTTGCGGTGCCGGAGCAGGAGGTTGGCCACCCTGCTGGGCGGCTACCAGTTTTTGTTCAATGGCCTGATAACGGGCCAGATCTTGTGGCGAAGGCTGTTGACCTTGTTGAACCGCCGCTTCCAGTTGCATGGCCCACTGAATATCCTGTTGACTCACACCGGGCGGAAGTTGAGGAGCTCCGGCAGGAGGAGCCTGAGAGGTTCCCGCGGGTGGAGCGCCCTGTGGAGCCATCTGAGGCTGTGCCCCCGCCTGTTTGGCCGCCTGCAAACGACGGGCAATATCCTGATACTGAGCGGTTTCCTGGGCATTGGGCTGATACCCTTGTTGCACCCTCGCTTCTAATTGTAGAGCCCAGTCAATTTCTCCCTGACCGGGAGCAGCACCGGCTGCAGGCGCAAACTGACCGTTAGCAGCGGGAGGCTGTCCAGGAGCCTGATTTAATACGGCGGCAGGTGGAGTTTGAGGCGCCCCCCGTAAAGAAGAAGGTACGTTGATCATGGGCTGACCACCGGGTCCGGCAATGGGCAGCGGCATGGTAGGTGCTGCAGGTGGACTAAAGGGCTGTGCCCACTGATTCCAGTTGGTAGGTTGCGAAGGAGGAGCTGCCGTGGGATTGGCCTGGGGTTGCCCCGCTTCCTGGGCGGCTTTTAACGCGGCAAAAATCTGTTCATAGCGAGCGGTTTCCTGCGCATTGGGTTGATAATTTTGGGTTTTCACCTTATTCTCTAAGGCCATAGCCCACTCCATGTCTTCCTGAGACACGGGAGGAGCCGCCGGCTGGGTGGTTCCAGGCTGAGCAGCGGGGGCTTGATTGTTGAGGCGGGCAAAAATATTGTTATAACGAGCGGTTTCCTCTGCCGTGGGCTGATAACCGTCGTTCACTTTCTTTTCTAAGTCCAGTGCCCAGGAAATATCTGCATCTGGCACCGCGGGTGCAGCGGGCGCTCCTGCTGTAGGGGCTGCGGGAGCCGCCGGAGGTGCGCCACCGGTCTGAACGGCCTGTTGAGCGGCCTGAAGAGCAGCAAAAATTTGTTCGTAGCGGGCGGTTTCCTGTGCGTTAGGCTGGTAATTCTGAGTTTTTACCTTATTCTCTAATTCCATGGCCCACTGCATATCGGCCTGAGAGACGGGAGCTGCACCGGGTTGAAGAGGGGGTTGAGCACCAGGTTGAGCAGCAGGCGGAGCGGGTTGACTATTAAAAGCACGACGAATATCAGCAATTTTGCTGTCAATATTGCCCGATAATGCGTCAATATCGCCAGGATTGGCGGGAGGAAGATAGGTATCAGCCCCCAGTGAAGAAGGGCTGTTGGGAAAGGGGTTGTCGCCGGGGACAGCCTGAGGGTAACCGGCATACTGCCCGGGCTGCTGCACGGGGGGCTGTTGCCCGGCTCTGTTAAAGGGGCTGTATGCGCTGGTTTGCGCTGATCCCGGAGATTGATATCCGCTAGTATATGTCATGTGTGCTCAACCTTTCTCAAACCTATACCCTATTGTTATCGGCAGGGTTAAAAAAAACATGCGTGTTCTTTAATTTAAATTTAAGTTCAGGGGCCGTTCTAACTGAAAACGCGTGTACACCTGTCCTTCTATTTTAAGCCGATTTCGGGGCACGTCAAGGGTGATCTGACGGCCCTTTAACACCTGCGTCCCTTTTTCAATCACCACGTCTCCTGACATGGTAATTTTATCCACCTTCTGGGTACGGGCATTTAAGTACACGCTGGCTTTTTGGCAGCGAGCTTTGTAGGGCAAGAACAATAAACGAACGTTTCCCTGAAAAACTGTCACCTGGCTTTCTAAGTTAACGTCCACCCGATCAGAAAAAATTTCTACCGGAGAACGATCTGCCCCCCGGGCAGGAAACACGGTGAGAAGGCCTATTAACAAACAAAACAGCAAAGGCCCAAACGTCCGAAGACCTCTTTGTCTCACAAGCTATTTACTGATCCTGGAATAGATATAATGGTTGAGATTGAGAAAGATGGGCCGTTTAATGTCGTCAAGGGTCTCAAAAAAGTCCGCGGGCTTTTTCATGGCCATGATGTCGTCTTCAAATTCTTCCACGAAAGCTTTGGTGGCAGTGAGCGTCACTGAAAAATTAGGGCTAAAGGCGGAAATTTTCATTTTCATTTTCTGAGCCAGAATCAAGACATTTTCAAAATTGGTGCGACAGTACACATTCAGCTCTTTGACCGTATCAAAGTAGGTGTTGGTTTCCGCTTCGTACTCCCCATTTTTAATATAAAGGAGTTCTATTTTCTTCACCTGCAAACGCACTTCCTGGTGGTTATCCAATATGAAGGTGACTTCTGAATCCAGTTCGTGCACACGGGTAGAAACTCCCCGCACGGCGCGCCCCATGGCTTTGCTCATTTCTACATAGGTATCACCAAGCAATTGCCCGGCGGCCTGGGGGTCTGGAAGTTCTGGGGACTTTGATTGACTCATGGATTATATTATACGCTAAATCTGCGCTTTGGCCTCTGCCCACAAAGGGTGTTTCCCCGCGTCCAGTAAACGCAAACGTTCTCTACCGTACTGAATACGCTGCTGCAATTGCTCAGAAAACGTGTTGGAAATAGATCTGGCCTGATCCTGATCAGCGGCCTGATCCTGCTGAATCGCGTAAAGGTCTTTGTCCAACTGCCGCAAAATATCTAAAAAATCCCGCAGTAGATCCAACACGTTCACAGCATCGGGAGTCGGTGCGAGATCGAGGGTGTCTTCCAGAGCGTCTGCTTTTTCAATAAGTGCTATCACCCTCGCATTGATTTCTGCTTCGGCCTCTGTATCGGCGACGACACGATCCTTGAGAGCAGCAAAGTCCCCCATATTTTGATGTCGAGCGTAGAGTTCAAAAGAACTCAACGCGCCGAGGGCTGCTGCAAAAAAAGCCCGCAAACGGCGAGGGTTTAACTGTTTGGAATTCAAGACCACCTCACCAAAATCCCCACCCAACTTCAGCTCGTAATGAGAGGATTCCTCCAGATTCATGCTATTTTTAACACGATCCACCCACCCAGATGTGGCTTCATGCAAAGAAAGAGCCGTTTCCAGGCTAAACTTATTTTCCACCTGTTTGAGCGCACCCAATAAGCCTTCCAGATGCAGTTCCCTGGCGGTGGGCAGAGGCACTTCGGTAAATGCCTCGGCAGGCTCAGCATTTTCAGCCTTCTCTTGCGTTTCCTCAAGAGAGCGCAATTCCACAGTACTGATGGTGTTCAGAGTCAATTCCGGCAATACCGGCGCATCTGGGGCTCCGGGGGTAATCTGCTGCAGGGTTGGGGGCACAAAGATGGCAGTGGCAAACCTTTTGGTGTGTTCCCC
>CAYFGW010000213.1:0-8895 GCA_964342365.1 uncultured Candidatus Sericytochromatia bacterium | reverse complement strand
CCATCCAGAACGAACTGCTCAGAGGCCCCAGACTTTGTTCAATGTGTTCTTGCACCCGTTCGTTTTCCTGTTGTTCTTTGGGACTGTGTAAGAGTTCGTCCCGAAAGGCCAGGGCCGCATCGGGATTTTCAGGACAGGGCCGTGTGCCTGCAAGAGCTTCCGTTTTAACAATACGACCTTCACGGGTGTACAGACGCTCCGGCGAAGCTCCCCAGAGCACCTGATCGGGAAAGGGTTCAAACCAAAAGTGATAGGCCTGACGCTGACGGTCCAGCAGGCGCTGCATGAGTTGGGGCTTGAGCTCCGGCAATTTACCGCAGGAGACTTTGCTGAGCACAATTTTTTGTAAATGACCGGCTTTGAAGGTATCGCGAGCCTGTGACAACATCTGTCGCCAGCCCTCGATTTCAGGGGTATCACGCAGGGCTTTCAAAGTGGGTCGCAAACCGGTAGCTGGCTCGGGAGGTTCTAAGTTCAGGTCCTCAACGGCACGACTGATTTCCGCTTCTCGCGCCGCCGGTGACGCTGGAGCTGGTGAAAGATTCAGGCAAAGCAGGGTTTCTGCTTCGCCCTGACGCAGTTCCCAGCGGGGAAGAAAAAAGTAAGCGCCGGGCCAGGAAGACCAGGGAGCAGCATAATCTCTGTCGGGGTTAAAGCCCCATCCCCCATAAATGCGCACCTGAGGTGGCAAATCTTTGAGAGCCTTTTGTACAGCTTCTAAACTGTTCCAGTGGGCCACAACACCCGCAGCGGCTACCTGATGCTTGCGATAACGATCCGTCCAGAACAAACGAGGGCGCTGATTTTGTTGATGAAGCCACGCGGGCAAATCCGTGGCGGTGTCCACAGGAATTTGCAACTGCAGGGACAGCGGCTCAGCGTGACATTGCGCCACTAAGGCTTCCTGCAGTTCGCGGTGACGCAACAGAGTGTACTTCATACTGTTAAGTGTACAGGATGCTATAAATTAAGCACCAGAACATTGCCAAAAACGCCAATCAATCTTATGATCAAGATATGTCTGCTCTTCTTGCGCTTCCGATATGGCCCTTCTTACTGACGTTCAACGTCCTGTTATTGGCAGTGGGCCTGTGGCTCACCCATCAAACCTTTAAACATCATCAGCGTAATGAAAAAAAAGCCAATCTCTGGCAGCAGTTGGAAAACCTCTGGACGCCTGCCATTGAAGATTACTTAAAGCACCCTGAAGATCCCGGGCCGGTGTGGCAGACGGTGCAAGAACATCAGGGGCTCTATTTTATCGACTTTTTGCTGCGCATGAGCAGAAAACACCCCACCAAAACCGGGTCTCTTGAAGAATTGGCCCGCCCTTACCTGCCCCGGTTGGCCCACCGCCTTAACACCAATGAAGGCGATAGCGAACAGCGAGCAAGGGCCGTGCAAACCCTGGATATTCTGGGTTCCAGCGCAGATATTCAACAGCTGGCCGAATGCCTTGAGGACCCCTCTCCTCAGGTGGTATTACTGGCGGCTCACGCGCTGTCAAGGCACGGTCAAAGCCACTATATCAGCGAAATCTTAGCGCAACTCACGCGGCTGGCCCGCTGGAATCTGCCGTTTTTGATTCGTCTGCTGGTAAAAATGGGACCGGATATTTTAGAAGCCGTGCGCCTGCATTTACAGAGCACCACCACGCCTGAAGATCAGGTGGTCTGTTTGCAGGTGGCGGCCCGTCTGAGAGATGAATTAACGGCCCCCCTGGCGGTGCGCTTATTGTCTGAAAGTCAGGATATCAATGTGCAGGTAGCGGCTCTGGCAGTGCTGGGCAATACGGGCCTCACCGAACATACGCCGCTGATTCGCTCCTTCTACAGTTCTCCCCACTTTGCGGTGCGCCTGGCCGTCATGCGCGCTCTGCATGATTTGAGCGCCCAGGATGAACAGCTTTATCAGCAGGGAATTGAAGATCGTTCTCACTGGGTCGCTTTAGAAGCCGCCCAGGCTCTCAAAGCCAGCGGGCAACAGCACGTGCTGCACGAAATGACGTTTTTACAGCACCCCCGGGCGGAGTTGGCCACGCAGGTGTTACAGTCCATGAACAATTTAGAGGAGTTGGAACAGTCGGTACAGCGGGCTGATTTCAAAGAGCGCGTGGGCATGATTTTTCAACGTTTTCAGGATTATGACCCCCGGGAAGTGCAACAGGTGATTACCCGTTTGTTTTTTAACCCCGACACCCACCCTGAGGTGCGCTACGCCATGGCCAGAGAGCTGGAAAACTTTAAAAGCTACCAGTTTTTTTATCAGGCCCTGAGTTCCTTTGTGCTGGGATGGCATGACCAGCGGGCGTTGATTCGGGCGCTGCGCAGCTTTGCTAACCCCGAAGCCGTGCCCGCCCTGATTCAGTTTTACCGCAGTGGTAAGGCCAGCAATAAAGAAAAAATAGAGGTGGTAGAAGCTTTAGGGGCCATTGATGTACTAGAAAGCCTCACCTTTTTGAGCCGGGTGTACAACGAAGTGTGCGAACTTGAAGCCCAGACCCCGGAAACTTTACTGCTGCAACAAAGCCTGGCCAGTGCGCTGGCTCAAAAAATGCTGGCCTGATCCTGCGCAAAGGTTTGGGGGTAACTTTGCTCCAATAACGCCCTCAGGTCCTCGGCAATGCGTCGGGCACTCTGTTCTGCGGGCATGGTGGCCCGCAACTGGCGGGACATCTCTCGACGGCGAATCGAATCCTGCAAAAGGTCCACGGCCTCTCCGGCTATGCTTTCAGCGTGGAGCACCCCTCTGAACTCCGGCACCAGCAAACGCTCAGCTTTTTGATTGGGCAAAGCCAGAAAAGGCATTTTTTTGAGCTGAGACAGCACCAGGGTTTTTTTGAGGGATTTTCCCACGAGGGGCAAACGGTGTAAATACTGCAGAATCCCGTCCAGAGGCAATAGTTCAGGACGATTCAGGGGCAAAAGCACCATCATGGGGGTGCCCAGAGTGGCCAATTCTGCGGTATTGGTGCCCGGCAGCGTCAGGCTCACATCGCTCACCTCCATGGCTGAATAGTTCGACTCAGGAGGAATAATTTGAATTTTATTGCCCTGGGGTGTAATCATCACGCTACCCGATTTATCGTGGGCAATTTTGGCTTTACTTCCCCCGAGCACCTGCACGTACTTTTCGTTCTGCACCGCCTCTCTGAGCTGACTTAAAGGCGTAAAAGGGGATTGAAGCAGCACAAACTGGGCTTCGGGCACCTGTAAAGAAATCTCGTCCACCACGCTCACAAAAAAAGCGGTAGAAAACAACACCTTCAGCGGCTTACTGCCGGGCAAGAACGAAATAACGGGCGCATTCGTGCGCAATTGCAAATCCGAGCGGGCTTGCAGCGGAGAAGAAGAGACGGGAATCGCACTTTGCATTAGATCTCCCACCGCCAGGGCCTGTTCAGCCTTTAAACGGGGCGCGTGTTTTTGAAAATGTTTTTGGGTTTTGAAATAAAAGCGGTTCACCTGTCGCCGCCACTGCACCCATTGTTCGGTATATACCGCCAGCGGAAAACCGGTGCGCCACTTCAAACTGACCCCAAAAAGAGTATCACCGCCCAGCTGTAGAATAACGCCCTGACGCGCCAGGGCTAAACCTTTGGGTAAATTTCCGGTGATCAGATAATGCAGCGTATCTTCCGGGCTCATGGTGTATGCCCCGTGCAAACTGCGGGCGTATTTTTGTTCCTGGCCACTGCTGTGCGGACAGGGCACCAGTGCAATCACCACCCGCGCTGAGGGCAAAACCTGACGCAGTTCGCGCATCAGAGGGCGTACCCACGTGGCCAATTCCCCCGGACCGTTACTTACCAAAACAATGTTAAGGTCTGATTCCATATTTTCATTATAGGGGGAGACGGGTTAAAATTGCTAAAGAAAAGACGTAAAAAACATGCCCGAAACCCAAATGCTTCACACCCGGTGGACCACCCTCTGGCAAAGGCTTTGCCAGAAACATGAATTGCCCTCTGATCTGCACGAACGCGGCTTCAATGCCCTGTGCCGTGCTTATGAAGGCATGGGGCGTTATTATCACAATCTGCAGCATATTGAGGCCCTGCTCACGCTCAAAGACACCTACCAAAACCATCTCAAAAACCCCGAAGCAGTGAGTCTGGCCATCTGGTATCACGATGCGGTGTACAGCACCCTGCGCAAAGACAGCGAAAAACGCAGCGCGCGCTGGGCCCGACGGGATCTGCGCAAGTGGGGACTGCCTGAAGCTGTGGTAAACACGGTGAGCGTTATGATCAACACCACTGCCCATCACCATCAGGTGCCTGAGCCGGTGGATCGAGACTTACTCTGGTTTCTGGATTTTGATCTCAATATTTTATCGGCTCACAGCGATCACTACAGCCTTTACGTGGAGCAGATTCGCAAAGAATACCGTCTGATTCCAGAAGCCCTTTACCGGCAGGGGCGCATTAAAGTGCTTAAAACCATGCTGGCGGCGGACTTTATTTACCATACCCCCGAATTTCGTCAACACAAAGAACGGGCTGCCCGGGAAAACCTGCGCACAGAAATTGCCTACTGGGAGCATTTATGACCCTTTCTTTGCAACAGGTCAGCTGTCAATACGGCCAGCATCTGGCGGTAGACAATCTTTCTTTTAAACTCGAAACAGGTCAGATTCTCGGACTGTTGGGCCCCAACGGCGCGGGCAAAACCACCACGCTGAAAATGATTACGGGCTTACAGCCACCTACAAAGGGCAGTGTTAGCGTGATGGGCTACGATATGTTTTCAGAGCGTATGCAGGCACAGAGTTACCTGGGGTATTTACCTGAGCATCCCCCTTTGTATGCTCATCTGAGCGTATGGGAGCACCTGAAATTCGTGGCCCGTTTGCGTAAATTACCCCGCAGTACCCACAAAGAACGCATGAAACAAATGGCTGAAGCCTGTCATTTGAGCGATGTATTACATAAAAAGCCCCTCACCCTGTCCAAAGGTTATCGCCAGCGTACGGGATTGGCCATGGCCCTGTTACACGAGCCGGCCCTGGTGGTCCTGGACGAACCCACCAGCGGATTGGACCCTGCCCAGATTCAAATGACCCGTGAGTTGATTCGCAGCCTGAAAAGCAGCGCCACCGTTGTTCTCAGCTCACACTTGCTTCATGAAGTAGAACAAATCTGTGACGAAGTGATTGTATTACAGCACGGCAAAACTCTGGCTCATAGTACCCCGGATGCCTTGCAAAAAGGGCGTCACGCTCAAGATTTTGTGCTACGGATAGCGTCTGCAACTCCTGATTCGGAAAAGTCCTGTACCTTTGAAGCCCTGTGCCAGCATTTAAGCCCACTTATCAGTGCCTACAGTGGAACTCCAGAACAGCTCAGCCTGACTCTTATCACTCCCGAGACCCAGGGTAAAGTGGCCCGTGAAATCATTTACAAGGGCTGGGATGTTTTACAACTCCAGCCACAGCGACGCAGCTTAGAAAACGTTTTTCTGGAACTGCTGGAGGCCGAATCGAAAGAGGAATCGGAAGAGAAATCATGAAGACCACCTGGGTGTTGATGCGTAAAGAACTGCGATTGTATTATGCTTCTCCTCTGGCCTATTTTTTGAGCGCGTTTTTTCTGCTGGTGAGCGGCTTTTTCTTTGTGCTCATTCTGAAATCCACCCAGGATATTCAGCTCATGCGCTACGTGTTTTCCAATACCACCGTGATTTTACTCTTACTGGGTCCGCTACTGGCCATGCATTTGATTGCTGAAGAACGCAAACAGCACACCCTGCCCCTGTTATTCAGCGCCCCTGTTTACACGGGTCAAATTATTCTGGGCAAATATCTGGCGGCCCTCATTCTGCTGGGCTTTCTGCTTTTATGCACTCTGCACTACCCACTCTTTTTGGTCTTTCTGGGCAATCCGCCCATTGCCCCCATTGTGAGCGGTTATATCGGGCTATTTTTAATGGGCAGCGTGTTTATGGGTATTGGTTTGCTGAGTTCTATCTGGGCCCGCAACGCCACGGTAGCGGCCATTTCGGCCTTTGGCGTGTCGCTATTGTGGTGGTTTTTGGGGCTTGAACCCGGTGAAAACAAAGTCTTCAAAGCCCTCTCCCTGCATAGCCATCAGGAAAGTTTTTCCATGGGCTGGATTTCCCTGGCAGATACCACCTTTTATCTCTCGATTCTGGCGGCACTTTTGGCCCTGAGCACATTGTCTCTGAGCTTACAGCGAGGGCGACACCGTGGTTAAACCCTTAAAAATGCTGAGTGGGCCCGGCTGGGTCATGACCCTGAGTCTGGTGGGACTGATCCTGTTTTTTAATGTCTGGATCAGCCGCCACGATGTGCGACTGGATCTGACCCCCGAGCAGCAGTTTACCCTGTCACCCCAGACCACAAAAATGCTGAAACGGCTCAAAGCCGAGCGCCAGGAAGTGAAAGTCACCGCCTTTTATCGTTCCCGAAGCGCCAAACGTCAGCGCGTGGAAAATCGCCTGCGGGGTTATTTTCGCGCGGCCGGGGGGCAACTCAGTTATGAAATGGTGGATCCTGAGCTTCAGCCGGGTCTGGTAGAAAAATTTAGAGTGAGCCTGGATGAAACCCTTGTGATTGAGAGCGGCGGCGGGCGCAAGGAAATTCTCAGTGCCGATGAACAGGCCCTCAGTTCGGCCATTCTGGCGGTAACCCGCAAAGATAAACCGCCGGTGTACTTTTTACAGGGACACGGAGAACTGGATCTCAACGACAGTTATAACCGGGGCGGATTGGGGATCGCCAAAACCCAGCTGGAGCAGGAAAATTACGCGGTGCGTCCGCTGCAGCTGTCCAAAACCCAGTACAAAGTTCCCGATGACGCCAGCGTGGTGGTGTGGGCTGGCCCCCGACAGGGCCTTCTGACAGAAGAACGCAGGGCCTTACAGGAATACTTGCGCAAAGGCGGCCATTTACTGCTTTTACTGCCCCCCAGAGTGGCCAGCGGTTTTGAAGCAGTGCTTCAGGTTCACGGTATTCGTGTAGGCCACAATATTGTGGTGGATCCTCAGCAAAACTTACAAGAAGACGTAACTGTGCCACTAATCACCCGCTTTCAAGCACATCCGCTGACCCGAAATCTGAAGGGCACGGCGGTCTTTTTTCCGCTGGCCAGCAGTATTGAAGCCGCCGAGGACTCCAAAACCAATATCACGCCCCTCATGTTCTCCAGCGCCAAAAGCTGGGGAGAAACCCGGCTGGGAGACGACGCCCTGATCCAACAGGGTCCTGAGGATCCTGTGGGACCACTGAGTTTGGCGGTGGCTGCAGAAATACCCACCTCCGATTCCACCCAAAAAGCACGCATGGTGGTGGTGGGCAACGCCACCTTTATTAGCAATCGCTTTGCCAGCGTGTTGGGAAATCGGGACTTCTTTCTTAACAGTGTGGCGTGGCTGACGGGGGACACGGGCCTGATGGATATCCACCCGCGCCCGCCCCGGGACACCCGCTTTTTTCTGAGTGGACAGCATTTGAGATGGGCCTGGATCATCCACGTTATTCTGGCTCCCGGTCTGTTTTTTTGCCTTGGGCTGTGGTTATGGTGGCGAAAACCGTGAGTTTCTGGCAGCGGTGGAAGTTCAGCCTGTGTGCGCTCGTGCTTTGTGTGGGCTTTGGCACATATACGCTCTTTGAGGAACGGTGGCAGCAGGCCGGACGCGAGCGCCTTTTAACCGACACTGAAAAACAAGCGTCGTTGTCAGACTTACCCAATCAGAGCAGCTTACTCAGCGTGCATCACTGGGACACGCTCAGGGGATTTGATTTTCACAAAGGCGGCCGAAAACTTTACGCCCGCTTCAAAGAGGAGCCTTGGACGCTGCACGAGGAGAGCCCCACAGGCAAAAGCCTGTTTTTGTCGGATTTTGAACAGGCTTTGCTTCAGCGCACTGCTGAGCAGCTGCGGGTCTTTAACGTCCAGCGTTTGCTTTTAGAAAACCCCACGGTCGCTCAAAAAAAAGATATGCACATCCACACTTCTGACGGAAATTCAGCGCTGCCCATCACGGTGCACCTGCAGGGCACCGTCAAGCAAAAGCCGGTGCAGACTCACCTGCTGCTGGGTCGTTCCACGCCCACGGGCACCGGTTTTTACGTGTATCATCCCGATACAGACATGGTTTATTTGGGTTATATCAACGTGCCAGAAGCCCTGACACGACTGCTGGAACACGCATGAGTCCCCGTTTGGTTTTTTTACTCTTACTCATGAGCACTTTACTTCATGGCTGCGCAGCCCCCTTGCAGTCCACCCCCTCAGCCCCCTTTGAAAAAGACGTCTTTACCCTTGAGCCGCCCGAAGAAAACGCACTGGCCGACATCCCTATCCTCACCAGCATGATAGAACAAATCGATGCCCAGGCCCCCCATGAACTCCACGCCCTACTCGTGTGGCACAAAGACAAACTGCTGATTGAAAAATACGCCAATGGCTACACCTCGGATACGCCACACGATATTCGTTCGGCCACCAAAAGCATTACCGGATTGTTGACGGGTATGGCCATTGAAGAAGGACTCCTGAGCCTTGAAGAGCCCCTAACAGAAGAAGACCTTCCTTTTTCCGTTCAGGATTTGCTCACCATGTCCAGCGGCAAAGACTGCAATGACCGTGACTTCTGGTCGCCCGGCAACGAGGAATGGATGTATCTCTCGCCACACTGGGCCCGCTACTTTTACAATCTGGCACAAAAACACACGCCCGGCACCCGGAGTCGTTATTGCACCGGCGGCGTGGTAGCGCTGGGGGATTTGATGGCCCGGCGCAGTCAGGGCTCTTTTGAAGCTTTTGCAGACCGTCGTTTATTTGCACCCCTGGGCATCAATAACTACCGCTGGGCCACATACGCCAACGGTGAAGGGGTGGACACCGGCGGGCATCTGGAAATCACGGCCCGG
>CAYFGW010000212.1:0-9082 GCA_964342365.1 uncultured Candidatus Sericytochromatia bacterium | reverse complement strand
CGGGCCCATGCGCTGCACGTTGACGATCACGCTGGGAATTTCAGCATAGTAGGCATAGCCCGCCAGCTCTGACATGAGAGAAATGCCCGGACCGGAGGTGGCGGTCATGGCGCGAGCACCGGCCCAGCCTGCTCCCAGCACCATGCCAATGGCGGCAATTTCATCCTCGGCCTGTACGGCGGCAAAGTGATTTTTGCCGTCTTTGACGCGAAATTCTTCAAAATAACCAATCAGGTTCTCACAGACCGAGCTAGAAGGAGTAATGGGATACCAGGACAAAAAGGTGCAGCCGCCCATGAGAGCGCCCAGCGCCGTGGCGTCGTTGCCTTCAATGAGCATTTTGCCTTCGGTGGCACCTTCAATAGATTCCAGGGTAAAACCGTCTTTTTTGGTAAGATTTTCTGCGGCCCATTCCCGTCCGAGTGCAATGGCGTTGCGGTTGAGTTGGACCACTTTTTCTTTGCCCGCAAACTGTTTATTCACCGCGTGGGTAATGGCCTCTGCTTCAATATTGAGAAGGTGTGCTAAAACACCCACATAAATCATATTCACCACTTTTTTCTTCAACTTGACGTTGTCGGTGGCCTGATTCACCAGTTCACCGAAAGGCACGCCGTAGTTAATATGATCGTCGCGCAGGGCATGATCAATTTTCATATCCAGATCGTGCACCACCACCGCTCCGGGGCGCAATCCGCGAATGTCGTCATAGACGGTGTTGGGGTTCATAACCACCATAATGTCTCTACGCTGTTTATTGGCCTGATAGCCTTTTTCGTGCACCCGCACGGTGTACCAGGTGGGCAAACCAGCAATATTAGAGGGGAAAAGATTTTTGGCCACCACCGGGATGCTCATATTGAAAATAGAGCGCATGAGAATCAGGTTGGCAGACTGGCTGCCGGTCCCGTTCACCGTGGCAATTTGAATATTCACGTCATTGACCTGTGGGTTATTCATCGTTTGTCCTTCGTTTGTGTTTATTTATAGTGGAACACAAATTATAGTGGAACACAAATCACAGCCTTTGAACAGCCCCCGTGGCGTATGGCGTGGATATGCCTCAGGGCTTGGTGGCAGAGATCAGTACATATTGAATCTGCTCAGCGGCTTTGTGAGGGGTGCCCCAGATTTTGCGCAATAGCGGATGCACCCGGGCTCTGATTTCCGTATCCTGAACCCGTTGTTGGGCAAATTCCTTAAAGGGAGCCCACACATGTGCCGAAATATCTTCGGTGATGATATCAGTAAACCCCGCAAGGTGTAAGTGGTGTTGATAGGTATCCAGATTGTAGTAATTGCACAGGGGCACTTGCCAGAGTCCGCCCATAAGCCAGTATTTGGCGCTGTCCCATGCGTTTTCAGGGTTCTTTAAGGGCACCGTATCCGCCAGTGTCAGGGTTCCACCCGGTTTTAGTACGCGCATGGCCTCTCTGAAAAAATCGCGGCGGGTATTAAAATGAAAGGCGGATTCCAGTCCCACGATCCGGTCAAAGCTGTGGCGGGCAAAGGGTAAATCCGTGGCGCTGGCCAGCTGAAAATCCAGCGCCGGGTGGGTAAACCGATCCGGGTTTTGAAAGCGTTCGCGGGCTTTTTCAATATGCAGTGGCGTAATATTAATGGCCGTAAGCTGTTGAGGCGTGTACTGCTGTAGCCAGCGCACATCCTGTTCTCCAAAGCCGCAGCCCACGTCCAGTACCCGATGGTGAGGCTTTATATCGGCCCACTGGCCCACCAGATCTACCAGAGCTTCACAGGCTTTATCGTAGGTGTTGGCGTTTTTCCAGTAGCCCAGATTAATATAGCGGGTGTGTTCTCCCAGATTGTTTTGCTCACCCAGCAGTTCGTACACCGAAGCGCTGCGGTGCCGGGCGGGGCCAAACATGAGCCAGAACCACTTTAAGCTCTCTTTGAGTTGTGTGCGTTGCAAATTTGGCAAAACTAGTCAGACACCATTTTAAGCTGTTGCTCTGTTAAGCTCCAGGCAGAGGGTTCCAGTTGGTTAATATAGCGAATATAGCGGGCCACGGGCGCATCGACCCGGAGCAAATTTTGTGTAGTAAAACGAATGTTTTCGTACACCTGACCATCTTCTCCCTGTAAGGTGCGAAAGCTCAGGCGCGTCATGGCCAGGCAGATCTGTGAAATCAGAGCGCCAAAAATCCCTTTGCGTTTACGGGTTACAAAAATAGGCTGTACCCGGGTTTCGCCGGGCGCCACCATCTGATACGCAAAAAACATGTACAGTTCGGGCAACAGGTTTTCGCGGCCCAGAAAGCGCACGTCCTTAAGCAGCGTGAGTGCCGCCAGACAGCCGTCGGCGTATTTCATGGCGTAGCTATAGCTCTCGCCCAGAATCTTTTTGCCCAGACGTTCTTTGAACGTGGTGTCGGGCATTTTTCCCGTGAGGGTAATTTCCACCAGTCTGGGCTCCGCCTGCTCAATATTTACGTCCATATCTATATGGATATCGTGAACCGTACGCAAATGCTGCGGATCAATACCGTTGATCATGGTGATGTGATGGTGACAGCCTCTTGTATAGGCCTTACCGGGGCTTACGGTGAGTTCTACCCCTTCCATGCCGGGAATTTCTAAAATTTCTGTGGTGGTGTTTTTGTCCGGGTGTACCCAGATATAACCGTACTTTTCTTTACAGGCATAGGCCGTCAGGCAGGCTTTTTTGGGAATGTCCTTTTGAATGGGGATATGCTGACACTGGCCCTCTGCATCGAATTCCCAGTGGTGAAAGAAGCAGCGCACCCGGTCATTGACCACCTTGCCAATGCCCAGGTCTACCCCCATGTGGGGACAGAAGCCGTCCATGGCGTGGACGTCTCCTTTGCTATCGCGAAAGACGCAAATTTTTTGCAGGGCAATATCGTGGGTTTTCACCTGATTACGTTGCAGAGAATCCGAGGGGCCCCAGATATACCAACCCTGAGTGACCACCTGCCAGTTATTAAAGACCTTGTGGGCGGCGGCGGGCTGGGTTTGCTGATTGAGAAATTCGGTGCGATAACGTGTCATGCTTTTATTGTAAAACATATTGCGGAACAACATGAGGATCGTCTTACGATTCCGTTCAGGAGCCGGGACGCAGGCTCACCATCAAAAAAAACCAAAGTTAAGCCAGGGTTATCTTTAAGAAAATCTTGCTTTACTTTACGCAGGGTTTGTAGAGTTTCCGACGATACTTTTATTAACAAGATTCAAGTGTTTTTCGGAGGCCCTTTATGTCTAACTCAATGTCTAATGTAATGTCGTTTACGTCAGGTGTTTCAGTATCTAACCGCTTTCAGCGTTTGCTGGACAATGTATCAAAAACCGTCAATGATCAGGTGAGCCGCGTTATTCCCGCTGCGCAAAAGGGAATTAAGGTCCCGGCGCAGGGCTCGGCCATTGCACAAGTTCGTTTATTGGACGAGGCCCCTGCCGCGGTGGCCAAACCCGCCGCCCCGGCCCGACGTGTTCCCGGTATTCAGGACATTCGCGGGGGCAACGGCCTGCTCAAAAAAGGCGACACCGGCGAAAGTGTAAAAACCATGCAGCGTTTGCTGACCCTTGCCGGGTTTCCTGTGGTAGACAACGGTCAGTTTGGCAACACCACCGAGGGCAAGCTCAAGCATTTTCAAAAGCGTTACGGCATTCAAATTAACGGACTGCTGGGTAAAAGTACGCTCAGAGTCCTTGAAAAAGTGGCTCATGGTATTCGCGAAGCTAAAAGCCTTACACCTGCTCAGTTAGCCAGTCACGGCCGCCACAATAAAGCCGCGTTTTTTAAGGCCCTTGCTCCTGCGGCGGTGGAGTCAGAACGAAAATTTGGCGTTCCTGCAGAAGTGACCCTCGCGCAGGCTGCTCTGGAGTCGGCCTGGGCCAGATCGCCCATCGGCGGCTACAACATTTTTGGCATCAAAGGCCGTGGGCCCGCGGGCAGTGTTAATGTAGCCACCCAGGAAGTGTACGGCGGTCGCCGCATCAATATTCGCGATAACTTTGCCAAATACCATAATTTTCACGAGGCCGTGAGTGAGCACGGAAAGCTGTTTCATAACGGTTATTACCAGCGGGCCCTTGATGCCTTTGCCCGCAGCAATAATCCCGCTGACTTTGTCAACGCCATTCACGGGGTTTATGCTACCGATCCTGGTTATGCCAGTAAGGTAAATGGTATTATTAGAGACTACGGGCTTACGGATATTGTGAATGACGTAACCCGGCTCTAGAGGCTATCAACCCCAAAGGATTGTTAATGAAAGTCACCACCTCACGTCGTTTTCGTCGGGCCCATTTAAACGATTACGGGGTGGAAGACTTTGAAAGTTTTGCGGACTACTTCTTTTATTTGCACCTCAATTCGCGCACCCAGTTGATTCATACGCTGGGTTGTTTTCTGCCCCTCTTCTTTTTACCCTGGAGTCTCAAACAACTCCTGCACAAACGCCCCACGCCCTTACTGATGGTGTCGGCGGTATTTTACGGAGCGGGCTTTGCCAGCCACTGGACAGAGGATGGACTGGTGTCAGAAACCGTCAAAAACTTTGGCCCCGCTTACAAAGAAGTATTGCTTTTAAACTGGCGTTTTATGACGGGCAGGCTCAAACCCTATGAAGATGCTTTTGCGCGCAAGTATCCCCACGTGATGTGGGTGTATCAAAAGGACGCTCCCAGAGACCCCGCTAAGTAATCCAGCAGCTCGCCGGTGTGCTCACGGGTATAGAGCACCTGATCCTTGAGATCGCCCCGCTTCATGTGCCGCTTTTCCACAAAAAACCGGGTGAGATGCTCAAAGATATCGGGGTGGGCGTGGTGTCGTAGCGGGCGCAGCTGACCCAGTTTTCGGGCGTTGCCGTAGTGGAACGCTCGACAAAAGTAGTCCTCCAGAGCATCGGGGTTAAGGGGCTTTTTGCTGAGTAACACATAGCCCGCTTCGGAGTTCTTGTCATGGGCTCTGCCATCCGGTATCAGACAGAGTTTATGCTGCGGGTAAAGCTTTTGCACGCCCTCTACTACATAGGCGGCATTGAGTTTTTCCCCCACCAGATCGCTGACATTTTCACTGCGTCCGCAAAAGCGCAAAAAGGGCGTTTTCCCATATTTCCCCGTCACCTGTACACGGTCCTTGAGGCGATAGCGCAATAGCCCACCTTTTTGGCTGATGACCACCTCGTAATAGGCGCCCTCCTCTAATTCGTGAAGCTGCAAGGGCCGCTGTGGGGAATTTCCCATCTCCGGTAAAAATTCAAAAAACACCTCGTGCAACAGCGGCAAAAAGCCGCCGTATTTTTCAGAAGGGATGGTGAGCGGCGCCTCGGTAGCCAGCAGCCCTTTTTCTTGCACATGCACCGCTGGAAAGTCCTGACAGATGGCCCTGAAGTCGGCCCGCGCGTTTTCGGCCCCCCAGCAGGAAATGAATTTTAAGTGGGGAAAACACATGCGCCAGGCCCAGGTTTCAGGCAGCGCTTGTAACGCTTCTCTGAGTTCTCGACAGCGCACGGGTGGAGGCACGGGCAAGACAAAGCGCTGGTTTTCGTAAGTCAACTCCTGTTGGGCCAACAGTTCTACTAAGCGCTCCCGGTGCGTTATCATATGCCGTTGCAGCACCCGCCAGAAGCTGGGGGACCACACCGAAACAATTTCTAATGTGGGGCTGCGCAGCAGTGACAGACTTACCACATCCCAGAAAGACTGAGGATGTTGTAAATGCCTGACGGACGAAGGGACGGCCAGATAGTGTTGTGAAAGCCAGCCGGTGAAGCCCGTCAGGTAATCGCTGTCATCGGCCAATCCTTCAGCACTGTCTTTAAATTGTGGGGAAACACTGATATAAATCTGGCCGCCCGTAAAAGGGGTTCCCCGCTGTTTTAGAAACCGCAGAACGTCGTGGGTCCAGATCAAAAACATTTCCGTAAAACTTTGCAACAGAGCGGGCGTATAGGGAATCTGTTTTTTGGCCCCGCTGGAACCGCTGGTGGTTTCGTAGCACCGGGGTGTTTGATAAGTGAGCGACCGTTCCGGCAGACCGGTTTCTTCGTAAGTGAGCAAGGGCAGGCTCTGCCAGTTTTCTTGCCAGTCTTGCCAATTCCCTGACGTGAGCTGTGGGTGGGTGCTCTGGAGTCGTAAGATCCGTTTTAAGACGTTACGCTGGGCGATTTCAGGGTTTTTAAGAGCCTGTTTCCAGCGGCGTTCAGCGCGGCCGGTGTAAAGCAATAATGCTTCGTTAATCACGCTGAGGTGGGAACATCTTCCGGGTTGCTCTGAGGCTGTCGAATAAACACCGTGTCTTCGGTGAAGTGGCGATCCGGGAGCCCTTCGGTTTTGGCGGCCAGAAAGATGCGGGGATCAATGACCACCCCCGGTCCTAGAATGGCCCCAGCACCCACAAACGCTCTTTTACCAATGGTAATGGTGTTGGCGTACATGCTCATTTTGCCCTCGTGAGGCCCCACCACGTGACAAATTAAGCGCACTTCATGGCCAAAAATAACGCCGTCTCCGATATCTAGCAGGTGCCTATCGTGAATTTCGGCGGTGACCGTCCAGTATACGTTTTTGCCCACTTTAGACCCCCAGAGTCTCAACCAGGCGCTAAACAAACCGGGAATGGCCTTGAGAATTTTTTCTAAAACGGGAAAGATAAAATAAATGAGTTGTACC
This sequence comes from uncultured Candidatus Sericytochromatia bacterium, assembly GCA_964342365.1. GTDB lineage: Bacteria > Cyanobacteriota > Sericytochromatia > UBA7694 > UBA7694 > CAXRDE01. The sequence continues at coordinate 2,425 of CAYFGW010000212.1, read as the reverse complement.
TGATGGAGGCCCCACCAGCAGCTGTACTTTTTAGCGTCCAGGGCTTCATGGGTGCCGGGCATGGGCTTGAACTTCTGTAGCACATGAAAGGTCATAAGCGGATAAGCGTAAAAAGACAGGAGGAGTCCCACAAATCCCAGGCCAAACATGGTCCATGTGGAAGCCATGAACATCACGCTCACCGCCATCGCCGCTAAGAGCATCACCGACGCCGGGAAAAAAGCCATAACAGTCGATAAAAGGGTCATGAGAAGGGGAAAAAGAGCTGACGCCAGGGTGAAAGCCGGGGATTAACGCCCATGCGTTCGGGGTAGCTTTCGGTAGCGAGATAGGTGTTGTGCAGACGGTCGTACACGTTCAAATTGGCTCCGTAATTTTTATTGAGACGCTGCGCATGATGCCAGGCATGATCCAGTGGGGTCATGATACCGCAGCGGGACAATTTTTGCTGGAGCCGGGGGTGGTTGGCCCCTAACGAAGAGTGTTTCCAGATGTCTAAGGCGGCGGTCACGCTCATGCCCAGCAAGACGCCTGCGTTTAAATCGGTCACATAGAGCAACACCCCGTTGGCCCACAGGTACACAATAAAAAAGCTGGTCCAGAGGCTGTTACGGGAGGTGGCCATCACATCCATCTGGGTCACCGTATGGTGAATGATATGAATGGGAAACAGACGCTTGCGGTGCAATATACGATGGTTCCAGTAGTATAGATAATCCACCACAAAAAAATTGAGCAAAAATCCCGTCACATTGGAGATTTGCCACACGCCCCGCAATTGCGGCACCAGCAGATCCAGCAATTGAAACAAGAGAGTGGTTTGAATGAGCGGAATCAGGGTGCCCTGAATGGTTAAGTTGCTGCCGTCTAAAAACCACTCAAACCACGTTTTGTTTTTTAAATGGGCACGCATGGCGGCACTGGTAAACAACCAGAGAAACAAAAAGCCAAAGGCGACCCCAATCAGCATCAGATCCAGAACCTGAAATCGTGGGATTGTTCACTGAGGGTGTATGGGTTTTTGCCCTTATCCACCGCATGGCGCAGAGACTCAATCAAAATATGCACTATATCTGCGGTGGAGTGACTGAATTTGACCCCGTATTTTTGAATCACTTCCATCTGGGTATCCAACACTTTAATATCCTGATCAATGACACTCTGTCCTTGATACTTCACCATGGGACCGGCGATGGCGTTCAGCACCGGCCCAAATTGATAAGTGAGGTCCGTGTAGACGTGGGTGAGCTGATCGTTTACGGGGGTACAGTGAGAGGTAATGTAAAAACTGCGGCCCGGTGCTAAGATATATTCCACGCTGGTGACGTTGGGGGTGTGAAAGTAGTCCCGGTGAATAATGGGCTCTTTTTTGGGGTTTAGCAAAAAGGAAAACCAGCCCATATTGTCCGTTTCGTTGCGGTAATCCACGCACACCACACCGTCTTTACGGGTGACGGTGGCGTCTACACACTCATCCCGGCTGACGCGAAAAATTTTGTCGTGTACAAACACCGTGTGGGGCACGTCCACGTAATTTTCAGCACAGTTGGTGACATCGTTTTTAAACACGTTAAACAGGCGCACGGTTTTGTAGGTTTTTTCTTTGTAATGGGGCATGGCCAGCGGAGGACGATCCATATCCGGGTGTTTTTCTAAGCGCACATAAATAAAGTCATCCTGCTCCAGCACTTCATAAGCGGTGGCACAGCGGGATTTGCGGAATTTAAAATCCTTACTTTCAGAAGGAATGGCCACCACTTCAGCGTCTTTATTAAAGACCCAGCCATGATAAGGGCATTGCAATAAGCCGTCTTTCACGTACCCTTCGGAGAGCTTAAAATTGCGATGGGGGCAGCGATCTTGCAGGGCCACGGGCTTTCCGTCTTCGCCGCGAAATAAAACCACCCACTCGTCGAGAATGGTGCGCTGCAAGGGCGCGTTGCTCTTGAGTTCATGGGCCTGACAGGCGATATACCAGAAGTGGCGATGACTCACCTCAGGCACGGGCTTTTCCTTCGCCTTTTCATTATGCATCGGCAAAAGCTGTTCCGAAGTAACAGTTTCTGAATGATTCATTTACCAACGTACTCCAGTTTTACATCTCCGTTTAAATGGAGTTGGCAGGCCAGGCGACATTGTGGATCTTCGGTTTCTAATTCCAATACTTCGGCCTCTTCTTCAGAAACAGGGGGCAAATGCTCCATGCCCTCAATGACGCGGACTAAGCAGGTGGCACAAATGCCCGTGCGGCAACCAAATAAAATGGGAGAATTGGTTACATCCATGGACTCAGACAGGTTTTCTTCGGCATCAACAGTAATGCTTTCGCCAGAGTTAAAACTCAGGGTGTAACCTTTCAGATCGCTACTCATGAGGCCATACCCTGCGCGTGCGTACGCTGAAAGTTTTTAAAGGCACGGGTGTT
>CAYFGW010000211.1:0-9112 GCA_964342365.1 uncultured Candidatus Sericytochromatia bacterium | reverse complement strand
TCCGACAAACGCTGTTGCCATTGCTTAAACCAGCGCTGCTGCGTGACTTCAGAGGAAGCCTCTAGCAAAATAGTGGGCCGAGCCTGTGCAAGGGGGGGAGTCTGTGCAAGGGGGGGAGTCTGTGCAAGGGCAGGTGCCTGTAAAAGATAGGGAGCGGTGAAGCCTATCAATAGCCTCCGTAAGCGACGCACCTCAAAAGTCCTGTCTCAGGGTTAGATAAGCAATGGTTAAAACACCCAGTTCTGGCTCTGTGATACGCTGACGAGTCACTAATGTGGCAATGGCCCGGGTCTTGAGCGTCATTAAATAGCTCAGACTCAGGGTATGTCCCTGCACATCATTGCCTGCGTAAAATTCATCCGCAAAAAGAGCCACCTGATAATCCTGCTCCATCCAGCGGTAGCTGTAGTCCAGTTGCATATCGCCCACTTGTTTCAGTTGGCCCACTTCAAGGCCTACGAAAGCTCCCAGATTTCGGTCTCTGGCTCCCAGGTTGTACACCCCGTCCACCATCAAAGAGAGGGGAGGCCATTCCGGCGCGGGCTGCCAGCGGGCGGTGGCGGCCATATTCAAGAGACGAAAATCGGAAACGTAAGTGGATTGATTGGCCGTTCCCGTCACCGTACGATTTAAAACCGCATAGGGACCGCGATAGCCCGTATTAAAGGTCTGCGTGGCCAGAGCACTGGTGCCCTGATAATGCAAATAGCTCAGCGCCGAACGCAGCGTCAGGTTCTCAGTGGCCCACTCACTTACTCCTTTAGCAGCCAGCAAAGAAGCGGTAATAAAGGTTTCCTCAATTTGTAAAACGTCTTCATGGAGTTCTATTCCGGCTTTCTGCCACTGCAGCCCGCGGGTACCGGGAGAGGTACCGGAAGAGTTACCGGGAGAGCTATTGCGCCAGGTAAAATGCTGTTGCAAACCGTTAAAGCTCACGTCTTCATCAAATAAAAGCTGGGTTTCAAAGAGGGTATTGCGAGATTTTCCAAAACGCAAATCAATGGCCGGAACCAGGCCCTCCTGCGGAGCTTTCCAGCGAATTTCGTAACGATCCAAAAACAGGGGCGAACGGGCAATAGGCGCTCCGCCAAAAGGATACCAGGACAAATTAAAGCTGTCGTTTTCCGTACTCAGCAGACGCAGCATATAGCCCCAGTGCTCATCCACCTGACCGCGAACCCCCGCTGACAAACGCATTTGCAAGACGTTACCCAGTACGTCGAGTTTTTCGTTAGCCATGGCACAGTGTCGCACCGCCAGAGAACCAAAGAAGTCAAAGGGCAGCGCTTCTCGAAAACGGCGAAAGGTTTCCACCAGGGTCATTTGATCTGAGGCCAGAATATCAATTTGATCCTGCTGATCTTCTAAACGTTCTTCTAAATCCTCTTCTAAGTCTTCGTATTCCACAGGACTTTCGCGCTGGGCTAAGGCCGGGGATAATGTGAAAACATGGAGAAAACTGCTGAGAAAAACACTGAGGATGAGAAGGCGCGACATTAGCGAGAAGCCGGGGCCACTTCAATCACCCGCAGGGGAATTTCACCTTTTTTGTAATATCCCAGACGTTTGCGGGCCAGTTCTTCCATGCCCGTATCGCTCTGGTAATAAGCAATATCCTGTTTGAGCTTCTGATTTTCGTGGGTCACTTCCTGTAAATCACTGTCCAGGCGGGCCTGGTAGTGCTGCAAACGAAACTCCTGATTGATCAGGTTAAAACAACTGAAGAGCAAATACACAAAGACAAAGGCAAAGCCCAGACGGAGAGAACGAAAAGAAGCTTTCATGAACAGGTATCCCGATGTTGAAAAAGGTTGATTAATAACAATTGGTGCTTATGAAGATAGCACAAAAGAGCCCAAAAGAAAGTAACGTGCGTTACATCTGTTTATGTTAAAATAGCGGATCGGAGATCATCAATGCCTAAACCCAATACAGAACCTACAACATCAACGCCGCTTTGGATCACCCACGGCACCCTGTTAACGCAAAACAACGACCGGGAAGTGCTTCAGGCCCATCTGGAAGTGCGCGATGGCCGCATTCACGCTTTTCACTCCTGGGACACCCCCGTTCCCGAAGGCGTGGAACACATCAATGCTCGCGATCTGGTGATAACACCGGGATTTATCCAGCCCCATATTCATTTGTGTCAGACCCTCTTTCGCAATATGGCGGACGACCTGGAACTTTTGGACTGGCTCTCTCAGCGCATCTGGCCCTTTGAAGCCGCGCACAACGCTGAAAGCATGTACCTGAGCGCCCAGCTGGGCATTCACGAATTGCTGACCTCAGGCACCACAACCCTCTTAGACATGGCCAGCATTCGCCATACGGATCAGGTGCTTGAGGCGGTCAAGGACAGTGGCATTCGCGCCAACGTGGGCAAATGTCTGATGGATCACCCGGAAACCTGCCCGTCTTATTTAATAGAAGACACAGACAGTGCCTTAACGGAAGCTCGCGAACTCCTGAGCACCTGGCACGGTCAGGCCAACGATCGCATCCGGGTGTCTTTTGCGCCTCGCTTTGTGGTGTCCTGTACGGAAAACTTGCTCAAGCAGGTGCGGGATTTGTCTGAAGAACACAACGTGATTATTCACACTCACAGCAGCGAAAACCAGAAGGAAGTCGAACTGGTGCGGGATCTCGTGGGTCAGGAAAATGCCGCTTACCTCCACGATATTGGTCTGATGTCAGAACGGCTGGTGCTGGCCCACTGCATCTGGCTCAATGACACAGAAACCCGGTACATTCGCGACACCGGCACCCACGTCACCCACTGCCCCAGCTCCAATATGAAACTGGCCTCCGGTTTTGCCAAAGTACCAGAAATGCTCGAAAGCGGCATTAATGTGGGACTGGCCGCAGACGGCGCCCCCTGTAACAATACGTTGGATGCCTTTCAGGAAATGCGTCTGGCGGGCCTGATTCATAAGCCTCGCTGTGGCCCTCGCAGTATGCCCGCTCAGCAGGTGTTGGACATGGCCACCCGCAACGGAGCAAAGGCTCTGGGCTGGTTTGATGACATTGGCTCTCTGGAGGTGGGCAAATGGGCGGATCTGGCGGTGCTGGATCTCAATCAGGTAAGCAATTTACGCCCCCACAGCACCACCACCGTGCCCTCTGCAGAATCGCTGGCCTCAGCCATTGTCTACGCCACACAGCCCCAACAGGTGCGCCTGACGCTGGTGGCCGGAGAAGTGGTGGCAAAAGACGGCAAGGCCACCCGGATTCCGACGGAGCACATTGCCGCTTCACGGGTACGCCAGGTGCAGGCAGATCTTCTAGAACGAACAAAGGATTTTATGTAATGCAGCCCGAAACACAACCCGCAGCGCAACGCGTTGTATCTCTTTTGCCCGCCGCCACGGAAATGATGGTGGCACTGGGCTACGAAGCGCAGCTGGTGGGCCGTTCCCACGAGTGTGACTACCCGGCTTCGGTGCAGGATTTACCCGCTTGTACCCGCAGCAACCTCAAAGCCAGCGGTAGCGAAGCCATTGATAACGAAGTCAAAGACCTGCTGAAAGACGGACTGTCTCTTTATGACATAGACATTGAGCAACTCAAGGCCCTGAAACCGGATTTGATTCTCACCCAGGCCCAGTGCGAAGTGTGCGCCGTCAGCCTGGCAGAGGTAGAAAAAGCCGTGCAGGAGCACCTGGATTCAGCGGTTAAAATTCTGTCCTTACAGCCCGAAGACATGGGTGATGTCTGGACAGATATTCGCAATATTGCCAAAGCCATGGGCGATGAAGAAAAAGGACACCATCTGGTGTTTAAACTTCAGCAGCGTCAGGCTACCGTGGCCGCCGGAGCTCTGGACTCACCGCCGAGAGTGGTGTGCATTGAATGGATGAAGCCGCTGATGGCAGCGGGCAACTGGATGCCTGAGCTGGTGGAAATGGCCAGCGGCGACAATTTGATCGGCGTTATGGGAGAACATTCTCCCACCATCAGCTGGCAAGAACTGGTGGATGTGGCCCCCGACATGCTGATTCTGATGCCCTGTGGCTATACCATCGAAGATACAAAAAAAGACATGGCTCTGCTTACCGAACATCCGCAGTGGTCAGAACTTCCCGCCGTTAAAAAAGGAGAAATTTACATCGCTGACGGCCACCAGTATTTTAACCGCCCCGGCCCCCGTCTGGCGGAGTCTCTGGAAATCCTGGGGGAAATTTTGCACCCCGAAACCTTTCATTTTGGTCACGAAGGCACCGGCTGGATCAAGTGGCAGGGATAGTCTAAATGCCTGGCAGGCTCAAAAAGACGCTCATCATTCTGGGAGGATTATTTCTGTTGGTGGGCATCGTTTTTTTGAGTGGACCACGGGTAGACACCCGCTTTTTGATTGAACACGCTCGTCTGCCCGAAGATCCGGCGCAGCTTGAGGAATATTTAGAGACCTCCGAAGCACAGTTCTCGGACATTACTCCCGGTGCAGAAAAAAAGATTGTCTGGGCCCACAGCGATAAGCGCCAGACGGAATACGCCATTGTGTCCCTTCACGGCTACTCCGCCACCCGTCAGGAAATCATGCCCCTGCCGAAGTATCTGGCTGAGGCCCTGCAAGCCAATATTTACTATGCGCGCTACACCGGACACGGTCGCAGCGGCGAAGCCATGCTGGTGGGTTCCGTGGATGCGTGGCTCAATGACACCATGGAAGCCTACGATATCGGAAAAAAGCTGGGGCAAAAGGTGATTATACTGGGGGTTTCCACCGGGGGGACGGCGGCCACCTGGCTGGCCACCTATGAACAGCCAGCGGCCTCGGTGCTGATTTCGCCCAATTACGGCACTGCCAATTCGCAGGCCTATATGCTTGGCTGGCCCTGGGGCGGTCTGCTGGCAGAATTGATTATTGGCAAAGAACGAGAATGGGAACCCCACAATGCAGAGCAGGCCAAATACTGGACCTGGAAATATCCATCGCGGGCACTTCTGCCCATGATGGGGATGGTACAAACGGCCCAGGATCTTCATTTTGGCCGCATTCGCTCCCCCATACTGGTCATTTACAGCCCCGAAGATCAGGTAGTGGACGCCACCCTCACCCAAAAATACTTTGCGGAAATGGGCAGCAAACACAAAGAAATCATGGCCTATACCGAAGCCAAAGATCCCAGCCAGCACGTCCTGGCCGGGGATATTTTATCTCCGGGTTCAGCAGAGGTCTTACAAGCTCCCATTCTGGGTTTTTTACGGGATGCGGACGTGCTTTAACCAGGCAAGGAGCAAGGGGGCTAGATACCCAACCGGCCCGTTCACTCCTTATTTATTTATCGCTCGCGCGGAGCAAAAGGGTTAGTAGCCAGCTTCTCCTCGCGGACATATAAGAAAAGCCGCTGGTGTGTAATGCAATAAATCTTCGCACCGGCGGCTTTTTGCTGACAATGCACAGGGCAATCTCTGCTAGGCTGAATTAAAAACAAAAGGTACAAGTGTAATGGTTTTTATTAGCTCTCATTTTGACAGCGGCAATATTGAGGTGGTGCAAGCCCAGACGCCTCAGGATATTCAATTAAAGATTCGCAAGGATTCCCATGCGGAGTTTTTGCAGTGGTTTCACTTTCGCTTACAGGGAGCAAAACACCAGCCCTGCAAAATGAGAATCTTAAATGCTTCTGAGACCAGCTACACCGAGGGCTGGGAAGACTATAAGGCCTGTGCTTCCTATGACGGCAACGACTGGTTCAGAGTGAAGACCACCTACGACGGTGGGGAGCTGGTGATTGAACACCAACCGGAATACGATTCCGTATCTTACGCTTATTTTGCGCCCTATTCTTTTGAAAGGCATCTGGAATTGCTGAACACGGCCCAGTTATCCCCCTTCTGCACACAGCATCTGCTGGGGCAGACCGTAGAAGGACGAGATTTCAACCTGCTGGAAGTTACGGATACAGAGACACCCGAAAAAAACATCTGGATTATTGCCCGTCAGCACCCCGGTGAAACCATGGCCGAATGGTATATGGAAGGACTCATACACGGCTTATTAGATCCCCATAACAGCGTGGCCAGAGCCCTGCTCAAAAAAGCGCGTTTCTTTTTGGTGCCCAGTATGAATCCCGACGGAGCCGCCAGAGGTAACCTGAGAGCCAACGCCGCCGGTGCCAATTTAAACCGGGAATGGATGAACCCCTCCTTAAAAAAAAGCCCTGAGGTGTATCACGTGCGCCAGAAAATGCACGACACCGGCGTGGACATATTTTTAGACATTCACGGGGACGAGGCCATTCCCTATAATTTTGCGGCCACCAGTGAAGGCGTACCCGCCTATACTGAAGAAATGGCGGAGCTGGAAAAGCGCTTTATTCAAAAGTATATGGCTATCACCCCCGATTTTCAGGACACCCACGGGTACCCCAAAGACGAGCCAGGTGAGGGCAATTTGACCGTGGCCAGCAATTATGTAGCGGAACATTTTAAATGTCTGGCTCTCACCATTGAGCAACCCTTCAAAGACGATCTAAACAACCCCGATCCTCATCGAGGCTGGTCACCAGAACGGGCCAAAAAGTTGGGGCAGGATGTTTTGCCCGTGATTTATGGGATGTTATCACTGCATCAGCATCAGTAACGGATGCTGCTCCACAAAGCGAAACACCTTTTGATAGGCCACAGGCACTGCCAGTTCCGGGGCGTTGACAGAGACCCATTCCCAGCCCTCAGGCAGCACGTCGGGTAAAGCCTCGGGAGTTTCTGACGTTTTCGCTAAGGTATACACGCCCACTTTCAGAGTGAGCTGGCGGTGGGTTAAGGTATGTGACACTTCCGTGAGGGGTCCCTGATAGGAAGCGGTCACGGGCAATCGCTCAGCAAGCTGTTGAAAGGCCTCTTGATCAGATTCAGCCGCTTTAACAAAAGGCAAGCACCACAACCCCTGAAAAATATCCTGCTGGCGCTGCTGCATAAGTAGAACCTGTTGACTTTGATTGACGAGCCAGGCCACGTGCAGGGTGACCGGCAGCACCTTTGTTTTTTTGCCTTTGACAGGGTAGTCCGTGGGATTTCCTGCGGCAAAAGCCTGACAGTGCTGATTCAGGGGACAGCCCCTACAGTCGGGATTTTTAGGCCGACACACCAGCGCTCCCAATTCCATAACCGCCTGATTAAAATCTCCGGCAGCGTGAACGGGGATATAAGAACGCACCAAGGTTTCCAGTTCTCGTTTGGGTTTAACCTTGTCAAAGGCGTGGTTAATGGCAAAGAGCCGGCTGAACACCCGAATCACGTTACCGTCCACGGCGGGTTCTGCCACGTTATAGGCAATGCTTAAAATGGCTCCGGCAGAATAAGGTCCGATGCCGGGAATCTCACGAATGGCTTCAGGGGTTCTGGGCACCCGCCCCCCGAAGTGCTCCACCACATAACGCGCCCCTTTGTGTAAGTTGCGGGCGCGACTGTAGTAACCTAAGCCTTCCCAGTGCTTGAGTACGTCATCCAGAGGTGCCAGAGCCAGCGCCTCCACGGTGGGGAAGCGTTTCATAAAACGGTTAAAATAGGGCGTCACCGTGGCCACCTGGGTTTGTTGCAGCATAATTTCTGACACCCAGATAAAATAAGGGTTGCCGCTTTCACGCCAGGGCATTTTACGAGCGGCCTTCTCAAACCACTCCAGCAAGTCCCGGGCCAACGGCTTCATCTGCACCGTTGTCATCGACGACCCGTCTCAGCAATCAGCGCGCGCAAATAGGCTTCCACCTCCGCCTGTTCACTTTCTGAAATAACGTTGGCAAGCTGATACCGGCGGGTATAAAGCTCAATGGGGTGCAAAGCATCAAAGAAGCGAGGGGCCACCAACACGTGACAGCGACCGCAATGGGTAGCATAGGCGCTTTTTAGCTCCCGCAATTCCACACTGCCCGGCAAATCTTCAGGAGCGATTTTGGGCGCAAAGAAAAAATCCAGTAAACACCCCTGTAGAACCAGGCACGTTACCACAATGAATAGACAGCGCAGAACGGGGGGTGAAAAACGATAGGGCAAAGACAAAGGCTTGATTTCAGGCATCTTGATTTCAGTTTAACAAAAACCCAAGTGAGAGAAAATCAGGTGTGTTAAAATGGGGTTTAAATTTCAAAAGGTGGCGACCCATGAATCGATTCCGCAGCATTTCTTTCACCCTCGGCATTGCACTGGGGCTCATGACGTTTCACCATGCTGCACAGGCGGAAATCACGGAACTCACTTCAGCGGTACAGATGCGTCCAGACGGTCGCCGTATTGATCTGGGTGCACTGGCCTTTAAACACTACCAATCGGGCCTCAAAGCCTTTCAAAGCGGTGATATTAAACAGGCTCTTGCGGCTTATGACGAGTCGATTCGCGTTTACCCGGCCTATGCCCGGGCCTACTTTGAGCGAGGCAATGTGTATTTAAAAACCGGAGCCGCCGATCGCGCGCTGGCAGACTTTTCGAAAGTCATTGAGCTCAAACCCGAAGCACTGCTGGCAGAAGCTCACTTAAACCGCGGACTGGTTTATAACAAATACCTCAACAAACACTTTGACGCCATCAATGAATTTACAAAGGCCATGAAACTCAAACCCGGCTGGGACAAGGCTTACCACAATCGCGCTCTGGCTTATGAAAACGTGAAACGCTTTCCCAAAGCTATTAAAGATTATGAGTATATTCTGAGCAAAAACCCCAATTATGTGGACGCTTATAACAACCTGGGTATTATTTATCTGGATCAAAAAAAGTACAAAGAAGCCCTCAAATACTTCGAACAGGCTGTGGACATCAACCCCAAATTTGCGCTGGGCTATTCCAATATCGCCCTGACCTACGTGCGTTTGGAAAACTACGCCAAAGCCCTCACCAACTACGATAAAGCTATTTCTCTTAACCCCAAAGACCACGTGGCCTATCACGACAGAGGCTTTATTTATAACGATATCCGCAAAGATTATCCCAAAGCCCTGGCAGATTTTTCTCAGGCGCTGAAACTCAAACCTGATTACAGCAACGCCTTTTATAACAGAGCCCTTACCTATTACAATATGAGCCAGTTTGCCAACGCCATTGACGATTTTAGCGCGGCACTCAAATACAATGCCAAAGACGCTGACGCCTATTACTTCCGGGGTGAAAGCCA
>CAYFGW010000210.1:0-9205 GCA_964342365.1 uncultured Candidatus Sericytochromatia bacterium | reverse complement strand
GCTCGGCGAGGCATCGAGTGGGACCGAGGCGGTTGAGATGGCCCGGTCGCTCCAGCCCGAAGTCATATTGATGGACATACGCATGCCCGGTATGGACGGCTTTTCACTGGCAGAAAAGCTAAAGCCCCTGCGTCATTTAAGAAACACTCCCCTTGTCTTACTGAGCTCTGCCAAAGACTACGAATATATGCGTAAAAGTCTGGAACTGGGAGTCAGTGATTACCTGCTTAAACCTCTCGATAAAAAACAGCTGAAAGACACCGTAAAACGTCTCCTCGAAAAAAGTCAGAAAGCCTCCACATTGAATCATTTAATTGGTGTGAAATACGTGATTGAAAAGCAAGTAGGAGAGGGCGGTGCTGCCAAGGTATTTCGAGCGACCGAACAAACTTTACATCGCTCTGTGGCCCTTAAAAAACTGAGCTTTCCACTGGGGCTTCATGAAGTGGATCGCCAGCGTTTTGTAGACGCCTTTTTAAAGGAAGCCAAGACCCTGGCCCAGCTACAACACCCTTACATTGTCAGTATTTTAGAATTTTTTGACGAGGGTGATGCCTGCTATATCGTGATGGAATTTCTGGGCGGAGACAGTCTGGACAGCTGGATTCTCAAAGACCACGTGAACTACGGAGATTTTTTGAACGTTATTTATAACGTGGCCAGCGGACTGGCCTATGCCCATCGCAAGGGGCTGGTACATCGTGACATCAAACCCCAAAATATTTTGATTGATGATGAAGGCAATCCCCGTCTGACAGATTTTGGAGTAGCCTGTTTTAATGACGAGTCCGCAGAACTGGGACAGGTACTGGCAGGGACCCTGGCATATATTTCCCCAGAACAGCTACAAGGTACTTCTACAGGGAATGCCCTGAGTGACATTTACGCTTTCGGGGCTATGCTTTACCACCTGCTGACGGGACAGGTCTGCTTTTCGGCCCCCACAGTCACAGAGCGCATTCAGCGCATGTTCTCAGGAGATCTGGACGCTCCTGAAATTTTAAACCCTTCTATTTCACCAGAACTCAGCCAGATGATTCAAAACTGTTTATCCGTGATTCCTACCACCCGCTACGCCAGTGTGGAAGCTTTCATGACGGATCTGGAACGTTACCGCCAAAATCTGGGGCCAGATATGCTTACAGAGCCCATAACCCGTTTTCTACAGGAACCTTTAAGAGCTGCGCAATCTCGCACCGCTGGCTATAGTCAGAGCTACCTGGAAATACAAACACTGGGGGCTGGAGACGTTATTTCCCAACTCAAGGAAAAAAGAGAAAGCCATGCCACCGGCTGCTTACGACTCAAACACCCCAATTATGAAGGGGTTATTTACCTGCGACGTGGCATTATTATTGGCGTAGAACAAACGGGACTCCCGGAAACAGATCCCCTTGAAAACTTGTTTCTACTTATCAACGGCAGCGATGTGATGGGCACCTGGGAAAACCAGTTTGCGGAGCACACCATGATTCCGCTACCGGACATGATCCCGCAGGATATGCTCATTGAAGAAATCATGGCCCGTGCAGAAGAGCCTCAGTAATTTTCGGGTACGGCCTCTATGACGGCCACATCTTCTTCCAGATGAATCCGCAATAAAATGGGCCGACAGCAAATATGACAGTCTTCCACATAGTCCTGTGCACTGACCGAGCAATCTACTAGCACAGTAATAGGTTGCCAGCAGTAAGGACAGGTCACATCGTGTTCTTGCAGTAAATCCATTTATTGACGCTGCGTATGTTGCAAATTTTTGCCAAAAGTGGGCCAGGGCGCGTTAGCCAGACCCATACTAGAAGTATGCAGCGCATAAATTTTATTGCGTCCGCCGCCAAAAACCAGCGTCCCGTCGTCTAAAAGCAGCGGGCTTGACGCTATTTCTTCTCCCGTGGGGTAAAACCAGAGATTACGCCCGCTATTGCCCAGGGCATATAAATTGCCGTCATAACTGGGCACGTACACCACACCGTCCTTGCCCAGGGTGGGCGTGCCGCCAATGGCGCGACGGGTTTTGTAAGTCCAGCGGGCCGTGCCTTTATTGACCGCATAAAACAGCCCTTCACCGTTGCCACAATAGACGGTTCCCTGCTCATCAATGGCCGGAGAACCCCACACGGGGAAACCCAGACCAAAAAACCATTTGCGCTCTCCCGTGGGCTTCACCGCGTACAGATTGCCGTCTTCAGAACCAAAGTAAATATTGCCCGCTTTGTCCAGGGCGGGGCTGCTGCTCACTTTGCCGGAGGTGGCAAATTTCCACTTCAGCTGGCCCTTGGGCGTGTAGGCATACATATGGGTGTCCTGACTGGGCACATATACCGTCCCGTCAGCACCCAGAGCCGGAGACGCGGAGACAGCGCCGCCGGTTTCGTTACTCCAGAGCAGTTTGCCTCGTTTGGTCAGCGCATAAATGCGCCCGTCCCAGCTGCCCACATAAAGAGAACCGTCCTTTGCAAGTGCCGGGCTGCCCGACACAAATCCGCGGGTTTTAAAACGCCAGAGCACTTTGCCCTGAAGGGGACTCAAGGCCACCACTTCATCGTTATAAGTGCCCACATAAATCGTGCCATTGGGAGCTACCGTGGGCGAAGAGGTAATAAAACCGTCCAGCTGGGTTTTCCATTTGAGCTGTCCTGTGGGTGTGAGTGCATATAAATAGCCGTCGTTGCTACCGGCGTAAATACTGCCATCTTTACCCTTTGCCAGCGAAGAAAACACGGTTTTTTGAGCCTGAAACTCCCACTTTAAACTGCCCGGTGGTGCGTTGTCAGTTTGTGCCAGAGCGCTTACCGGAAACAATAAACTTGTACATAGCAGCACGGCGAACAAAGGGTTATAGCGATAAAGCACGGTGGGGATAGACATGATAGGCCTCGTTTTTTTCTTAGTCTATCACGGTCACAGGGTCGGTTTTTTAATGTTGTCGAGTGAGCATTAAACTCAATGAAACCGCACAAAGCGCGACAAAATATCGGCACTGTCTTTGGCGGCCCGACCTGTGACCGTCATAAATAAACGTTCTTTAAGCCGCTGCTGACGGGCCGTGTTTTGCCAGTGTTTTTCGTCTTCAATCAGACCCACTACCTTTTCCAGCGGGTCCTCAGGATCGATGGAAGGATAGTAATTGCGCAGGGTAATGTCTGAAGAACTCAGCCCCGTAAAAGGATGCAGATGCGCTTCGGGCACGTTGAGCAAGAGCAGGCGCTGATTGGTGTAAATGGCTCCAAAAGGGGTATTTCCATAATCCGCCAACACATAATCTGCCAATACCATCAAATAAACGGCGTCAAAGGGATCGGTGATCACCGCCTGAATACCTTTGATGGACTGTAAATAAGTCACGCGTTCCGGTTCCTCATAAAGGGTGTAATCATGGGGTTTGATCACAATATTATAACGGGTGCTCAAACGCTCGATCAGAGGCGCAAAACGTTCAATACTGCTCAACTCCCCGAAAGTAGGCTGCCAGATCACCACCGGACGGTAGCGGTCGCAGTTAAAGGTTTGCTGTAACAGGTCCAAATCCACGTCAATTCCCGCAAACCAGCGGTCATACTGAGGCCATCCCACCATACGAAAGTGGGTGGGGCTACAAAAGTTAAGCTTTAAGCGCTGGTATTTGCCCATGCACAGAAATAGATCGTAAAAACGATTATCGTTGCTCAGGCGCAGCTGGTCATAACCCAGTTCACAAAAAAAGCGCACCTGCCGCGTGGCAATTTCGTTGAGTAAATGGTAATCCTGTAAAAAAATATGATCGGTCACCAGATATTTATACATGGTGCGCGAAGACACCAGTTCACCTATAAAAGATGCGCCAAAACCACTGCCTTCAATCAGATCAATCAGAGGCTGTGGAGCATCGTCGGGGATGACAATATCAAAAGTGCCCGGCAGCATTTGTTCCAGCACCGCGTGATAATGAAAAAAGGTGTCTGGCATATGCATCAAAAAGGCGGGTTTGGGAATAACCAGTCGTCTCATGAACTCTCCTTTTGATGCTATCATACGACAAAAAGAAGCATAACATAATGCAGCCCTTTCTCCCCCTGAGTTGGCGCTATCAACGCGGCACTTCGGGCACCCGTTTATTCCCACAGGCACTTCCCCTGAGCCATACTCAATGGCTCACCCTGGGCGATGTGTCCGCCACTCTGGATCTGTCTCCGCTTCAAAAACATCCCGCCCACGTGATTCGCGGCGTTCACCCCCTCTTTTTAGAACGACTTCCCGCCGGTCAGGAATTGCTAACCGGGCGGGAAGCCTTGTTAGACTTACGCCATAAAAGTCACGTGCGTCGCAGCATTCGGGCATTGGCCAGACGCGGACTGCGTCACGGTGAAATGAAGACCTTTCATTTGCACACAGAACCTCTCCCCCCCGAATGGGAAACAGCTTATGCTCAATTGGAAGAAGAGGTCAATACACAGCAACAGGTGCCCCTGGCATATATGTACCGCCGTAGCCTCTACACCAGTGACAGGGCCTGGTTTTTTGTCAGAGACAAGCACATTCTGGGAGCGATTTCCGCCGTGCGCAGTGGACCCTGTAGCTGGCATACGGAAGTCCTCATGCGACAACCGGGCGCCCCCGTGGGCATTATGGAAGCCCTGGTATGCGAAATCTTTGATACGCTAAAAAGCGAAGGCGAACGCTACTGGAGTCTCGGAGAGGTGCCCTTTTACCCCACAGCTCCGCCTCAGCACGAACAAAGTCGAGCGATTGTCTTTACCGGTCAACGTATTGAATTTGCGTACCGCGCCAGAGGACTTTTACAGTTTAAAGAGAAGTTTCGCCCCCTGTGGCGACCGGTATATTTGTACGGCTATCCCCGCCTGCGCTGGCGGGATCTCGCCAGCATGTTCTGGCTGAGTCGCACACCGTTACTGATTGCCACAAAAGCCTGGAAAGGACAACCTTGATGAGAACCGATAGCCGTCTTTCACGCATGCTGCACGTGCTCTTACACATGGCCCGTCAGGACAGTCTGTTCACCTCAGATACTGTGGCACAGATGCTCAACACCAATCCCGTGGTGGTCAGACGCACCCTCGGACAGCTGAAAAAGGCGGGGTACGTGGACGCCAAAAAAGGCCCCGGAGGGGGCTGGTTTATCGCCTGTGATTTACAAAGCACTACCCTTCTGGATATATACAACGCCGTGGGTGCGCCTCATCTGTTCGCCATGGGACATAACGAAGACCGTCCCGACTGTGCGGTGGAAAAAGTAATCAATCAGGCTTTAGAGCAAACCTTTCGAGAAGCGGAACAGCTTATTTTACATAAGCTGGGCCACATCACCCTGGCAGATTTGCTCCAGGATTTTGATAAACTGTGCCGCGTTCTTCCCAACTAAACAGGTACACTTCCCTGAAAGGCCTCTGATAATAATTCGCTCACCATCACCGCAGCCGCCTGCGTCCCGGACGCCATCGACAGCGGCACGGAATGTCTGGTCATGCCCGCAATATCTCCGGCGGCAAACACGCCGGGAACAGACGTCAGCCCCTGATCGTTGACCCCATAAAAGCCCATCTCGTCAACTTCACACCCCAGTTCTTCTCCGAGCGTGGCGCTTTTCTGGAAGGGAAGTACCGGCTGCGCATAGAGCGCTCGGCGCTGCAGTATATCTCCATTTTCTAAAACCACGTCCAGTCCTTGCTCCGTTTTTTGCAGGGCTTTGATTGGGGTTTCTATCACCTGAATCTGGTTATTCTGTAAAGCTTTTTGCTGTTCTTTGCTCAACGTGGAAGGCCCTTCCGTGAACAGCACTAAATCCTGAGAAAGACCCCACAACATATTCAGCATGTGATAGCCCGTATCGCCGTTACCTAGCAACCCTAAAGGCTCATTCATCAAAGAAAACCCGTGACAATAGGGACAGTGAAACACGGACTTCCCCCACAGCTCTCGATAGTTTTCAATGGGGCGCATGGTGTCTCGAACACCGTAGGCCAGCAAAACCTTTTTCACCTGAATTTGCGCTTTAGACTCCAGCTCCGTTTCCAGCTTTATGAGAAATTCCTGCCCGTGCTTTTGGATATGCGCCACACGGCAGGTTTGCAGCTGAACGGTGGGATACTTTTGTAACTCTTGCCTAACCCGTTTTCTCCACACTTCCGGGTGAACCCCGTCATGTCCCGGAAAGTTATTAATGTGTTCCGATGGGGCATTGCGGGGTTGGCGATCGTCGCAGAGCAAGACCCGGCGACCCATCCGCCCCATGGCCATGGCTGCAGCCAGTCCCGCAGGACCTCCCCCCACAATGAGTGCTTCGTAGCTTGTGTTATTCATGTTGTCTCCTTCAGGGCGTTTTACGATTGACGACCCTATAAGTAATTTTTAAAGTTACTTATTAATATAGCACAAAGCACGATCCGAAGAAGCAACGTAAAATTGAATATAGCCTGAATTTTGGAGACAGAAACCATGATAAAAACCTTGCCCCTGATACTCTATCTTCTGTTTTCTACGTCATCTGCTGTCACCACAAATGCCCCGAGGCAGTGGCAGAACCCCGCTGAAAAATATGCCAACGAATATAAAAAGCACTTGAAAGCTCGCTGCCCCCTTCCCCGTAACCACATCAAACACTTTGTTTATTTTGCCCGGGATCGAGAGGCACTCCAGGACCACCCGCTGCTTCACCACCCTCGCCTGGCAGGTGCTCAAATAATGTACACCTGGAAACAACTGGAGCCCCAGGCGGGGCGATATGACTTCAGCGTCATTCAGGCAGATATTGATTATCTGGCCAAATATGAGAAAAAACTGTTTGTTCAGTTACAAGACGCCACGTTCAACCCACGCTTTGCAGCGGTTCCCGATGATTTAAAAACCTCCTATTACAACGGTGGCGTGGTACCGCAAAGAAATGATCGGGGCGTGCCCACGGGCTGGGTGGCAAAACGCTGGAACCCACAGGTACAAAAACGTTTTGCTGCTTTGCTAAAGGCCATGGGAAAAACACTGGACGGTCAGATTGAAGGCATCAACTTACAAGAATCAGCGATTGGCGTAGATCAGGACCACGCCTCCGGTTTTACACCGGAAAAATATCGTGACGCGGTGCAACAAAATATGTTGGCGTTAAAAAAGGCTTTTCCCACAGCGGTCACATTACAATACGCCAATTTTATGCCCGGAGAGTGGCGACCCTGGGAGGATAAAGGATTTTTGAGTTCTATCTATGCGTTTGGAAATCAACGGGGCATCGGCCTGGGAGCACCGGATCTCATGATTCGATCGAAGGGACAGTTAAACCACGGCTTTGCGTTGATGCATGAACATGTATATCAGGTTCCCCTGGGTGTTGCCATTCAGGACGGCAACTACGTGGGAAAAACCGACACCCTGGAAGTCAAAACCCAACGTCAGAACCTGGTGCCTGCGCTGCACAGTTTTGCCCACCAATTTTTGAAAGTGGATTACTTATTCTGGGGCAATCAGGCGCCTTATTTTCAGGAAGATTTGCTGAGTTGTCTCTGAATCTGTTTGCTGTTGGAACCGTTATATGCGCTGGTACACCCGCAGATAAAAATCCACAGGCGTTTGCAACGCATCCATGTGTTGAAACGATTTTTGCTGTTCCTGATTACACTTCCAGTAATAAGGCGTCATGGTCAACAAATCAAAGACATGCTCCCCGCTCACCCTCAGCTCAAAGCTTAAAGCATCCTCTGTAATTTTTTGTAATCCGGGCACATCTTCTGTCACTGTATTGCCTTCGTGAGGTTGGGGATTATCGTAAATATGAGCAATCAATACTTGTAGATGCTCTGGTCCCGGGCCCACCATCAACAAATATCCCCCGGGCTTGAGAACGCGAGACACCTCTTCCGGGCTCACCGGCGAAAAAACGGACAAGGCCAGATCCATACTCTGATCCGCCACGGGCAGTTGATACGCGCTGGCCACCGCCAGATCGGCTCCCATTTTACGTCTGGCAGCCATGTGTACCGCGGGTTTTGCAATATCGATGCCCACGACTTCGGGTGCGTTTTCAACGTCTGACAGAATACGGGCCAGATAATACCCTTCACCACAGCCCATATCTATCAGAGAAGACGGATTCAGCTTTTTCACCCACTCAGAAATACGGTCGGCCAGTGGCTCATAATACTTAGCGTTAAGAAAGCGTTGGCGACTTTGAAGCATCGCTTTGCTGTCACCGGGCTCACGACTGCGCTTGTGCTGTGCCAACAATAAATTGACGTAGCCCGCTTTGGCTTCGTCAAAACAATGATTCTGTTCACAACGATAAATGCGCTCAGCATAGTGCAGTACCTGCTGGCAAAGGGGGCAAATAAAAGGCATGACGGGCTTATCCATTTTCACATTGATACTTTACGAGATCATCCTCTAATTGGCTTTCAAATACAAAACCATTCTTCATAAGCACAGAAATAGAGGCCGTATTCTCTTTCCGGGTAATGGCACATAGCCCGGGTTCTTTTAAATGTTTAAAAGCATAATTTTTCAAGCCGCGTACTATTTCAGTGGCATAGCCTTTACCCCACATATGTTTTGGCAACATGTATCCTATTTCAAGATAATTTTGGCCGGTGTGATCCAACATGCTCCAACCTGTGAAGACATGGTCTTTCAGGGAGAAAACGCCCCAGACTCCTATGGGTTCTTTGCCGGCAATCTGAGATATACTTTTGTGTAATCGCTCTTCAATTTCGCCCCGTGATAAAGCGCGCTTCAAAGACGTGTTCTGCATAACTTCTGGATCTGACTCCAAAATAATAAGGTCACTCAAGTCAGTTTTTTCTAAACGCCTGAAGTAAAGGTTTTTGGTGGTTAAATGAGGACAGGATTTCACAAAGTGGGCTCCGGGGCTAAAAAGAATGTTTTGAGTTTAACATGTATTATTCGTACGACAGTCAGGAGAAAGGGAATCGAACCCATAACTTCGGGGTCACAACCCGATATTTTTCCGGTTAAACTATCTCCTGGTAGGGGCGCCGGGAATCGAACCCGGGACAAGAGATTCAGAGTCTCCTGTGTTACCACTACACCACGCCCCAGCTGGGCTGTTGGGAATCGAACCCAAACCGAAACGTTCAAAGCGTCTTGTGCTCACCGTTACACCACAGCCCATCTTAAAAACCAATAGCTGTCGACCAGCGTATTTATGTTGCATCATTCCTATCTCCTTATTTTTTAATGCGAGTGAGAGGAGTCGAACCTCCACGGG
>CAYFGW010000209.1:0-9233 GCA_964342365.1 uncultured Candidatus Sericytochromatia bacterium | reverse complement strand
CTTGCATAACTTCTTTCACTTCAACACCGCGACTTTCGGCAATTTGCTCAACCGTACGCAGTTGACGCAGCGCTTCGACAGTGGCACGAGCGTTATTGAGTGGAGACTTAGAACCGAGGCACTTTGCAGTGGCGTTTTTAATACCCGCAGCTTCCAGTACGATACGTACTGCGCCACCGGCAATTACACCGGTACCTTGCTTAGCAGGCTTAATTAATACCTTGGCTGCACCCACACGCAGGGTGATGGGGTGAGGAATGGTGGTGTCTACAATGGGTACCTTGATCAGGTTTTTACGGGCGTCGGTCATGCCTTTTTGAATAGCGCCAACAACGTCTTTTGACTTGCCAACACCAATGCCAACCTGGCCTTCGCCGTCACCGATAATGGTGATAACACGGAAGTTCAGGCGTTTACCACCTTTAACAACCTTGGTTACACGACGAACCTGAACGACTTTTTCAGTCCATTGGTTATCTTGATCTTGTTGATTATTTCTTTTGGCCATGGGGTTTCTCCTTAGAATTGCAAGCCGTTTTCTCTGGCTGCATCAGCGAGTGCAGCAACACGACCATGGTATTTATTACCACCGCGGTCAAAAACCACTTGAGAAATGCCTTTTTCCACGGCTTTTTTAGCAATGCGTTCACCAATGACAGCGGCTGCTTCTTTGTTGTTAGCAGTTTTGCCAGCTTTACGAACGTCTTGCTCGAGAGTAGATGCAGAGGTGAGTGTTACCCCATTTTGATCATCAATAATTTGTGCATAAATGTGCTGATTGGAGCGGTATACAGCCAGGCGAGGACGCTCGGTGGTTCCCATAATCCGTTTACGTATCCGCGAATGACGGCGTTTACGCTCAGCGCTTTTGTTAACGAGTGTTTTCATGGTTTAGCCTCCTTACTTAGCCTTACCTGCTTTACGGCGAATCACTTCACCAGCATATTTGATACCTTTGCCTTTATAAGGCTCAGGCTTACGGATGGCACGAATATTGGCGGCGAGATTGCCCACAATTTCTTTATCAATGCCACTGACTTTCACAGTGGTGTTCTTTTCCACTGCAAAGCTCACGCCTTCGGGCGCTACAAAATCCACGGTGTGAGACAGACCCACATTCAGGGTCAGGGTGTTACCGGCCACGCTGGCTCTGTAACCAACGCCCACGAGTTCGAGGGTTTTGGTGTAGCCGTCGTTGACGCCTTGTACCATATTGGCCACCAGCGAACGCACCAGACCGTGAAGGGCACGGGCCTGCTTGGTGTCGTTAGCACGCTTAACGAGGATTTCGTTGTCTTCTAAAGACACGGTGATCAGTTCAGGAATACTTCTTTCCAGCTGACCTTTAGGACCTTTAACCGTAATGTGGTCCCCTTTGATATCTACAGTTGCTTTGTTCAAAGCAATGGGTTTTTTTCCAATTCTTGACATAGCTTCTCTCCTACCAGATGTAGCAGAGCACTTCGCCACCTGTGTTCAGGCGACGGGCTTGCTGTCCGGTGATGATGCCGTGGGAAGATGAAATTACAGCAATGCCAAGTCCGCCCAGTACGTAGGGAATATTAGATTTCTGTGTGTACATCCGGCGACCAGGGCGGCTCATGCGCTTCATGCCCTTGATAACCCCTTTGCCACGGTGGTATTTCAAAATAATTTTGATTTTCTTGAATTTATCGTCACTCACCTCAAGATAGTCGGCGATGTAACCATTTTCTTTCAATACGCGTGCAATTTCCTTCTTCATTTTAGAGTGAGGAAGTTGCAAAGATTCTTTGTTTGTGACTAATGCATTGCGAATTTGAGCGAGCATATCACTAATGGGATCAGTTACCATGTGTTATCTCCTATTTGCGAAACGGCATGCCAAACTCGGTGAGTAAGGACAAGGCTTCTGCGTCAGTGTTTGCAGTGGTTACAAAAGTGATGTTCATGCCGCGGGGCTTATCAATTTTGTCGTAATCGATTTCAGGGAAGATCAGCTGATCTTTTAAACCGATGGTGTAGTTACCGCGGCTATCGAAGGAACGATTAGAAATACCACGAAAGTCACGAATACGGGGAATCGCCAGAGACACGAGACGGTCAAGGAATTCGAACATCATGTTGCCACGAAGGGTGACTTTAATGCCGATGGGCATACCTTCACGAAGTTTGAAGTTCGCAATGGATTTTTTAGCTTTTACAGTGATGGGTTTTTGACCCGTAATCTTAGACAGATCGTCAATTGCTGCGTCTAAGGCTTTGTGATTTTGGATGTATTCACCGAGACCGATGCTGACCACAATTTTGTCCAGCTTGGGCACTTGCATAATGTTTTTGTATTCGTGCTTCTTTTGCAGAGCAGGAATGACGTCATTTTTGTACTTGTGCTTAAGTCTTGGTGACAGCGCTTGTGCTACCATACTTAATTTTCTCCTGAGTTTATGCGTCTACAGAGTCGCCAGAGCGACGAGAAACGCGATGTTTGCTTCCGTCTTCACGAACTTCGTGACCGATACGGGTTCCTTTTTTCTCAGCCTGGTCATAAACCATAACGCGAGAACGGTGGATAGGGGCTTCTTTTTTAACGAGAGAGCCTTTTTGACCTTGCATGGTGGGCTTTTGATGGAAGGTGCGAATATTGACGCCTTCAACCACCACCTGGTCTTTTCTAGGAATCACGCGGGTGATTTTACCCACGGTGCCGCGGTCTTGCTCGCGACCTGAGATGACTACAACGGTGTCACCTTTTTTTACGGTCAGACGACGGTGCTGTTTTTGTTTGGTTTTACGAATACCCATTTACAGTACCTCCGGCGCAAGGGATATAATCTTCATGTAACTTTTTTCGCGAAGTTCGCGGGCCACAGGACCAAATACACGGGTACCAATAGGATTGCTATCTTCGTTGATAATCACTGCCGCGTTTTCGTCGAAACGAATGCGCGAACCATCAGGACGATGCACAGGGTGCTTTGTTCTAACGATTACCGCTTTTACCAGTTGGCTTTTTTTAACGGGCATGTTCGGTGTAGCTTCTTTAACAACGGCCTTGATAACGTCACCCACTCCGGCGTAACGACGACCAGAGCTTCCGAGAACGTTAATACATAACAATTCTTTGGCGCCAGTGTTGTCTGCGACAGCGAGACGAGTTTCTTGCTGAATCATGGCTTTTAAACTGACTTTCTTGTTTTTTCAATATTTTATTCTATCATTAATCGATGATTAATGAAAGGTTAAAGGCAAAAGGTTAACCCAAAATCAATTGAATTAACCTTTTAACTTGTATTTTTTACGATTTAGCGCTTGCTTTCAACCACTTCCAACAGACGGAAGTGCTTGTCACGGCTAAGGGGACGGCATTCAACAATCTTTACGATATCGCCATCTTTGGTTTGTTCGTGCTCATCATGAAACTTATAACGTTTTCTTTGAGACTGAACTTTTTTATAAATAGGGTGTGTGGGAAAACGCTCGACTTCCGCGATGCGGGTTTTGCTCATTTTCGCACTGACCACTTTACCTTGCAGTACGCGTTTAGACATTGCTCGTTTCTCCTTCCGTTTTCTGCTCTTGCATAATGGTGTGAATGCGAGCAATTTTTTTACGCAGTTCGCCTAGGCGAGCAGGGTTGGAAAGTTGACGGGTGGCTGACCACTGGAAGCGCAGGTTGAATAATTCAGCCTTGGCTTCTTTGATCTCGTCCAGCAATTCCTGCTTGGACAGCTCACGCAGACGTTGCAGATCTTGTTTTCTAGACATTAGTTATTACCTTCCTGTTCACTTCTCACCACAAACTTGGTTTTGATGGGAAGTTTTGCAGCGGCCAGGCGCATGGCTTTGCGAGCCAGCTCTTCAGGTACGCCTTTGATTTCAAACAGCATGCGGTTAGGCTTAACCACGGCTACCCAATACTCAGGGCTACCTTTACCCTTACCCATGCGGGTTTCCGCAGGGTGAGCGGTGACGGGCTTGTCGGGGAAAATACGAATATATACTTTACCACCACGACGGATACTCCGGGTCATGGCACGACGAGCGGCTTCGATTTGACGAGAGGTTAACCAGTGAGGCTCTTGCGCCTGCAGGCCGAAATCACCAAAGTCTACTTTGGTGCCGCGGGTTTCAGTTCCCTTCATGCGGCCACGCTGATGCTTTCTGTACTTGGTACGTTTAGGCAGTAGCATTGGATTCCTCCTTTTTTGAATCTTTTAAAATTTCACCGTGGTATACCCATACTTTAATACCGATAATACCAAAAACGGTTTTGGCTTCATAGAAACCATACTCAATGTCCGCGCGCAGGGTATGCAGTGGAATGCGACCTTCGCGGAGCCATTCGGTACGTGCAATTTCAGCACCACCTAAACGGCCGGAAATCATCATCTTGATGCCGCCGGCACCATTGCTCATGGCACGAGCCATGGACTGCTTCATTACGCGGCGGAAAGCCACGCGTTTTTCCAATTGAATGGCAGCAGACTCAGCGATTAGCTGGGCATTGGTTTCAATAGATTTAACTTCTTCTACATTGATCTGCATTTTATAGCCGAGTTCGGCCAGTAAAACTTTGCGCAGTTCTTCGATGTTTTTACCACCGCGACCTACCACCATGCCAGGCTTGGCGGTGTAGATGCTAACGGTAACCTGATTGGCTTTACGCTCAATCTGAACATCCGCAATTCCTGCTGCAGCGAGCTGCTTGTTGATGATTTTGCGGACTTTGCGATCTTCTTGAATCAGATCAGCATAGTTTTTGCTGGAGTACCAGCGACTTTTCCAGTTCTTCGTGATTCCGAGACGGAATCCGTAGGGGTGTACTTTCTGTCCCATGATGGCTCCTTCTTTACTTCTTTGGTCCTACAGCGATAGTCACATGACTGGTGCGCTTAAGGATTCGGTTTGCACGGCCCTGAGCGCGAGGGCGAATGCGTTTGAGCATAGAACCACCATCCACGAAGGCTTCTACAATGATTAAATCTTCGACGTCTAACTCATGGTTGTTCTCAGCGTTAGACAGAGCTGAGTGGATCACCTTCTCGATGATGCGCGCGGCCTTGGTCGGCATATAACGCAAGTGGTCAAGGGCGTCGAGACCATTCATGCCCCGGACAAGGTTAATGACGCGGCGGAGCTTAAAAGGTGACATGCGAACACTTTTCGCTTTGGCTTTAACTTTCATGTTTTCCTCTTATCTGCGTCCGGCGGTTTTGCTACCAGCATGACCGCGGAACATCCGAGTTGGTACAAATTCCCCAAGGCGGTATCCCACCATGTTTTCAGTGACGTACACGGGAACGTGCTTGCGACCGTTATAAACGGCAATGGTGTGACCCACCATATCAGGGGTGATCATAGAAGCGCGAGACCAGGTTTTAATCACCTTTTTTTCATTGCGCTCATTCATGCGATCAACTTTGAGTTGAAGTTTATGTTGGACAAATGGTCCTTTTTTGAGGGAACGACCCATTTGATTTCTCCTTTATCTGGCGTTGCGGCTAACGCGTTTGGTGGTGATATATTTATCACTGGGTTTGCGCTTGCGCGTCCGGTAACCCATAGCGGGTTTACCCCATGGGGTTTGTGGCTTGCCGCCGATAGGCGCACGACCTTCACCACCACCGTGGGGGTGATCGCAGGGGTTCATAACCACACCGCGAACCTGAGGACGCCAGCCCATGTGACGTTTACGTCCGGCTTTACCAATTTTAATGTTCTTGGCATCAGCATTGCCCAGTTGACCAATGGTGGCACGGCAGTTGCGCAGAACGCGACGAACTTCACCAGAGGGAAGCTTCACCTGTGCATAATCACCTTCTTTGGCCACCAGCTGTGCAGAAGTTCCTGCCGCACGGGCCATCTGGCCTCCGCGACCGGGCTGCAGTTCCACGTTGTGTACCGCTGTACCTAAAGGAATGTCTTTGAGCTCAAGGGTGTTGCCCACCTGGATCTCGGCTTTTTCGCCGGAGAGGAGGGTGTCGCCCACCTGGAGTTTGAGAGGAGCCAGAATATAACGCTTCTCACCGTCTGCATAGTGGAGCAGAGCGATGTTGGCGCTACGGTTTGGATCGTATTCGATCGAAGCAACCTTGGCCGGAATATTATCCTTGTTACGTTTGAAATCGATCAGGCGGTAGTGGCGCTTGTGGCCACCGCCGCGGTGACGGGTTGTAATGCGGCCTTTGTTGTTACGGCCAGCATGTTTACTTAACGGAACAAGTAATGATTTTTCGGGTTTGTCGGTTGTGATGGCGTCATAGGTCAGACGGCTCATGTTGCGAACACCGTTTGACGTAGGTTTTAATTTTTTAATACCCATAATGTTTCACTACTTTCGTGGCAATCTTTAGATTGCGAGATCAATTTGGTGACCTGCTTTGAGGGTCACAATTGCTTTTTTACGCGCTTTGCGCTTGCGAGCACGGCTACCGAAAGGGCGGCCTTCAGCTTTAAGATTGATGGTGCGAACCTTGTCAACTTCGACTTTAAAGATTTCGCTAACTGCTTTTGCAATTTCAACTTTATTAGACTGGGTACTAACTTCAAATACGTATTGATTGTTAGCGCCAAGCTCGGTGGATTTTTCTGTTACCAGAGGATATTTTACGATATCATATGCGTCCATTATGCAAGTCTCCCTTCTAAAGCGGAGAGTGCACCTTCGGTCACAAGAATGTGATCGTTTTTGAGAATGTCTACAACACCCACGTTCATGGGGTTGATGACGCTGACGTGACGCAAATTGCGACTTGCCAGGAAAAGACCTTCACTGTGGTCGGCCAGAACGAGAACCTTCTGGTTCTTTTCGATGCCCACCTTGTTAAGAAGTGCAACAAACGCTTTGGTCTTATTTACGTTCAGTTGCTCCTGCGCGATAACAGTAACCTGTTCACGCTTGGAACTTAATGCAGATGCAACAGCGCCTGCTGACATTTTGCGATTGATTGAAGTTCTGAAGCTGCGAGGTTTGGGTCCAAAGATGATACCGCCCCCACGCCAAATAGAAGAGGTGTTGCTGCCTGCGCGAGCGCGACCCGTTCCTTTTTGTTTCCAGGGTTTACGACCGCCACCGCGTACTTCCGTACGGGTTTTGGTAGACGCATTGCCCTGGCGTGCGTTGTTCAATTGACGAACTGCTGCCATTTGCATTAAATCTACATTGACGTCTGCAGCCCATACCTTATCGGACGCTTCAACGCTGTCCATTTCGTATGCTTTTAATGTAGCCATCTTACTTTACCTTTCCTGAAGGAGTGATTTTCAGGACGGTGCCGTTAGAACCGGGGGTAGAACCTTTAATCAGTAAAAGGTTGCGTTCAGCATCTACAGATACGATCTGGAGCTTTTGAACGGTGCTTACACGATTGGGCTTACGACCGGCCATTTTGGTGCCACGGTAAACACGACTGGGTGTTGTACCTGCGCC
Organism: uncultured Candidatus Sericytochromatia bacterium; assembly: GCA_964342365.1. Classification (GTDB taxonomy): domain Bacteria; phylum Cyanobacteriota; class Sericytochromatia; order UBA7694; family UBA7694; genus CAXRDE01. Next base: position 1,825 of record CAYFGW010000209.1, on the reverse strand, counting down.
AATAGAACCAGGACCACGGTGGGATTTAGAACCGTGGGTCATGAGACCTCTGGCAAATCCGTGACGTTTTACTGAGCCCATAAAGCCTTTGCCGATGGGACGTCCTTGAACATCAATTTTATCACCAGCGTTAAACTGGCTAACGGTAAGTTCGTTACCGACTTCGTGATTGTCTGCACTCGCCACGCGAAATTCTACGAGGCGGCGGGTGGGCTGAACACCAGACTTATTGTAATGCCCTTGCATGGGCTTGTTCAACTTATGTTTTGCGATTGACTCATAACCGACCTGAAGGGCGGTATAACCGTCTTTTTCAGGTGTCTTTACCTGAATAACGGGACAGGGGCCGGCCTGTACAACAGTTACCGGCACGCTGTTTCCGTCTTCGTCGAAGACTTGAGTCATCCCAATTTTCGTTCCAAGCAGTCCAACTGTGGTACTCATGGGAATGTCTCCTTTATAGCTTAACTTCAATATCGACGCCAGCAGGCAGATCAATATGCATCAGTGCATCAACCGTTTTGGTTGAGGGTTCAAGAATATCGAGCAACCGTTTATAGGTGCGGATTTCAAAATGCTCACGAGACTTTTTATCCACGTGGGGAGAACGCAGTACACAATAGACGTGCTTTCTCATGGGAAGTGGAACGGGTCCCGATACATTGGCTCCCGTACGTTTAGCGGTTTCTACGATGCGACGAGCTGATTCATCAAGTAAACCATGATCGTAGGACTTGAGCCTGATTCTAATTTTTTGACCTGCCATACTAACTTATCCTAATCTTCTTCTTTAATGTCTTCCAGAATGTTACTGACGACACCACTACCAACGGTACGGCCACCTTCGCGAATCGCGAAGCGCATACCTTTTTCGATAGCTACTGGCTTCTGGAGCTTTACAGTCATTTTGATGTTGTCACCAGGCATTACCATTTCAACACCGTCAGGCAGAATGGCTTGACCAGTTACGTCGGTGGTACGTACATAGAACTGAGGGCGATAGCCGGTGAAGAAAGGAGTGTGACGTCCGCCTTCTTCTTTTTTCAGTACATATACTTCACCTTCGAAGTGGTTGTGAGGGTTGATAGAACCAGGCTTGGCAATAACTTGACCACGCTCGATACCATCTTTGTTTACACCACGCAGAAGGATACCTACGTTGTCGCCCGCTTGACCCTGATCGAGGGTTTTACGGAACATTTCAACACCGGTAACGGTGGTTTTCTTGGTTTCGTTGATACCAACGATTTCAACTTCTTCACCTACTTTGATGACACCACGCTCGATACGACCGGTAGCAACGGTACCACGACCGGTGATGGTGAAAACGTCTTCTACAGCCATCAGGGCTGGCTTGTCGGTTTCACGCTCAGGATCGGGAATGTAGCTGTCTACGTTGTCCATGAGAGCCCAGATTTTGTCAACCCACTCATTGTCTCCGCGAGCGGTTCCGGGGTTAGCAATCATTTGCTCTACAGCTTTGAAAGCAGATCCAGCAGCGATGGGGATATCATCACCGGGGAAGTCATACTCAGAAAGCAGTTCACGCAGTTCCATTTCAACCAGTTCGATCAGTTCTTCGTCGTCAACCTGGTCGGTTTTGTTCAAGAAACAGGTGATGTAAGGAACACCAACCTGACGTGCTAAGAGGATGTGCTCACGGGTTTGAGGCATAGGACCATCAGCAGCAGATACTACCAGGATGGCTCCGTCCATTTGGGCTGCGCCGGTGATCATGTTTTTAACATAGTCAGCGTGACCGGGACAGTCTACGTGTGCATAGTGACGACCTTCGGTTTCATACTCAACGTGTGAAGTGTTGATG
>CAYFGW010000208.1:0-9320 GCA_964342365.1 uncultured Candidatus Sericytochromatia bacterium | reverse complement strand
TGAGGGAGGAAGCTACGGCACCACCTGTGCGCGGGTGGGCTGCATGCCCAGCAAACTGCTCATTGCCGCTGCGGAATCGGCTCGCCAGATGCGCCGCTCTCCCGCCCTGGGGGTTTCCGCCACAGACATTCAAATTGACGGCAAAGCAGTCATGAAACGCTTAAAATCTGAACGGGATCGCTTTGTGGGGTTCGTGGTGGAAGACGTGATGGACTTTGACGAAGCAGACCGCATTCATGGCTATGCCCACTTTCTGGACGCCAACACCTTACGAATAGAAGGACACGGTGACCTTCACGCCAACGCCACCATTATTGCCACCGGATCCAGTCCTTTTGTGCCAGAGATGTTTCAAGACCTGGGGGATCGTCTGGTGGTGAATGACGATGTCTTCAACTGGGATGACTTACCCGATTCAGTGGCGGTGTTTGGAGCCGGCGTTATCGGACTGGAACTGGGTCAGGCCCTGAGCGCACTGGGAGTGCGCGTCCATTTATTTGGCCTCGGAGGGCGTATTGCGACCCTGACAGACCCTGTGGTACGAGATCAAGCAGAGACTTTCTTTGCTTCAGACTTTGCCTTTGATTCAGATGCAAAAGTACAGCATCTGACAAAGGAAGGCGATCAGGTCAGTATCACCTATCTCAAACAGGGTCAGGAAGTCAGCGAAAGTTTTGACTATGTACTGGTAGCCACGGGACGTCGCCCGAATGTACAGCAACTCACCCTGGAAAATACGGGCATTGCTCTGAACCCACGGGGCATGCCAGAATTTGATCCCAACACCCTTCAACTCAGGGGCTTGCCCATTTACCTGGCAGGAGACGTGAATATGAACCGGCCCCTGCTCCATGAAGCGGTAGACGAAGGCAAAATCGCCGCCTACAACGCGATTTTTCACCCCTATACGCGGCCCGGAAAACGGAGAACTCCGCTGAGCATTGTTTTTAGCCACCCTCAAATTGCCACGGTGGGCCGCTCCTTTGCCTCTTTATCAGAAGAGTGCACCGCCGTGGGCGAGGTCTCTTTTCACAATCAGGGACGCAGTCGGGTCATGCTGGAAAATCACGGCATTTTACGGATTTACGCCGACTACATCACCGGACGCTTTCTGGGTGCCGAAATGTTTGGGCCCCGCGCCGAACATCTGGCCCATTTGCTGGCGTGGGCTCATCAGCAGGATCTCACCATTGATCAAATGCTCAGAATGCCCTTTTACCATCCGGTCATTGAGGAAGGTGTACGCACGGCCTTGCGCCACACCGCAAGAGAAATTCGCAAGGGCCCACCCCAGAACGCTCCTTGCTTTGAAGGCGGCGTGGCGGAGATTACGGGGTAGGCTGTACGCGGCTGAGCACAAAATCATCTATCAGTAATGAAGAGGTTTCTCCGGCTCCCAGAGAGACCAGTGGAACAAACTTCACTGAGGTGGCTCCTGCGGGAATCTCCATGCGATCTATGGTCAAATGCTCATAATGATAAGCGGTCAGGGTCGTGCTGACTGCTTCACCAAGTAAGGTATTTTCAGCATCGTAAAACTCTAACTTCAGCTGCGCAAAACTTTCTGGTGAAGAAAACGTGGTGGCAGCATACATGCTCGCAGTGACCAGGTCACCGGGGGCATAGCTTCCCAGTTCCACCTGCTTGACGAGGCCGCCCACTTCGCCCGTGGTCTGGCCCGGATTGTGCGCCGTGGTGGCAAAGTCTGTGCTGCCTTCAGCAAGGGGTAGCACGTAAAAATCATACCCGAATTCCGCTTCCACAGCGGGGCTGTTGGGACCAAAATCTGTAGACACACCAGATTCAATACTGTCTGTGTACAGCGGTGTTTCCGTATAAAAATTTTGCGGAATTTGCTCCACGCTCACGCTTTTGAACTGCGCCGTACCCGCTTCATTTTCCCCCAGATAAGCCAGCAGCGACACCGCCAGTTCCGTCATGCCCGCAGGGATGTCGAGCTCTACCTGAATTTCATGACGGCGGGCCCCCGGACCACGCACGGGCCTGCCATAGGCGGCCACCGCTTCTCCGGTACAGGTATTGGTCAAAATCAAGCCAATATCTGAATCACTGTGCTCGTGAGTAAACTGAGGATCCACATCAAACTTGGCCAATAGTTTATCGCCCGGTGTATACGTGTAATTTCCTTCTGCATCCACCAGAGAAAAGCGCTGGTAAATACCGCTTTCTAACAGATTAGGTCTTTCCTGCACATACTCCTGGTAATAATCGCGATCTCCAAGCCCGGGACCGGGGTTATGAATTTGTACACCGCCCACTTCAGGGTAATAATCAGCACCCCACTGAATCCAGCGGCCAAAACGGCTCACGGGATTGGCCACAATGTTGGCAAATTCAGGGTCATTGACGGTATCAAAATTTTGATTAAGCAAGAAGGTAGGAGCAATAGGCACCTGAGGGCTGACGGTACCCGTGGCACAGGGCGGTGCAGAAGAAGAAGCCGTGGGGGCGGGAGTCGGAACCGGTGTGGGAACGGGTGCAGGGTCAGGGTGTAATTCCAGAACAGTGTCAGGAACGGCTTCCGAGGAGGCTGTGCCTTCGCGCCAGAGAATGAGATCCACATTGCTCGCGGGGGTTACAAAGGTTTTTTCGGCGTCGGTAATAATCTGACCTTGTGCATCCGTAAGGGGAATATCTCGCTCCCACACTTCCTGAGCATCGCGTCCCACCACAATACCGGGTTCGGTGGTGGCCGCTTCGTCCAGCACCACACGCATCACCAGATCCGCAGCGGGCCGGGGGCCATAATCCAGAATCAGACGCAAATCATCGGCCCCGTGAGTCACCAGCATACTAAAATCCAGCGTATGGGCATCTACAAAGGTATAAGTGTCCTGATTGGACTCAAATTTGCGCGAAGCCGCCTGATTCAGTGCTTCGGCTTCAGCGGGTGAAAAATTAACGTCCCCCACCAGGGTATTGGGAATTTTTGAATCTCTGTCGGCAATCAGGCCCACCAGCTTAACGCCTTCGGGCAGGATCAGGCGACCCGAGACTGTGTTGCGACCATTACTTTTATCATCGTCAAAGAGTCGTAAGAACACCGAGTGATAGAGACTTTGTTCAGGAGAGTTTTGCTCTGTTACAGACTGCACAGAGAATTGTTGACGCACTGTGATTTGTCTGGCTTTCGGATTTTCCTTCATGGCCTCTGTCGCAGAACGGGTCAAGCTCAAAAGCTGAGGCACTTCAGTTTTTGTGAGTACAGAAGTTGGAGCCGTAGAGGTGGGGCGAATAAAGGCAGGAGTAGACACTGCGGGTACAGCGACCGTCTGAGAAGGCGAAGGCAAGTTTTGGCAGCCCGTCAGAAGGGAGGCTCCTGCCAGAAATGAGGCCGTAACAACTGTTATTACTTTTTTCATAGGTTTACCCCTTCAAACTCCATGCTGTACTACTTTTATCGTAGGGGATCTGCAGAAAAAGCAGCTAAAAGTTACCTTAAACTTTCTTAAGTTAGCGTGAATAAATCACCCGCGGTTGCCAAGTGGGCAAAAAGCCAATTTCTATGCCTCGCGGCGTGCTTTCTTCAATCAGAAAGTTCATGGCAGCTTCCATGTCTTCAGCACCTCTGGGCAGAGGCACCAGTGACTCATCGAGGGAATGGGTAAAATCATCCCAGTGCACAGGCACAATGCGCTTAACGCCGGTTTCAAGAATAATTTCTTTCAGGTACTGCTGCTGCACCTCAGGCGCCAGCTTTTGCAAGCCCGGCGTACATTGAAAAAGCGTATCCACGGGGTACTTGCCTTTGAGTTCACCGGGCAAAAAAGCGCCACTGTGCACCATGCTATTGCCCAGCGGATGCGCAATGTGAATGGCGTAGGTTTCTCCTTCAGCAAAGGCAAAGAGTGAGGCGGGTTGCTTGAGGGGCTTATCCACGTCTCCCATCATACCGGTCAGATTCACAATGCCGGGCAGAGGCACGTGTTTAGAAGGAATGAGTGTCAGGGTAAAATCTCCAAAGCGATAAGATTCATAGGGTTTTGTCACCTGGATTTGTGCCTCGGGCAAGTTTTCGCCCCGGGCAATCTGGGCCGTGGATTCTGAGCCCAGTACCGTGGCACCGGTGAGGCGCGCGATTTCGGCACTGTCCATGGCATGGTCATAATGGGAATGAAAGACGGGAATAGCGTCCAGTTGTTTGATGTTCAGTCGCTGTAGATAATCGGCGACTTTTGCATGATCGCTCTGAATTTCGCCAAAGAGCAGTTGCCAGAGGTTGCCGGGCCGGGTAAAAAAGCCGTCCACCAGTACACCGGTTTTGCCATCGTTAAAATAAAGGGTACTGGTGCCCAGAAAGGTCACTTCCATTTTCTGTGGGGCGGTAACCGCAACCGATTTCTGGGTCGCACTGGATTTAACGGGGGTTTCAAAGCGATACCGAGCGTACTGAGACAGATCGGGCCGTTCCAGGGCAGCGCAAGAAAAAAGCGCCGAGGCCGCCAGTAATCCCGCCAGATAATAGCGTTTTTTCATAACTCAAAGACTCCTTAAAAGGGTGCGCCGTGGGTGCGAGCAATCAGCGCTGCCCGCAGCCGGGGAACGGGGCGTAAAAGGTTCAATAAACTGTTAATGGGCCAGAGATGGCCAAAGTGCTTTTGCAGAAAACGCCCGGTCATCATGCGCTGACCAAAGGTATTCTGCCACAGGTGCGCGTATCGCTGCAAAGCCTCTGATTCGGTCTGTGTACCGGATAACACCCCACACACCAGGGGCGCCAATAAATCTGCCGAACGAAAGGCCATGCTCATGCCGTTGCCACACAGCGGTGGAATCAGGCCCGCCGCATCTCCCAGAGGAAACGCACCAGGTAACGGCCGTCGTGGCGAAAAGTACACCTGGGCAATGGCCTGGGGTTTGTCCCAACAAAAAGTAGCGTGCGCAAAGATAGAGGCCAGATACGGATTCTGTGACAGTATCTGGTCTTCTAAGGCCGCCACACCGCCCGCTTTTGTCAACGTCTCCTGAGACACCAGATAACAACAACAGACCCGCTCTGCTTCAATGGTAGAAATCCCGCAGTACCCTCCCGCAAAATTATGCAGGGCAATTAAATCTTTGGGGAAACGGGTGTTGAGATGGTATTTGATGCCCACAAAAGTGGGCTCCCCGGTCTGAGGCGGCAACTGCTCAGGCCGCAGTTGAGTGTCCAGATTGCTGTGTTTCCCAAAGGCCCCGCAGAGCAAACGCGCCCGAAAAACACCGGCGGAAGTATGAACGGTTTTGGAGGTCGTGATACTTTGCACGCGCGTGCCGGTATAAAGCTGCACCCCCGCTTCACGAGCCGCTGCTGCCAATTGCCAATCCAATTGATAACGGCTGATGCCAAAGCCTCCCGGCGCCAGGGGACTCTCAAGACTCTGTGTGGGTGTGGTTACCTGTAATCGGGTAATGCGAGGTAGGCGCTGCTTAGCCAAATTCAAACCCAGACGCTGTAAAAAGTCCCAGGATTCCATGGCCACATACTCGCCGCATACCCGATGAAAGGGATAGGTCTTCTGTTCAAACACCGCCACGTGTAGCCCTTGCTGTGCAAGCAAAATGCTCAAACTTAGCCCGGCAAGGCCGCCGCCCAGAATGGCCACATCAAAGTCTGTACGTGTCACCTGATGTGCCCCCCTATATTAAACCCATCACGCGCCAGCGAAAGGCCCAGTCCCAGTGAATTTGCGCGCGCAGCCCCGCCTGTGCCAGCGCAGTGCGCAACTCCTGTCGTGAAAAGCCGCGCCACACCGACAGAGCCGCATCATTTTTCACCAACTCGGACCGAGAAAGCAAGTGGGTCAAGACGCCAATACCGTAGTAGGCCAGCGGATGGCGGTGTAAATCGTTAATGACAAACCCCAGACGAGCACTCGTTTTGGTCCAGCGTAGAAAATGCTGAAACTGCGCGGTATCCAGATGATGGCAAAAAAGAGAGGAAATAATAATGTCGGGCGTGTCTGTATCGTCTAACCCATACTCCTCATAAGCGCAGGCATGCCACGCAATGTCGTGATGAGCCTGATGGGCTTTTGCATAAGCAATACAATCGGGCAATAAATCCACACCGCTCAGTTTGACGCGAATCTGTTTGGCCTTTGCCCAGTCCGCAATCACGGCCAGAGTATCACCGCCCCCACAGCCCACGTCCAGAATGTGCCAACAGCGACTGCGTTCTGCCCCCGCCATCAGTGCGGACAATCCTTTAAGGGTGGGCGCATATCCGCCGAGCCGGTGATTGATCAGCTCCAGCTCCCTCAGGTTTTGCCAGAGCGCTTCGCGATCAATATCTTCAGCGTCTAATAGCTCAGGTTCAAAGGAGCGTTGTTGTAGAGCATGAGGCGGTGTCCTTAACCAGCGCGGAGGACTTAAAGGCAACGGGCGCATGCGGGTGGACATCAAAGTCCCTCAGTATTCCAACGCAGCAGAGCGGTTTCCATGGTGAGCCCCGGCCCAAAAGCTGCCGCAAACACATCGGTGGCGGCGCTACGGGTTTTTAGCAATTTTTCCTGAATGGCTTGCAGCACAAAAAGCACCGTGGGCGAGGACATATTGCCATAATTGGCCAGCACCTGACGGGAGGCCCAGAAGGCGTTTTCAGGCAAATTCAGGGTTTTGATGAGCAAATCCAGAATCAGTCGTCCACCGGGGTGAATGGCCCATTCGGCAATATCCGTGGGATGGCCGTGACGGGCCAGCGCGTTTTGCAAAAGAGGTTCGGCGGACTCCTGTAACATAAAGGGCACTCCGCGACCCAGACGCATTAAAAACCCTTTTTCATCGGGGTGCCAGGCCATTTCATCCCATCCTTCAAGGGCCACTTCGCTGTAAAAACTTTTGAGTGCCAGTCTAGGAAGTGCCGCAGTCCCGCTCACCACCACCGCCGCGGCACCATCTGCAAACAACAAACTTGAGGTGAGATGATCCCAGGAGGTGTCCTGCTGAAAATGCAGGGTACACAGTTCCACACACACCACCAGCACCCGGGAGTCGGGATCCGCCCGACAAATGGCGTCCGCCTGTTTCAGCGCGTGCAGGGCCGCATAGCAGCCCATATAGTGTACGCAGGTGCGATGCACGTGAGCCGGTAGATTCAACGCTTTGAGCAACATTAAATCCAGACCGGGAGCCGCCAGACCGGTACAGCTGACGGCGATCAAATGAGTCAGATCATCCACAGGCTCGCCGGTGTCCTTCACCGCCTGTAGAGCCAGCGGCAACACCTGCTCTAAATAACAGGCCATGCGTTCAGAGAGCGGCGGAAAATCCTGATTGCGTCCATACAGCAAAGGATCCGCATTGTCTTCTTTGAAATCGGGCAGTACGCTATAACGGGTATTGATGCCGCTGTGCTTGTACAGCCCCCGCAGCGCCTTTTCCTGCTTCCGGGCCAGTGGCAGACGCTGCTGCATGGCCGCAAACAAGTCCATTTGCCCATAGTCAAAGGTGGGAACAGCGGTACCAATGGGTCCGAGAAAGCTGGTCATGGGTGGTCAGAATGATCAGTGGCACCAGCCCCCACAGGCGCTTTGGCTTCCGCACAGGCCAGAGTCATTAGAATTTGCTCCGCACTGGCAGGAATCTTAAGCCCCGGCAACCCGTGTTCAAAGTCTTCCGTGCGATAGCTCAGAGCGTTTTTCACCGCCGCCCATACCGAAAGGCCCAGCAGAAGCGGGGGTTCACCCACGGCCTTGCTGCCTCTGACGTTTTTATGCTCCTGGTTTTGAATCAGGTCAATATTGAACACTCTGGGCGTGTCCTGAATATTGGGAATTTTGTAGGTGGTGGGAGAATGGGACTGTAAATGCCCCTCGGGGGTATACATCAGATTTTCAGAGGTTACCCAGCCCATGCCCTGCACAAAGGCGCCGGACACCTGACCATAGTCAATGGCAGCATTGATGGGGCGTCCGAGATCCATGAGGATATCGCTGCGCAACACCTTCATTTCGCCCGTAAAGCGATCAATGAGCACTTCGCTGACGGCCGCACCATTGGTGTAATAGAGAAACGGATGGCCTTCACCCTTTTCTTTATTAAAACCAATGCCGGGGGTTTTATAAAAACCGTAGCCGCTGAGAGAAATGCGGTTGAGATACGTTAAATTCACCGCCTCGGCAAAGGTCATGCTCTGATCCCGTTGGGTGTGTGAAAAGACGCCATCTTTGAGTTCAATATGCTCAGGCACATTGTCGGTGATAATCTCAGGAATTTCAATTTCTTCCATAGGATCGCGATCGGGATGATCGAAGTGGTAGGCCACACAACTTTTCAGGCGACCCAGAAGTTCTTCACAGGCAATCACCGCCGCAGCCCCGTTGATATCAGTGCCGCTGGAGGCCGCAGTGGGCGAGGTATTGTGGTTGCGAGCAGTAGATGTGGACAGGACAATCACGTGTTCAGGGGCAATGGTAAAGCTGTCCGCCACAATTTGACGAATTTTGGTATTCACGCCTTGCCCCATTTCGGTGGCACCGGTGGACACCTGAATGGTGCCGTCTCTGTGAATATTCACCAGCGCATTCCCCTGATTCAAAAAGCGGGTGGTAAAGGCAATACCAAACTTCACAGCGGTCATAGCCAGCCCCTTGATCTGGGTTTTGGAACTGCTGTTAAATTCCGTGACGGCCTCCCGGCGTTGATTGTACTCAGACGTTTCCCGGAGACGATCGAAAATATCCGGGAGCACATTGTCTTCAATCACCTGACCATAGGGTGCCGCATTGCGTTCCCCCTGATAACAGTTCAGCCGACGCACATCGTAAGCGTCCTTTTTGAGGTAAATGGCAATGTCTTCCATGAGATGTTCAATCACTGCCACACCCTGAGGACCACCAAAGCCTCTGAAAGCGGTATTGGGCGGTGTATTGGTGCGACAGATACGCCCTTTGATATTGGCCACGGGCAAATAATAGGCGTTGTCTGCGTGCAACATGGCCCGCTCCAGCACCGAAGTGGAAAGATCCGCGAAAGCACCCCCGTCAGAAAAGAGCAGAATTTCTGCCGCCAGAATCTGACCGTTGTCGTCAAAACCAATGCGATAGTCCGTCTCAAAAGGGTGGCGCTTGCCGGTCATTTCCATATCGTCGTCTTTACTCAAAATCAGGCGCGCCGGACGCTGAAGTTTGTGAGCCACCAGCCCCGCGTAGGCCGCAAAGGGAGCTGCCTGGGACTCTTTTCCGCCAAAGCCGCCGCCCATACGTTTGACAATACAAATCACCTGATGCTGACTCAGCCCCAGAGCTTCTGCCACCAGATGCTGGGTTTCGGTGGGGTGCTGGGAAGAAGCGTGCACTTCCTGTTCTCCGTTTTCTCCG
>CAYFGW010000207.1:0-9352 GCA_964342365.1 uncultured Candidatus Sericytochromatia bacterium | reverse complement strand
GTTGTTCAGCACTCAACCAAAATTCAGGCTCTGGCGTGGGTGTGGGAATGGGGGGGGGTGTGGGTGTCGCCGTTGGAGCAGGGATAGGAGCAGGTGAAACAGAAGAAACAGGCTCAGGTATGACCGAAGGATTTACCACTGGCTGAGGTGAAGGGACAGGTGTCGAACACCCGTACACCAGAGATAGTCCCAACATCCAGGATGTGGATAAGAATTGTTTTGATTTTGGCATTACAAACCCCTTTTATTTACTATTTTATCAATACATAATGACGAAAAAGTAAATAAAAAGTTCCCTGATAAAAATCTAACTCTTTGCAAATCTGTTTTCAGGAGTCAGAATTGGGGTTATTGACGCTGCCCATAAACAAGATTTGCGAGGTGGCTTCATCGCGAATCAAAAACAAAAACGGACGATTGACGTTCATATCCATGGTGCGCATAGGCAATGAACTCGGTGTAGGATAAAATGTTATCGCTGTAACCGCTGCGGCTTCTGTACCCTTTTCGTTCACTTCCACAAACGTTTTATGAATAATGCGGTTCATCTCTGCCTCGCCCGGGTTTAAGAGTCCTTTAAAATCAGTATGTGGAGCCAGAGTTTTTTGTGCCCCCATCTGAGTTAAAACGTTATTAAGCAGTATTTCTTTTTCCATTTTGAATTTTGGTAAACGCAGGCTACCACGCTCCGCGTAAAATTCAGGCAATATCTTCTCAAGAGTTGTACTTTTAAGGTCAGACATTAAATCCGTTAGAGACTTGTCGGCGCTGGGTAAAAACACGTACATCTTCAGTGATTCATTTTCACCATAAGGTAATGCCACAGACTGATGAGGAAATTTGAAATCAGGCGTGCGGTAACGAAATTCGTTGAACTGACGCATCATTTGCACCGACACTTGTTTGTCAGCCTTTACAAAGAAGGGGCGTTCCCGAGTTTCCAGAGGGTCGAATTCATACGACCAGTCTCCCTTAAAATAAATAGCGTTCATCAGAATAAAAATCACGCTGGAGGCATCAGGGTAAGGATTCGGAATGATTTTAGTGATCTTTCCCCGTGTTTTTTGTTCCACCCACTGATTGGTTCGCTCTAATTCTACAGAGTTCGTGAAATCAATCTGTTCAGCATCCGCCTTAAACTGAGTTTGTAAAAAATTTACCCAATCCGGGTTAAGGGGATAAGACTCACCAGACCAAAGGCTATTGGCAATATCAAGACGTACCTCAGGGTTTTGCGTCAACCGTTGCATAAACAGAGGAATATCTTCCGTAAGTTGTTCTCTGGAAATATCCTCAAGAGCCAGAAGTTTTAGCATTTCATCACGAGATTCTCCCTCAGTACCCGCAAGAACCATTTGTAATGCAAGGGTAGCGCTCAAACCAGAAATAAAATGATTCCCTGTGGGGTCACTTTCAAAGATTTGTGAAAAAAGATTCCAGCTAAAGATGTTATTTGCCGTAGTTAAAGGACTGTTTTTAATGGCTTCCACTTGTTCAGCATTCAAATGAAATCGGGAGACAGCTGTAGGAGAAGGAAGCGGAGTAGATATTGGAGTGGGTATGGGCTCCGGTGAAGTGGTCGGAACTGGACTAACAGAAGGATTAACCACAGGTTGAGGTACTGGTGTAGAGCAACCGTATACTAAAGAAAGCCCTAAAACCCATGACATAGACAAAAATTGTTTTGATTTCGGCATATAAACCTCTTTGTTTCGCTAATTTATTAAGTTAACATGACGAAATAAGCAAATAAAAGTTCCAATACTGACAAATTGAAACCAAACAAAGCAAACCCCTGATCTTTCACATGAAAGATCAGGGGTTGCAAATTTATAAAAAACGGATCAGTCTAAAACACAGCGCACGCCATACCGTACACCCTGTAAACCGAAGCGGCGCTCTATCGCAGAATCGTCACTGTTAAGGGAACGATACCACGCTTCCGAAATATTGGGATTGGGATTAATACGCCCTGTAGACGTCCAGAATGTGGAAGAAAATCCAACATTGGCAGTTGCACCGTCCACATAACCTACAGCAAGGGCATTGAAGCCGGTAGTGTTGTTCCCGGCTCCCTCTGACCATGTATCACTGGCCTTGAGTCGGTCACCAAAGCCTTCGCCTCGCTGCTCTGAGGTTCCTGAAGCATTGGCTTGTTCTGCGGTCATGCCCAGGGCCTGTTCCATGACCATCCACTCCTTGTCGGAAGGCACGTGCCAACCCGCTGGACAAATACCCTGCACACCGCTAGGAGACGCTTCACTAGAAGCAGCACCGTTCATCACTTCGGTCCAGGCATAAGCAAACCCGGCACGAGGATCTTCTAAACCAAAAGAACGACTGCCCTCCACATCATAGGCCAGATTCTGAGCCATCCAGAACTGGTCCCCGATTTTTGTCACGGGGTACTGTTTGCTGTCACGACGATCCAGAAGTAAGGTCATTTGTTCATTCAAACCTGTGGTGGCGTCAAAACCGTCGCCAGGATCAGCAGAGGGCGTGGTGTCGCCCGTATTTGTGGCACTATTGTTATCCATAGTATTACCATCGGGTGCAGTGCCGTTGTTGACGTTGACAGTACAAGCAGACATAAGCGCCAGCAGCGCAGCGAGACATATTTTTTTCATGGTGAGCTCCTCAAAAGTATTCTTGTGTACTTTATAATATTTGCGGTCAGAAGGCAATGCTGGTAGGCTGAAGCCCATGACGCAAATTCTGTTTGGCCTTATTTTTTACCTGACCCACCTCGTAGCGGGTTGGAGTGGTTATCAACACCATTACACCCCCACCTCACACCACCAGGAAGTTCACAGTCTGTCAGCAACAGGTCAGGGAAAAAAACATCGTCTGGTGATGCTCCACGGAATGGGCTCTCAGAGCGTGGATTTGTACCCGATTATGCAGCCCCTGCGCTCTCAGGTCAAGAGCGTTACAGCAGTGGATCTGGCGGCCCACGGCCTCACCAGCATTAAGATTCAGGAACGTTCGTTACCAGATATTCAGCAAGAATTTTTTGGAGCCCTGCACACATTAATTCAGCAAAACAAAGAACCTGTGGTGCTATGGGGAAATTCGCTGGGCGGTTGGACCGCCATCAATTATGCCAGTCAATACCCTGAAGATGTCAAAGCTCTGATTCTGGTGTCTCCGGCTGGTGCCAAAGAAAACGCGGCGCAGTCGGCCCACCTGAGCAAAATCTTTTTAGACTATAGCCAACACGCGCCCCACAAAATGGTGCCGTTGCTGTTCAATAAACCTCCGGCAGATTCACAACTGCTCGGCAGTCTGCTCGGCGCACGCTTTAGCACCCCCAATCTTAAAGCTTTAATGCCGAAACTAAGACCTCTGGAAACCATTATTCCTCCAGAGCGTCTTGCACAATTGCCCATGCCCGTGTTGTTAATCTGGGGCAAAAATGACCGTATCTTTCCAGAAGAGGTGCAGTATTTTAAACAGCCGCTTCAGTCTACGGCAAAGAACACCGTAATAGAACCCACTCATTTTACCCACAGCCCTTACATCGAAGGCCATATGGCGCAGGAGCTGTCTGATCTCATGGTGGAATGGCTCAAAACACTCCGCTTATAAATACCCTGATTGCTGATTTTTTTTCCAAAAAACGATACAATAAAGAAAATATGCTTCTGGAGTCCGTATGAACATTTCTCGTGCTACCACAGCCCCCCTCACGTTTCCCGCTGGAATTCCCACTGCCCCATCTGCTGACGCCACAAATGCAGAAGTCACAGCACCTGCTGGCGAAACGGTAGCAGACAGCGCTGAGGTCAGAGCCCGCTCGGCTTCGGATTTTGATCCCGTGGACGCAGAATTTCCTACAGGAGAAATTGAGGTATCTCTCGATGAGCCGTTGACCGGTGTGATTAAAGGTGAAGAACTGGAAGCACGTTTTAAAGCCCTGGAAACAGAAGTGGATGGCCAACTGGAACAGGCTAAATCAAAACATGCGGAGCTATTATCTAATCTAGGAACACGGGGCCGTTTTGACAACACAGATATTAACAATATTTTGCGGGCCCAGCACGCCATTGACCAGCTCGAAGAAATCAAGACCCTGGTACAAAACCGCAATGCCAACGCGGTTCACAAACTGCAAACCTTCATTCAGAAGTCCGCTATTGATGCAGATACCGGTCAGGGGATTGGTGTAGATAACGCCTACGGCCCCGATACCGAAGCAAAAACCCTCGCGCGAATCCGGGAGCCCGAAAGCACCTATGTGGATCGTGATTTCAGCCCTCGCCCCCAGGGTACGTTTGTCTATCAGGGAGGGGAAATTGGCGAACACGGTACGCCCATGGAAGCGCAGGGCAACTGTGGACCGGCTTCCATTGCCATGTTGGTGAGCCGCTTTGGAGGCGAAGCCCCCACCATGCAGCAAATTCGCAAAAACGCCAGCGCCATTACCGGAAACCGCCCCGGGACTTACGGTCTTGACGGCGGGCAGCTGGAGCGGGGCCTGAAAAACACGCTGGCCGATCAGGGCATCACGGTGGAAACCCATACCGAAAGCTATGGTTCTAAAGAAACCGATCAGCTCATTGAAGACATGCGCCAGGGACTTGCAGAGGGCAAACAAATGATTTTACTCACCTCCAACTTAGAAACCGGTAGTCAGGGACATTATGTGGTGGTCACAGAAGTGAAACCCAACGGCAACATTGTGGTACAAGATCCCCAGAGCGAAAACGGCCAGAATCGGGAGTACACGCCGGAGGAGTTAAAGCAGGGCATTAAAACTCGTCGACGTTTTTCTCGACTCATGACCGCCTGGAAAGCCCCTAGCGGCCTTTAAATTCGGCCTTGCGTTTTTCTACAAAGGCCGCAATGCCTTCACTTTTGTCTTCGGTGGTAAACACTTCATGAAAAGCTTTGGCCTCGTGATCAAGACCGGCTGCAAGGGTTCCACTTAATCCTTCGTAAACCGCCTGTTTGATCAATTTCACAGCCACAGGTGCCTGGGCCGCGGCTTTTTTAGCCATACCCATGGCTGCAGGCAACAACTCATCGGCGGCGTATACCTCGTTCACCAGGCCATAAGTTTTAGCCTGTGAGGCCGAAATCGGGTCACCGTTAATTAACATTTCCATAGCACGGCCCACGCCCACAATGCGGGGAAGACGCTGGGTGCCCCCAAAACCGGGAATAATGCCCAGATTAATTTCAGGCTGCCCCATTTTGGCATGTTCTGCGGCCAGGCGCAGATCGCAGGCCATGGCCAGCTCCAGTCCCCCGCCAAGGGCGAGGCCGTTCATAGCGCAAATGGTGAGCTTGGGCATACTGGCCAGTTGGTCAATGGCAGCCTGACCATCACGGGCCAGTTGCTCAGCAGCGGCGGCGTCCATCTGGGACATGGCTTTGATATCCGCACCGGCCACAAAAATTTTAGGCCCCGCACCCGTAAGCACCACCGCGCCCACATCAGCGTTTTCTGCCAGGGCTTTAAAAGCCTGCCCCAGTTCTGTTACCACCGCAGGACTCAGGGCGTTTACCGGAGGATGCTGAATGGTCACCGTGGCTACACGATCACTGTGTTGAATGTCTAAATATTGATAAGTCATGATTTTTCCTTTTTTGTTTATGATTTTGCAGAGGATTTTGCAGGTTGTCGCAACGGGTTGCGGGGCGTCTTGAAAGCCGGGCTTTCCGCTTTTGCACGGTCCAGAGCCGGGGCGGCCAGACGCATCAGATCCGCCTTTTCAAACCAGTTTTTATCGTTACGCTCAAGGGTCTGACCCAACTGGCGGGCCATCTTTTCGACGGTTTCCGGTTTGAAGAACTCACACAGTCCCACAAAAACCCCTGCGTCCTGGGGCACGATTTGCTGCTCAATAGACAGCGCCTGTCCTACGGGAGAGTCCGTGGCAGAAATAACCTGCGGGAAGGTTTCAAAAGACCAGCCGTGTTGCTGGATCAGCTCAAAAGCGAGGGTGCGCATCCAGTTGTTTTTGGCGGTGGCCTCATTCAAAAAGAGCATCCGGCCCCGACATTTTTCAATGTATGGCAACATATCCGCCACCGGTGCAGGTTTCAGAGTACGTAAATCCATCACCGCCAGCTCGTGTCCCGTTAAAAAGGAAAGGGTTTCCGCCATACGCCAGGCCATGGGCATCAGGCGACCGTGGCTAAACACCACGCCATAATCGCCCTCACGACGTACCCGGGCTGTGCCCAGACGATCTTCAGGAATACGCAAGCCTTCTGGCCAGCGTTGCACCCAGCTACCGTCCCGCTGATCCGCAGGTGCAGTGAGATAGTCCAGCCACGCACTTTTATTGAGCTCTCCGGGTGTTTCCATCAGTTCTTTTTCCCCGGGTAACAGTTCAAAACCGGGCAGTTCCAGATGGGCCAATCCCTTCACCGTGGCAGAGTCTGTGGGAAATCCTGCGTGGGCACGGGGGTACATAAAATGGACGGGATTGGGGTCTTTGAGAGCGGCCACCAGCAGCGCAGCTGCGTCATTGGGGTTTGAGACCGACACCACTTTCCATCCGGGCAAACCTACCATTTCGTTTTCCACGGTCTGAGAGTGGTACATGGCTCCCTTGCCATTCAGAGCACCGTAAGCGGTCATAATCACCAGAGGCATGGGGACTCGGCCGCCGCTGGCCCAGCAGGTTTCACCAATCATTTTGAGAATATCGTAGGTATTGTGCTGATAATCGGCAAACTGCATAATGCCCACCGCGGGCTGCTTTAAAAAACCACCCGCATAGGGCAACCAGGCCGCGGAGCGTTCGTTCAAGATGGTGTTGTGGGCAAAGGGCAGACCCTGAGTTTCGGCCAATACACCGCCCTTGGCACCAGGGGCAACCCCTTCATTATCCTGGCCCCAGACACCGCCAGGCAACAGTTGATGGTTGTGGGCATAGAGCAAAGCCAGACGTACGGCGTCTTTGATTTTCATGACCTGCTTCTCCTTTTATTAAGGTTTGGCTTCATTTTAACAGAGGAGTAAGGGGAAAGAGCAGAGCGCCCCGTCTTTACAGCCCCCTGCTTTATTGCTAAATTGAAGGAGATGTTTCCCTCTGGAGGACGCGCTTTTGATCGATGTTTTAACCCAACATTTGCCTACATTACCCCACCTGGGACATTTACAGGATCTTCAGCGCTACCCCGCCTGGCTCCAGGCGCCGGAACATTTGACCCCTGACCAATTCTCTTTTTATAGCGCGGGCGGCATACGGGGCACCACTACTCACCACAGAGAAACCCTGCGCTCCGAAAGCTGGAGTTTAACCGCGGGAAATTATCTCCTGCGTACCTATCACAGGGGACAGTGGATGGAAGTTGAAGGCCTTTTAGAGCGAGGGCAACTGACGGTGGATTCTGACATCCGTTTAATGGACGACGCCAGCCTGGTGGAACTGGTAGATGATGAAGATGCCGCCTGGACGGTGATGCTGCGGCCTGCAGCAACTCAGCCCGCGACCGGCCAGCGCTTCGACATTTACAAAACCCAGATGGAAGTCCGGCAACAGCAGCTGATTTTAGACAGCCCTCCACCGCTGCCCGTGCGTCTGGACAGCGGCGTACATTACAGCTTATTCGGTTATCAGCAGTCACCCAGTGTGCTGGATGTGACCGGTCGGCGGGTCGCCATTACTCCCGAAGAAGCCACCAATCGACTGGCAGACTTACTCTTAGCACACCGACCTCCTTACGGACGTACCCTGGTCTATGCCGATGGAGACCTGGATCTTTTTGATCATTTTACCCTGCAAGAAACGGGACGACTGCTGGGTATTCGCAATATGTACGGCAGCAGCACCTGGGGCGCAGAAGCCCTGGCCGCCGGACAGCAATTGTTACACCACAACGTCAGTCACACCTTAGAAGAAGTGCTTGCCCTGCAAAATCCCCTCTACTTATTTAACGGTTGGAACGGTCTTGTGCATCAGCCGGTGGCCTTTGAGCGCCTGGCGCAACATCCCACCGCTCACATCTGGGTCATTGACAATATGGTGCACGAAAGTGCTAAATATCTGCTGGCACAACACCCCCGCTGTGAGTTCTTATTGATTCGTCCCGGCAGCGAAGGCTTACTCGCTCTGTGTATCGCTCGCTGCTTGTTTGAAGAACATAAAATAGGCCCCCGGGAAGTGCTTGAAAACAACTTTGTGGATTACCAGACCCTGGCCAATTCCAGCATTTTTGGTCTCGACAGTATGGTGGCTGAACTGGTGCAAACCGCTGAACATGCGGATCGACTCAAAGAACAAATTCAGCGTCTGGCCAGACAGCTAGCCAGTCCAGATTATCAGGCAGCGCACATTCCCGGTAACGGTTTGTATCAAAGTGGTGGTACTCAGGCTTATTGCCTCTGGCATAACGTGCTGCACCTGGTCAACAAACGCTACGAATGGCACAGTTTTGAAACCCGTAACGAGGGCTTGCAAATTGCCCATTTTGGGCCCCGCCGCTTCTTTGGTAACATCCCGATGGATCGAGAAGGCTGTCAACAGGCGGCACGCCGTATGGGGCTCCCCGAAGACACTTATTTGCCCCTGCTTAAAGAGAACGTGCGCCCCATTCAGGAGCTTTTAACCTCCAACTCCGGCAGTCAGCGAGAACTTATTCTCTGCATTGGCCACGGTTTAGAGGCCCGCTGGATTCGAGATCATGAGCGCTGGTATCAAAAAATCAAGGATGCCGATGCCGTTCTGGTGGTGCTCGACAGCATGCCCGGCCCTTTTATGCGTGAACACGCAGCCCTCTGCTTACCGCTGAGTCCCGAAATTAGTCAGTACCAACTGCGTCAGGAAGGCACCCGTCATCTTTACCATGACCTGCCCAAAAAAGCCGCACCCGCTCATACCCGCAGTACCACCACCTGGCTTTATGATACCCTGCAAAAAATGGGGCAGGCGGTGGCCACAAGCTCCCATGTGCAAAAAGGACACCCCGATCTGGCCCCGCTGGGCAGCTATATGAACACCCGTTTTTCTGAGACGGTGCTGCCGCGCTCAGAAGGAGAAGTGTGTCGCAAACAGTTATGGCAGCGTATTCAGCACTATATGCAGCACAAAGGCCCCTACCAACATAACTGGGAAGACATTTTAGAGCAACCACACATCACGCTGTCCGCGCCGGACCCCGCTCCCTTTCACTATTTTGTGCCTCAACAAAAAGATTTTTTACAACCTAGAGACGTGGTGCTCAATATCGGGAGCAGCATTCCCGAAGCCAGCTTTAAACAGGTGCACTACGCCATTAAAGCCAGTACCGTGGGTCACGCCTATCGTCATGGTCATATGCCAAAACATCGCAAACTCTTCATTTCCCCGGCACTCGCTAAACACTACGCCCTGACCACGGGAGACGCCGTCCAGCT
>CAYFGW010000206.1:0-9389 GCA_964342365.1 uncultured Candidatus Sericytochromatia bacterium | reverse complement strand
AGTATCAAAAATATCCAGAGGGACACAGAGGTTAAAAAATGCCCCTTGGGACGGGGGACGGGGGGGGGATGCATTGCTCCCTGATCCCGATCCACCGCTTCATTTCCTGTGGTGTGCATAATGTGACTCAATTCTAAAATTTCGTGAAAGCATTGTACCTTAAGCGTTGTGAGCGGTAGCCCGGATGGTACAATTAAAGAAATAAGGAGAGGCGCATGACGGGTTCTGTTCCCCCCACAGACATTTACGCGATTTTATCGGGCTGGGCTGCTGCTCAGCAACGAGACGATGATGCTGCCCGTGCGGAGCTGTCAAGCGATCTCAAACAGTATTTAGAACAACAGTCTGAATCTCTGGCTCAGGTATTTCAGGACAACAACACCGTACAGGTCAAACTGGCGGATCACGGCCTGAATATCAACCAGGTACTCCAGCATGATGCGGTACTGGCCTGGCAATCTCTGCGCCAGACCCCCGAACACTACACGTCGCTGCCCGAGGGCTGTCCGCGATGTAACACCTTTTTGAGCGACTGGCATTGTCAGCACTGCGGTCTTGAATTGTTTCGCTGGCAACAGCGAGGCGTTCTCTACACCGACGGTATGGGAGCTTTACCCTTTGGAATGGCGTTGCTGGCAGATCCCCGACGCCGACGCTTGCTGTTTTTAAAGCTCTCTGAACAGGCCGCTCCACAGGTGGTCTGGCAAATCAATTTCCCCATGGAATTTCCGCCCCACGGGGCCCAACTTCTGTCTGCCAACGAAGTACTGGTATTCAGTCACAGCGGCAAGGTTCAGATTGTCGATTTATTTGGGGAAGTCAGCTGGAATTGCAAACTCTCGCTGCACAAGCCGGTATTTGCGCAGGGTATTTTCAAAAACGGACGGGCCGAACGGATTTTAATTGTGGACGAAAAAGCCCATCAGGTGCTCGTGACCGATCGCCAGCAGCAGATGCACTGGCAATATGGCAAAGCCTTAAAACCGGGGCAAGAAGTTGGCCAACTCAGGGCTCCGCAGGCTGCGGGGTTAACACACGAGGGGCATTATCTGATTTGTGACACGGGCAATCAGCGGGTGATTGAAGTCAACGCCATTTCCAGAACCCTGCGCAAAACCCATTTGAGCAATGCGGGCCTGAAAACCCCCATGTGGTGTGAAGGTCTGCCCCATCAGCGCTTCAACGTCATTGATGCGGCCAGCTATCGTTTTTACGATAGTGATATGCAGGATCAGTCCTTAAACAGCTGTAGTTACTACCAGGACGCCATGGATTTGCGCTATCGCGTGAAGGACGCTGCCGGTGCCCTGCGCCGGGAAAACGGCCACGTGCTCATTTACAACCGCGACCGCCTGATTGAAATCAGCCCTTCTCAAAAACGTTTGCTGTGGTACATTCCGCTCACGGACCTGCGCCAGTCCGCCAAACAGGCCAAAACAAAGCCCTACACGCCGCCTAAAAACGTCACTCTGCGCAAAACGCTCTCGACTCGCCTGAAAACTCCTTTTCAACTGGACAAGGTGCTGCGCGAGGTTTCCGTATTTCAGGGAGCACCCGACAGCTTTTTTGAAAAGATCAAGCTCTGTTTACGCTACGAAGAGTATCCCGCCGGACAGATTTTACTGCGGGAAGGGCAGCGTGGCGACGCCATGTTTTTGCTGCGCGAGGGCGAAGTGGAAGTCATCAAAGAATTTCAGCAGGTGGCCACCCTGGGCCCCGGTGACGTGTTTGGTGAAATGGCATTACTGAACAGCACCCCGCGCACCGCCACCATTAAAACCCGTACCCTGTGCCGCATGTATCGTCTCAATAAACTGATTTTTGAAACAGTCATTCAAAGTTTTCCTGAAGTGTATCAGCGCATTCGCGCGCTGTCCGAAGCCCGCAGCCTGGCGGACGAACAGCGTTTACAAAACAAGGCCGATAAAAAGCTCACCCCCGGTGCGAATGCCCGGGCCCGCTTACAGCAGCTCATGGAAAAACACACGTCACGGGTTCGCCCCGCTACCCGCACCCACAGCGTACTGTCTGCGGGACCCACCCATTGGAAGCTGCGCTATAACGACATTGAGCAGCACGTGATCCAGGAGTCTACGCGCACAGGACACCAGTGTTTTGAAATTCACGTACAATTGGTACCCGGTTGCCAGATGAAGTCCGCCCGCGTTTCGCTATTGGTGATGCAGCTGGAAAAAGCGGGAGAAATTGTCAAAACCTATCCCGGCCCGGAAGCCATTTTAAAAGAAAAAATGGATGACACCGTGGTCATTACGCTGGTTACCCGTCAGACCCGGGCTCAGGTGCTAGACATTGCGGCCTCAGTGTCTGAAATTGAATCCGTTCACGCCATTCCGGTGAAGTTTTAGCCCGTTCACCGCTAAACATTTACTGCCCCACAATCTCTGGCTGAAATTCCTCAGGCTCCGGCCGCAACATTCGTCCTTTAGGCACATAGTGAGAAAAGATCACCCTGCGCAAACGCTGCTCAGCCTCGGGGGAAAAGCGCACTTCGGGAGTGTAATTGGGAGAAACATAGTGAGAAACATAGGTTTTACCCCGGGTTCCCGTGTGAAAAGCTTCGGTGCGTTCATGGTACTGCTGCTCCCCCCAGGCGTCCAGAAGAAAGTGCAGCGGAGTTCCTTCCTGTATAAGTCGCCAGGCAAAGTCCAGGTCTTCTCCCCCCCAGCCGGTGTAAGCCGTGTCAAAACCCCCTGCCCGTAAAAAAGTGTTTTTGCCCATGGCAAAATTACCGCTCCAGGCCCATTCGTGAGGATAACGCAACATATTGGGGGCAGCCACCAGTTCCCGGGGAGTATAACGCACGAAGCGTCGATCGCACCACAGCACTTCACGACCGGGCACGAGAAAAGAAGGCGCCCGATAATTCCACTGATAGCCAAAGTAACCGTAAACGGCGTGGTCTGGAAAGTCTGAGAGATAAAGGGCGTAGCTTTTGAGCGCCTGCGGGTTGAGCAATACGTCCCCATCAAGACATACTATAAACGGCTGGCGGGCCAGATCTGCTCCCAGATTACGAGAGCGAGCTACACAGCGGTCGTTCGGCCGCCAGAGATAGTGAAAGGAAATCGAATGCTGTTGCTGTTTTTCATGGTGACGGGTCACCGCTTCCCCCTGTGTTGAACCGTCGTCCACCACAATAATTTCTGCGGGTAAAAGAGACTGATGCAGAAGACACGCCAGCGCCGCGTCGAGATTGGCCTCCCGTCCGGGAGAGGTGCATACAATAACCGAAAGCATATTGTATTCTAACGGCAAATGGGTTAAAGTAGTGCGTAATGTCTAAACCCGTATCTAAACCTGTTTCTATTCTTGTGCCCATCCGCAACGAAGCTCAATATATTCAGCGCTGTCTGGACGCCATTGCAGCACAGGATCACCCTGAGCTGGAGTGCTGGATTATTGACGGCATGTCTGATGACAACACCCGCTCATTGATTGCCCCTTATCTGGAAAAACACCCCTGGATGCATGTGTTAGACAACCCCGAACGCACGGCACCTTACGCTCTCAATTACGGTCTGGAAAAAGCAACGGGAGAGGTCATTATCCGCGTGGACGGCCACTGTGAAATTGCATCAGATTACGTATCCAGCTGTTTACGAGTGATGGAAGAAAGCGGTGCAGACTGTGTGGGCGGTCCGCTGGTGAGCCAGGGAGACAGTGCGCGGGCGGAAGCCATTGCCATGGCCATGAGTTCTCCCTTTGGCGTGGGAAACGCCCGCTTTCGCTACAGTCAGCAAGCAGCCTGGGTAGACACCCTGGCCTTTGGCGCCTATCGGCGGGTGGTCTTTGACACCGTGGGATCCTTTAATCCCGAACTTACCCGCAATCAGGACGATGAATTTAACTATCGCGTCCGCGAAGCGGGCTTTTTGATTTATTTGTCCCCGGAGATTCGAGCGGTGTACTACACCCGCGGCAGCTTCAAAAAGCTGTGGCAGCAGTATGCCGGTTACGGACTCTGGAAAGTACGGGTCATGAAAGCCTATCCCAAATCCATACAGATGCGTCATCTGGTGCCGGGTCTTTTTGTGGCGGGTTTAAGTGGAAGCACCGCCCTGACGTTGATTGCCATGCTGTTTCAAAAAGCGGGACAATGCCATCGCGCACCCCAACTGGTAAAAAAAGGCCCTCTGCTGCTCAAAGCCATTGTCTACCCCTATGCATTACTGGGGCTTCTTATGGGGGTCAAACGCACGAAAAAACAATGGCGCTACCTGCCTGACATTCTGCTCAGCTTTCCCATTCTACATCTGGCCTATGGCAGCGGTTTCTGGCAGGGTGTCTGGCAAAGCGTGAAACGCTCATGAAACACGTGCTGGGCCTGGACGTGGGTAACGCCAAGGTAAAGGTGTTGTATCTACAAGTGAGTCAGGGTCAGGCACTGCGTGTGCACTGGGATTCGTTGCCTCTGCCCATGAGTGCCCACCGCCCCAATGACTTTAAGCTATACCTGCCTTTACAAATTCTGCAGTTTTTAAAAAGGCACGGGATTGAAACCCACACGCTCGATCAGGTGGTGACCTGCTGTAGTCATTCTTTTGGTTACGATCCTTACAGCGAATCGGTCAAACATCTGGCTGACATTTTACAGGGCATTTTCAAAGTGGTGCCGGTTTCACTGGTGCGCTGCGACGGCGAACTGACCCCAGTTGAAGAGATCAGCGCCCTGTCAGAGAGCGCTCTGTATGGTTATGTGTTTACCAATTTTTACGGCTCTGCCTGGCTGGGCAAATCTCTCATTCAGAAGGGCTTGTCCCTGGACATGGGCACCACTACCCTTGACGTGATTCCGATTGTAAATGGAGCTGTGGATCCCGAAGGACTGAAAAACCCGGAAAACTACTTGCGTTTTCGCTATCATCAGCAGCGTATTCACTGGTTGGGCATGACCATTACCCCCCTGGAAGCCATTGCCCGGGAAGTAACCTGTGGTGGGGAAAGCTATCAAATTGTGCCCCGGGGCTACAGTACCGAAAGTCTGTTTGCCACCGGTCATGCGTCTCAGAGAGAACTCCTTACTCAACATGCTTACGGTAAAAAATTTCCGCTGCCGGAAAAAGCCCGTCGGGATCTGTGTGAAAGTATTGGTTTGGATAACACCCTGCTCACCGATGATGAGGTGGAAGAAGTGCGCCAGTCCTATTACAATGCGCTGGTCAAACGCGTGACAGAAGCCATTCAGCAAGTGGCTCACCGGGTATTTCCTGAAACCCCTGTATCAGAGCTGGAACTGGCGGTCTTTGCGCTGGGGGCAGAAGCGGTGCTCAGGCCGGCCCTTGAAAAAGCAGGGTTCAATACAACACGTATTCAAACCCTGCAATATGGTCACGATCAACAGCTCTGGAGCGCCAGCTCGGTGTTTTCAATGGCGTTACAGGCTCTCAACACCATCGGAGAACCCCTGCACTGGCACTGAGGGATTAAGGTCCAAAGCCTTAAGCTCCGGCAAATCCTTCCAGCGTGGTTTTAATCTGGTTAAAACCATCAACGTATTCCTGAGTGTGACGGAAAGAACGGCCGTTGCGATCAAAGGTTTTGGGCACCCCAAACACGGGAAAGGTCAGTTTGTCCACACTGCGGCATTCGCGGGTCTGCGGAGCATCCGCGGGCACAGGCTCAGAATTTTCAAGGCGGGC
The DNA here is from genome assembly GCA_964342365.1 of uncultured Candidatus Sericytochromatia bacterium. Taxonomy (GTDB): domain Bacteria; phylum Cyanobacteriota; class Sericytochromatia; order UBA7694; family UBA7694; genus CAXRDE01. The sequence continues at coordinate 3,729 of CAYFGW010000206.1, read as the reverse complement.
ATTTAAGTCGGCATTTTCTAAAGCTGCTCTTAAAGCCTGCTGCTCTTCAGAGGTGAGCATGCGTTCTGAGGTTTTGCTACCGTCTTCTGCATAAACAATAAACTGATTAAAACCGGTAATCTCATAACGGGTAAAAGTGCCCAGACCACATTCGCGATCCACGTTAAAGGTCAAAGGCGGGAAAGCGTATTCGGGCTCGGTGGGAATCGGATCCGGGGGAATGGGCGCGGTATTCATACGAACACTGGCAGCCAGGGCCTCAAATTGCGCCCGAATGGCCTGCCAGCGGGTGCGATAATTTTCGGTGGTATTGCGTTCTCGGCCGTTCAACGCGTAGTTCTGGACGTCGCCATCCACGGGCATATTTAAAATAGACACCGTACGACACTCGGTGGTTTGGGGTGATCCGGGAGGCACGGGCGTGGTTTCCGCAAAGGCGTTGGCAAGGTCCTGGGTGGCCAGCGTGGCCTTAAAATCGTTGAGCTGCGCTTCTGTTAGAGTAGCAGAGCTCAGCGGCAAAACACCGGGCTCCTCAAATAAATTGGCGGGTTCTGAGTTGGTGGGATAACGAAAGGTGCCGTCCGCTTTAATTTCGTACTGGGTAATGGGCGTATCGCCTTCTGTGCATTCGGGCGCCAGGGATAGCGTAACGGGAAGAGCGTAACGCCCGTTGGGTACAGGAGTAGCGCTAGCCGAGGGAGCCGGAGAAGGACTGGAAGAAGGATCGGGTGTAGGATTGGTTACCGGCGTGGTTTGACAGGCCGCGAGGGTGAAAAAGGCGGTCAATAGAAGAGAAAGTTTCATCATTAAAAGCTCCTTGTATGAATGATATATTCTCATCATACCGCTTTTGTTTACATTATGTCAACACCACCCATTCTCAACTGTACTTAAAGCGTGCTCCAGCTTCATGAAACGAGGTTAGAAAGTCGAAGCACTGCTGCGCCACCTGCTCCGGAGAAGGCAACTGGTCTTCTGCTTTTAGCGTTAAAAACCGTTCCAGCTGAGGAAAATAATCTCCATCGGCCTGACGAATATGAGCCTGCATATCGGTGTCCATAACCCCGGGGTTAATGATACTGGTGAGCACGGGGTGTTCAAAGACCTTTTGTTCCTCCACCACACAGCCCGCAAACCGCTCCACGGCGGCTTTGGTGGCGCAATACAGGGACCAGCCCGCATAATCTTTTTGGGCCGCGCCTGAAGAAACCACGGTCATTTTTTTGAGAGCGGCGTGTTCCTGAAAGTACTGAAGAAACAGACCCGTGGTCAAAAACACGCTGCCTGCGTTCACGTGAAGGGTGGCCTGCCAGTCAGTAAAGGTGCTGTCTGAAGTGGCTGAGAGCGGGCCAATGGCTCCCACCCGCGCAGCGTTATGAATCAGGTGCACCTCTTGCCAGTTTTTTTGTGAAAGCGCCTGAAACAGTTTGTCGATTTGCGAATGGGCCTGTGCTGGCTGAGAAAAGTCACAGGGCACGTGAGTTTCTGCGATGTCACTGCGGGGTGTATTCTGAACGGGAGCTGTGTCCTGATCGGGAACCGTGCGGGACAGAGACTTCACCTGCCAATCATTGTCCAGATACAGATGATTCAGGGCAAGCCCCAGTCCTTTAGAACCCCCGGTCAAAATACACAGTTTCATAAGCGTCTTCCTTACTTGATTTCGATGAGCACCTCATTGCGACGGAAAGCGGGTAAGGTGAAGGGCGGGTTATAACCGGCGTAAGTCACCTTACTAACAGGCGTTAATTCTTGAGTACGTACCCAATCGAGGAGCTCAGCGGCTTTGCGCGTGCGGTTTTCCACATTCGCCACATCATTATACGTGAGCACCGCGTATTTTTTAGCAGGCTGCTCTACAATATTGACCGCGGGATTCAGCGGGCGCGGTGTATTTTGCAGGGTAAAGTCCGCGGGCATGACAAAAGACATGGTCCAGGTTTTGGAAGCGGCGTTTTTGTTTCCATCCATAAATACGGGGGCCGTCATGGGAATCTTTGTGGAGTCAGCGTCATCGGCATCTTCCATAAAAACCGGTGAAGTCATGGGAATTTTTTCGCTGCTTGCTTTTTCGCTGCTTGCTTTTTCACTAAACACAGGACTGGTCATAGCCACTTTGGTACGGGTGCTGTTATTGCCGTCGATATACTTAAAGAGGGGGCGAAACGCTTTGCTTGATGCTTTGTCCCAGTCTCCCGTGACGGTGGTCTGAGCTAAGATCATGGGCGCGTAGCGACGAATCTCAAAATCCCCTGATTCCATCACGGTGGTATAGGGGGGTTCTTTTACGTCTCCGTTGTTGCCAAAAACGCTACAACTGTTCAAAACCGCCACGCTGCCGGTAATCATAGCCGCCAGAGCGACGGGTTTCAGGGTGTTAAATACTTTCATTAAAGGTCTCCTCATTTTTTCTTTAGCTTAAAAAGAGGAACAGCTTCATTACCATCAAAGCCGTATAAAAGTTGCTGAACTTTCTGCTATAATCCACGAAAAGCCCACGAAAGTGAACACCATGCCTTACCGTCTACTTCTCACTCTGATTATCCCCTCATTTCTCGGTAGCGTTATCAGCTGCACCCGAGCTCCCGAATCCCCCACAGGCGCTCCCACCGGCACAACGTCGAGCTCCGTATCTGTGGAAGCTCAGAGCAGACTCAGTTTGAGCGAACTCAACGCTAAGCGTATTCGCCTCACCACTGAGTTGAGAAATCTGAACGAACGGGAAGAAAAGCTTCAGGCGCTAGCAGTTATCAACGGCGGAGAAAGCATCGGCGCTCAACAGCAGCTCAATCAGGTACTCATGGAACTGGAAGAAGTTCAACGAGAACAGGCCCGTGTGGAGGCTGAACTGGCGACGGTCACACAGGCGCAAACCAATGTAACGGCGCAAAGTGCCGGCAACAATGTACTGCAAGCCAGCGAGTTGACCACGCTACAGGCCCGCATTCGCGAAAAGCAAGCCGAGCTGGATGCCCTCATCACGGAGCGCAACAACATCAACCAGCAGGTATTTGTAGACGGCAACGTGGAAAACGGTAACGCCATTGTGACCGACCGCCTGCTGGAGCTGAATCAGGAAATCCGTGTCAAGATTGATGAACTGGAGTCTCTCAGTACGCAGTTAAGCAATCTGGCCAACCGGGTTTCCAGTCAGGGTAATACGGAGAACAATACCGCGGATCCGGCGGCTTTGCGATTAGAAGCGTCTCGTCTGGAAGCAGAAATCAGCGACAAAGAATCTCGTCTGGTTACGATCAATAAGCAAATTCAGGATCTTCAGGATAACAGCACGGACGTGATCTCATTGCAGCAAATCCAGGAATTGGAAGGCCAGAAACGGGAAATAGAAACCGAACTTCGCACCGAGCGTGACCAGCTGGCACGCATTCAGGCGCAGCTCCGAAGCAACTAGGCGTGGAGTGGGGCTCGCTAATCTTCACCCTGATGGCTTAAAACGTCCAGGACCAGCGTATTGATTTCTGCGCGGGTCTTTTCTTCCACAATGCCGGTCATGGCCAGCTTTTTGCTGATCTGAAAGGAACGGACGGCTCCGTAAGTGCTCTGGTCAAAGGCACCGTTCACTTCCACCTTATACCCCAACTTTTGTAATACCTGCTGCAAGAGGCGCACCTCTCTCCCCTGCGAGGTGTAGCCCGCTCGATTGGCAGGTCCGAGATTTTCTGTGAGTTTGAAAAAGTGGACAATCTGTTCGGGAATATCCGGCAGACG
>CAYFGW010000205.1:0-9402 GCA_964342365.1 uncultured Candidatus Sericytochromatia bacterium | reverse complement strand
TGAAATAGCTTTTAAACAATTGTTTCATAGACAGACTCCACCCTCTGCATCAGAACTATCTTGTGTTCCTGTTATTTGATTGACCTTATTTTCGAAACCGACTTCTCCCTCCAGACACATGAGTTCTAATGTGAGACACTCCATTTTTCGAATAAAAGTCATTGTTCCTGAGAGTATCAATAAATCGATGAAATAATAGGAGGCATAACACTATACGGAGGCTCAAATGGAGTCGTATAACAGCGTGATTGTGAGCAGGCTCTGAGTTGAACAGGATCATAGTGAGTTACTGAATCTTTTTTGCTGAAAACATCTACATAAAACCGGTACCCCTCCCAGCGCACCATATATTCAGGCTGCTCCCAATAATTGAGGAATTCAATTTTGATGGGTTGGTTTATCAAGGCGTGTTTAGTGACAACGTATTGATATCTTTCTCCTACATAGTTCGTTTTTAAGGGATATTGAGCCAAAACCTCTTCTTCGCTAATTTTTTCCTTATGTCCTAAGAGCAGAATATCCTCATCGGGATAATATTCAGACGTATTTTTGGAGTTTGTCAGCTCTTTTAAATATTTCTTTGTACGGATACTGATTTTTTCCAAAAAAATGGAAGGTCCTGACCGGTCAAGAAAAAGAAATTGCTTCCAATCCTTTGACTGTTTAGCTCTGACCGATTGTTCTTTCTGGATTTGTTCTACCCGTTCTTTATTGATGGTTTCAAGATAAGTATTGAGGTGGTTTAAACGTGTAAGCACATACTTTGGGTAAAATGCAGCCCACTCTTCCGGCAATATATTTCCCTCGGCTAAAACGTCTTTCAAGGGCGTGTAGGGTTTTCTTACTATTCTATGTTTTTTCCAGAAAGCGCTGCGGGTCTCGTCGTACAAAGACTGTTCTAATTCCTGCACTTCTCCTACATTTAAGGTAGGACTTACAAAGCTCTGTTTGGTCATTCCCCAAATACCAAGTCTCATGGGATGGTGCTCACCCCAGGAGAGCCCAGTATTTTCTATTTGAAAAAAAGGACCGTTCCACTTTACTTTTTGTTTGCTTCTGACAGCCACATTGCTGTAATGGGTAAACAGTCTGGGACCGGTGTGCTTGAGCCGGGAATCCGTAATAAACCCGCCCGCAAGATAAGACCCCGAAACAGCGGTTCCTGTATGTACGAGAGGGGCCGGGTGATACGTGGACCAATCAAATTGTGTCTTGCGCAGTAATTTTAATGTTTGCTGTTGTGATTCTCTGAGTTTAACTTCTCTTGTAAGTTCACGCACGATTTTGCCTGCATCAATATACTGTTTGAGATTGAACCTGTAATCGCCTAACTCATCGTCATACGTGTCTAAAAACTCCCAGGATGGGTATCTGCTCAGCTCTTGCCGATGGTCATCGAGTATACGGGTCAGCAAGGTTAAGTATCTGTTGAAGCGCAGGTCTTGATATATCTGGTGACAAGCCGCACTCCACACGCTGCACGGCGCTTTTGCCTCGGGCAAAGGGCCAATAGCATCTTTGAAATGGGGTAGAAAAGATCTGTAGTCTTCTTCCAACTTTGTGCCCACCGCGTATAGGATACGTTCTTTTTCATCAATGCTGTGAGCTATGAGTTTACCCTCAAGCATCAACGTGTCTATTTGTTCCTGATTCAGCATTTTAGTGATGCGAAATTCTGTTTTTGCGTGGGTTGGTAAAGATAACCCTATCAGAGTTAAGCTTGTGACTACACGCTTAATCATTGAGAGAGCTTGTCTGTTTAAATCTGTCAAAGCACATTTTAGTATTTCCTCTTTGAATCTTCAAAAAACATTCACAGGCCCACCAAATTTTTTGAAAAACTGCATTTACAAGTAACGCGCATATTTTGTTTCCACCTTATCGTAATATGCTTCAAAAGACCCGCGATCAGGGTACATTTTTTGGTTGACTTCTTCCTGAGAAGTGGAAGGAAATAACGATTTAAAGTATTCGACATCTTCAAGCGAATATGTATTGCTGGTCAACAGTTCTTCTTGTGCCATTTCCAGTTCCTCATCACGGGGTAAATCAGGGTTATGAATGTAGTCAAATAAACGTTGTGTTCCGAAACGGCATGCGATTTCGGCGTAGGTTTGTCGGTAACGTAAAGGACGTTCTTTCATATAGTAGACGTTGCTATCAAAAATAGAAAGCCCCCATTTATCTACATAGTTCGGCTCTGCACCATATTCAATCAGCATTTCGACGAGTTCTCGATTTCCAAGATCCATCGCCATGAGTAAAGGAGTGGCTCCCTGATTGCTCACGTGATTGGGGTTGGACCCTGCTTCTAAAAGAATTTGTATCAAACTTTTGTTGACCCATGACCAGCCCTCATTCGTAAACCAATAGTGCTTTTCCTGCTCATCCTCACTTAAATCATAAAATTCTTCTGGAGTGGTGAAAGAAAATCGAAAATCAGAGAATCCTGGCGGTATATGGCGATTCACATATGTATCTTTGTTGAAGATACTTACGCGTGGGAAAAAGGCTTGCAACAGAGGTGTAAATCCCAGATAGTTACTTTGATTCACATCCGCCCCTTTTTGCAAAAGTCGTTTCATTAGATCCGTATCATTACCTGCCGCAGCATAATTTAGCAACGAGCTATTACAATGCTCCACGGGAAAATCTATTGGTAATTTTCCTTCTAAAATCTTATCTTGCAGTTCTTGCATCGGAAGCTCTTCAGTAGTGAACTTTTTGTAACCGAAAGACTGAGAATGATCTTGCAAAAACAAACATAAAGGATCTTCTTCTACATGCTTTTGAACAGAAGGGGTACTTAAATCTGTAAGCCAGTAGATGAGTGAATCTAAACTGTTGTCTCCGTGTTGGTCGATTTCGTCAATATCAACACCGTTGAACACCAAAAACAGAAAATTTTTAAAAGATATTTCATGATAGGGTTTATCATGATCTTCAGTGTAAACATATCTCCCAAAAGCGTCCCCATAAGTCATGCAGAGATCCGGTAAAAGGCCAGACAATCTGACAAAGTAATAATGCAGCGGTAGTTGCTTTTGTTTGAGTAATTCTGTGCAAAAACTGAGCCAATCTTTGGAGTGATAGCAACCTAAAAAACTGGAGCAAATATATGGAATGCTTTGAATTGAGTATCCTATTTTGTCTTCAAGACCTGCTGAGCTAAATACTTGGGTAGCAAAAGGAAAGGCATAACTTTTCTGATGCCACCTACTTTTTGCTAGTTGAATTTCTGCTTGCAGCAAATCCCTCAAAAACTAATGCCTCCGCTTATTTTCCATGGTGAGGTTTATATTCGACCTTTATAACATGTTCCTCAACCCTTTGCATGAAAGGCTTTTCAGCATTTCTTACGCTCTCGTTCTATTCCCGATACTCAGGACTCAGCGTTTCGGGGTAACAGTCTGAGTAACCGTTTTTTTTCCAAAAATCGCCGTAACGCATATCTATACCAGCAGTATACTTTTCTAGCATGCGGGCGTAGTATGATTCAAAAGGCTCCTCAGGCGTCATTTTCTTTTTTACAGCTTCGGCTCCCATTGTGGGGAAAACCTGTGACCATTTTTCTATTTCTTCAGGGGTATAGCTGTAACTGGTGATTAAGCGTTGCTCTTCCCGTTCAAGTTCTTCATCTACGGTTCCTTCAGCACTATTTATGTAGTCAAAAACACGCTTGGAACCGTATTTAAAAACAATTTCACCAAAGGTCTGAATCACTTTTAAAGGCCGAATTTTGAGCCAGTGAGCGCTGTGATCTAAAATGCTCAGACCGTGTCGATCTAGTTTGTGAGTATCTAAACCTGCTTCAATGAGTAGATTTAAGATGTTTTCGTTGCCCAAATTCATGGCAAGCAAGCCCGGTGAAGCACCTTTATCGTCCGCTATGTTAGGATTTGCGCCTGACTCAAGTAAGATTCGGATATTTTCTGGATTCACAGTTAGCCATTTCACAGGATGCCCATCACTTAAAAACTCATGGCTATGTAGTTTGTAGTCAGAAACAACGTGGCTATCTATCGGGAGTGGCTTATCGTGAGCAGTTGTTCTTATACTTGGTACCAAGGCGTGCATGAGTGGCGCCCACCCCCATTCATCTTTTTTATTTACCTTATGAAGGTCGATACAGCTTTTTAAATGAGTTGAAGTGCCAAAGAGATAATCTTTTTCAGGAAAATCTAGCCTCTTTCGATGGGTCAAAGATATCTTTCCACCATGATTCTTGACAAAATCGTACAAAGGTTCCCTTTCTTTTCCCTCACCAGACAAGTGGCATAGATAATCAAAAGCTGTTGATAAATAGTCTCCGTCTCTCGTATTAATATCCACACCTGCATGAATAAGGCGCAAGAACAACTCAAAGTGAATATCCAGATCAAAACATGCTCCGACGTACAGGTTTTCACTATAACTGCTCGTAATTTCCGCCACACTATCTTGATGCAAGTGCCACCAACTACTCCAGCTAACCTTGTCTTTGAGACTCAATAAAATCGCCAGCCATCTGTAGTCTTCACTCAAGATAAACCTTCGTATCATATTTCCTTGACTCATACATGGAGTATTCAAGCCAAAGGAAATATGGTTTACCAGAGAAGCCCTGTACAATTGTTCTTCAGAGTACTTATCCTCATAATAGTTTACGCAGGTATTAAAGTCATCAATCAGTTCTTCTTGGCATATGGAATAAAAATTTGCGAATAACTTCTTCAAAAACTAATGCCTCCGCTTATTTTCCACGGTAGGTTTTTGGAAGTTGCTATCGTATTATCATCGGTAGCCGCTTCATCCACCACAATAATTTCCTGAACGCAGGACTGAATGCTTTCTGAGCAGGTGGCCAGGTGTCGAAACTCGTTTTTGACAATTAAACAGGCCGAAACGTTCGGCATTTAACCGCAGATGTATCTGGGCAGGGGCGCATCCTGAATGACGGCATCGGCGGTGTCTAAAAGCATTTTTAGCATAAAGCGGGCATTCATTTGCGTTTCAGACAGCATACGTTGCTGGAGGTAGTGAGTAAGCTCCAGACGGAACTCCGGGCTCAGGCACAAGATATCGTGCGCAAAGTTTTGCAGCTTTTGAGAAAGGCTTAAGTCTGTGGTGTAGCTTAGTTCCAGCAGCGCCTGTTCGGCGAAAAAAGGAATATCTAAGCGTTCAAATTGGGTATCAAGACAGGGTGATTTTATCATAATAATAAGGCTAACTTAACAATAGATGAAGTTAATATAGCATTCCGGTGAAGGGGTGACAAGATGATGCGCCGTGTTATTTCAGCGTTCGCTAAAAAGCCAGTGCGAAGGCCTGTCTGTCTTCCAGTTGCTCCACGAGTGCATGGGCACCCGCTTTTTCCATCAGCTCTCTGAGCACGCGGAGTTTGCGCCGGGTTTCGTTATGGGCATCCAGTTCGATCAGGGTTTGCTGGTGCTGTTCGGAGGTCATGGGACCTAAATGATGCTCTAAAACACCCGCCACGCCCACGGGACCAATGGCCACCATGTATAAAAAGGCGGACATCTTTTCAATAATATACGCCTGATCTGCCTCGCTGAGATTGTCCATGTCAAACAGGGCCACGCCGCTGCCGTGGTGGGCGGCTTCGTCTGCCAAGATTTGCTGGAGTTCGGCACGGGCAGCCGGGTGCTGACAGGTGTTGGCCATGCGAGCATAGTGATCAATCCCCCAACCTTCTAAGACCACTTGCACCAGTAAAAACAGGCACTGCCGTTCTCCGGTGAGCACCAGATCGTGCAGCAGGTGAATAAAAGGGTCTTCGGGCAGGTCCGTGGGGTGTCCGAGGCTCTGGTCAATAAAATGAAAGTGGCGAGCTTCTTCGGTGGCAAAGAGGGAGTACATTTGCTGTTCACTCAAGTTGGGGGCCATCAAACTCATTTTAGAAGCAAAGCTCATACCCGCTTTTTCAATGGCGTAGGCTTCCACAAAACGGGCCCGTGCCAGATCGTGAGCCACCTGTGTTTGTACGTCTTGAGGGGCGGCCTTGAGCAGGCTCACATTACTCACCCCCAGATCTTCAAGGGTCCATAATTCTGCAAAAGGCAAAGGCTCGGTAACGTGAGCGTTTTGGGTCAGGCGCTTGTGGAGAATACGCTCCACTTCACGGGTGCTGTAGCGCTCGTTTTTGCTCAGGGCCTGGTGTAAAAAATCTTTCAGGGTGTCTTCAGAGGTGGTGTTATGTGTAGACGTTGTCATGATGATTTTTTTCGCTTTCGCCTTTTTTTCATATTTTTTAATGCGTGGGTAAAGGGCACAGAAAAACTCAGGTCGGCCACGCAGGCCAACTCATCGCCCTGAGCCCAGTGGGGGTTCTTTTTGGCAAAGAAGGCAATGCGCGGGTTGCGCGCGCACATCTCGTCGGTGATGGGCGTGATGTCTTCCTTGAGGCTGTCTTTTTGAGAATCATTCTGGTGAGAAAACTGCACAATGCCCGTAGCACTATCGTAGTTGTGGGGGTAAAGGTCTTTGCCAAAGGTGTCAATCATGGCCTGCATAAAGGGGGGCGTGGGCTTTTCGTAGCGGGGATAGTGGACGGGGAAATTATTGGTCATGAGCAAATAGGTTTTGTAACCCTTGGAGATCAAAAACCAGTACAGCGGACGCAGGGGATTTTTAAGCTTTTTCATAAAAAAGTACTGACCAAAGGCAGTGCTTAAAGCGCCCTGCCCCCAGTAATCCTGATGCATGACCGTATCGCCACTAAAGAGGGCCTGCACCTTTTTGCCCGCCACGTTCTTTTCCAGGCACACCACCGTGGAAAAGCCCTGCACTTTGCCTTCGGTTTTGTCGCAAAACAAAAACACGTCGTCTTTTTCGAGCAGATCTTTGCGGAATTGCTCCCGGTCAATATTGTCATAATATGCCGCAAAAAGCACAAACATTTCTTCAACGGTGGCATCCGACAACTTATCCACAGCACAGCATTCGGTACGTAATTTACCCACAGAACTATCCCGAAATCTTCTGATGCTGTCCCCGACGGAACAGTTCGTTTAAATCTTCTTCGGGCAGAGGCGTACTGCTCTGGTAGGTGCCAAAGCCCCAGGGACTAGCCTTTTGCTTTTCCAGGTGTTGAATGAATTTAATAATGGCCTGATCTTCTTTAATGGGGTGTTTAAAGTTAAATTTGATGGTTTCAAACACCTGGGTATCACCCTTGGCAAAGTAATTTCCCACACATTTGGTGGCAAATAAAATGGCGGGGTTAAAGGCGTTGAGCCAGGGCATATTTTCTTTCTTTTTGGGGGTCACCAGAATGGTGAGGCCCTCGGTTTTGCCTTCGGCAGTGGGGCGCAGGGCAAAGATAATATGGCAGTGCAAAAAGTCGGGGCCCACGGTTACAGAGCCGGTGGTGCCTGCGGTATAGCACATGGAGTAAGTGGTGTAACTGGAATAAAACTTCTTAAAAAAGCGCAGGTACCAGGTACTTTCGGGCATATACGTGACGTTATTAAACTGAATGGAATGGGCATTCAGGGGCACGGTGTCAAATTCCACGTCCACAGGCAAATTATGTACCGAGGTAAAGTGATGGGCATCAATGGCGTTAATCATCACCACGTTGGGGTGGCAGCCTTTAACAAACTGATTGCCGAAGCTACAGTCCAGCTCCACCCCTTCTAGTTCAGGAATGGTGTGCACGTCGTGGGTGGGATTTTCGCCGGTGTAAATCCAGATGGTGTCGTACTTTTCACGCACGGGGTGATGCTTAATATTCACCTGCAATTGGGGAGACTTGCGACAGGGAATGTCTACCAGTTCACCGCTTTCGTCGTATTTCCAGTGGTGAAAGAAGCAGCGAACGCCTTTTCCGTCCACCTTGCCCTCTGCCAAATGAGCACCCATATGTGGACAGTAGGCATCTACGGCTCTTACCACACCGTCTTCTCCGCGATAAATGGCCAGTTCCCGGCCCAGAAAATTCAGATGCTTGATCTGGCCCTTTTTGAGTTCGCTGGACTTCATGGCCCAGTACCAGGTTTCCACCACGGTGGTGGGCTGGTTAAAGATCTTGGTGCGGGTCAATGCTGACATATGGGTTCCCCTGCGGATTTTTTAGACAACTTTTTTGCGATATCAACGATAATAACTTTAAGACATATTTTTGTTATCGGACACGGGAGCGTAAAAATTGCGTAAAAAATTGAATGTTTTCCTGAATCCAGTGTACGTTAAAAGAACATAGAATTAAAAGCGATTAGTATGGGGCATACACATGTTGGCAACCAAACCGCGGACCACCTTTGATAAACCACTCTCTCTGACTCACGATCCCAAGACCTATAAAAAAATTGCCCTGAACCTCAAGCGCAATCACAAGCAGGACAATACCGATGAACTGGACGCCCTGGCCAGCGAATTTGTGTATGCCGACTGTGCCAAAGACTACTGGAACCCCGAAGAATTTTCCCTGCTGTACGGCACGCCCCTCTGGGATGAAGCCACACCGGCCCAGCGCGTGATTTTGAACCAGCTGTACTGGGTAGGCTATTATTCTCAGATTATTTCTGCTGAAATTGCCACCATTTTCTTGAATCAGACCGCCGCAGCCGGGCTCTACGGCATTGAAGACTTTCGCATTGTGTGCGACACCCTCGATTTTGAGTCCCATCAGGAGCGGGCCCACATCAACGCCTTTAAAATGATTTCAGAGGCCACTGAAGCAGAGCTATTCGGCGAACGCATTTTTACCTACCCCATGAAAAACTTCGCCACGGAAACCATGATTTTTCAAAACACCAACCGCGTGAAATCCGCCTGGAAAAAGTTTCAGCTACACTTTTTTTCGTACCTGTCTTCCGCCAACGCCTTTATTGCCAGTCAGTACCTCACCGTACGGGGTCTGCGCACCCTGAACGGAAAAATTGTGCAACACCAGCTGAGCCAGTACTATGCCAAACACCCAAATCAGGACACCGCTCCCATTCCCGCTAAAATTAGCTACCATCACTTTCTGGACGAATCCTATCACTTCAATAGCTCCACCTTAATTGGTCATGAGGTGGTCAAAAGCCTCAAGCCGCCCACCGCCTTTGAAAGACAGGTTACCAATATGGGCGTGCGGGGCTGTCAAAAAGACCACTTTAACTTCAACTGTTCCATCAACGGTATTTTCTGGTATGAACCAGCGGTGTTTGCCAGCATTTATAAAGTGCTGCGCAGCCGGGTCTTTGACTTTAGTCATAGCGACGCCATGCACATGATTGAACGCTGCTTTTGCACCGAAAACGAAGGCGTGAACAGAGCCTACGACACCCACAAAGTGGCGCGTGAATCCTATGCCCAGTACCTGCAAGATTTACCCTTTTTGACCCCGGAAAATCGCGAGGTGCACCTCATGAAACAATCCACCATTGACCACTATCTCAAAACCAACACCCGTGC
>CAYFGW010000204.1:0-9452 GCA_964342365.1 uncultured Candidatus Sericytochromatia bacterium | reverse complement strand
CATTTGTACCGCCAAAACTGACGGTATTATTGGCATCGGTATCGTCAAAGCCGGTACCGGTGATGGTCAGGGTAGAACCAATGGCTCCTGAAGCAGCGCTGATGTTGGTAATAGACGGGATGACATTATAGGTGACACCGGTGCTGGTTTGTGTTCCCACCTGAACCGTGACCGACTGAGCACCGGATACATTGGCGGGGACCACCACATCCATGCTGGTGCCGGTGGCATTGACTGAGGAAACAGTGGCAAGGGTGGTACCAAAACGCACGGTATTGTTGGTGGTCACGGTACTAAAACCGGTGCCTGTTAAGGTGACGGTGCTGCCGACCCGTCCTGATGTGGGCGCAACATTGGTGACATTGACCGCCACGGGGGTTGCTGTGACCGTGATGGCGGTGGTGGCCCCTTCAGTAAGGGTGATGGGGTTGGTGCTGGCAGCAAAGGTGTATTGGGTGGAGTTAGCGGGTGTGGTGGTGGCCCCCATCAGTACGTTGATGCCTGCTCCCGGTGTGGCCTTTGTAATATTGGTGAGTCCGTTGCCAAGGGCGGTGGCCCGTGCAGAAGCAGCGTCCGTGATCTGGACTTCCATAGTGTCGCTGCCCACGAGTCCCTGAACCGTCACCGCTACGGTGGCACCGTTTAAGCGGTAGTCGTTGGCCGTCAGGGTACCGGGCTGAGAACCTGCGAGGTCGGTAGCCAGTTGGGACGTATTGACCAGCGTGGGGTGTGTGGTGTAGGTGGGGTTGGCTCCGCCGGTAATGCCGGTGATTTCGGTCATTTTGGTAACCAGCGCAGGCAAATCAATGGCGCGAGCGCGTGCCGCATCAGAAGCCACAAGGGCTTTCATGGCAAGGGCTGTGGGCGTGGTTTGAAAATTGACGGGGGCATTCACGTCAGCAGTGCCGGTTTCAGACACCACAGAGGCCAGCGTGGCCTGTGGGATATTGCCCGTGCCGTCTTTGATTTGCAGCTCTAAAAACAAGAGCTGATCGGGAACCACGTTTTCAAAGGTCAAGCTCAAATTGCCGCTGGCAGGGTAGTTGACTTCGCCAGCCACGGCTCCCACAGGGGTATAGCTCAATCCGTGAGAGTCGGTCACGGTGGCCACAATTTTGGCAGCGGCAGCCAGATCCAGCGCCTGGGTTTTAAAGCCCTCTTCGGGCAGTGGGGGCAGTTTGAGCTCAAGGCTGACCCGCTGGTTTTGTATCACCACAACACCTTCGGGTTTAAAATCAATCTGTCTGAGGACCGGGCTTTTGGGTAAAACCACGGGTAATGCCATCGGCAAAGCGGCTTGCTGAGGTGGCAATGCCACAGGGGCTACGACTGTAGCAGGAGCGGCCTGATTGACGCGACCAGAGGTAGAAGGAACGGGGGCCTGACAGGCGGCCAGGGTAAGGGTCGCGGTGATAAGTAAAGTAAGCTGTTTCATTATTTAAATTCTCCGTTAAAGTTAAGGTTGATAGTCGGAACCGTTCCCATCTGATTATTGCTGGTGTTTTCGTTGGTATTGACCGCCACATTGACATTACCGGCTGCGTTGATAGCTGCTGGCACCCTGACGGTGAGCTGTGTGGCCGTGGCCGTTAGTGGCGTTGTGGCATTGGCCCCGTCAAAGGTAACGCTGTTATTGGCCGCCACCGGGTCAAAGTTGGTGCCGTTGAGAGTCAATGTGGTTTCTCTGATGAGTGCTGCGTTGCCGTTGGCGGTATTTGCTGCTGACAACGACGTCAGGCGCGGCAGAATCTCAAAGCCCGTGCCCTGACCTGTGGCAGAGGTTTGATTGCCCGTGGTCACGGTAAGGTCTACATCCCGTGCTGCGCTGGCGGGCACGGTAACAGTAAGCTGGGTAGCGGTGGCGTTGGTGACTATAGCGTCCACCGTGCCAAATTTGACCGTGCTGCTGGCGTTGAAGCCTGAACCGCTAACAATTACACTATCGGTACTTGAACCCGATGTCACGCTCAGGCCCGTCACCTGAGGAATAATCTCCACAGACGCTGCATCACTGAGCGCGCTTTGCAGGTTTTGCACCGTGATATTCCTGCTGCCCGCAATACCCCCGGGAACCGTCACCGTGAGCTGAGTGGCGCTAGCATTCACAACGGTAGCGGTTTCCCCCCCTATCAGCACGCTATTATTGCCGGGTGTGGGGTTGAAATTGCTGCCGTTCAGGGTAATGTCTGTGCCAGTCACAGCCGCCGTGGGGCTGACACTCGTAATGATGGGCCGGACGGAATTAAACGTCACTGCCGCTGAAGTGGGGCCTGCGCCAATGGACACGGTGACATCGTTGGTTCCCGCAGCAATCCCTGTGGGAACGGTGACAGTGAGTTGGGTGGCCGTGGCGTTGGTGACCGTGGCGGCCTGTCCACCGATTAAAACGGTGTTATTAGAGGCCGTGGTATTAAAATTGCTGCCGTTCAGGGTAATGCTCTGACCCATCACCCCGGAAGTAGGGGCCACACTGTCAAGGGTGGGGGCCGGAGACAGGATGGTGATATTGCCCAGATTCGTGGGTTGCCCGGCGGTAATACTGACATCCACCGTTTGAGGGATGTACCCTGCGCCGCTGAGCCGCAGCTTATAATCTCCAGGGGGCAGGTTGGTAATATTTACCGGCCCGTTGGCATTGACGGTGGCATCAGCACTGAGCATATCGTCGATGCTGGCGGTGACCGGCTGGGCATTGAGCACGCCGAGTAGGTTAAAGGTTGCTGACCCCGGTTGCTGCACATACGCCGAATTGTTGGCGTCAAGCTGGGTAACGTCTCCGTTGTGGG
The DNA here is from genome assembly GCA_964342365.1 of uncultured Candidatus Sericytochromatia bacterium. Lineage (GTDB taxonomy): Bacteria > Cyanobacteriota > Sericytochromatia > UBA7694 > UBA7694 > CAXRDE01. The sequence continues at coordinate 6,666 of CAYFGW010000204.1, read as the reverse complement.
TTTGCAGATCGGTAATGAGCTGCTCAATATTCACCAGTGCCGGGTGGGTGGTAAAGGTGTAATTGGGAAAGGTGCCGTTCACGCCAGAAACGGTGTCAATAAAGGTTTGTAAAGCCGCCAGATCAATCTGCTGGGACAAAAACTGTTCTTCGATTGTGCCCGCTTGCAGAGTTTGTAAGACGTCGCCCACATTGGTCTGGCGGTAAGAGAGTTCAATATCTGTGCTGGCGTTATTTACAAAGACAATGCCGGAGAGCAATTCAGAACCACTCAGGTAGTTGCGGTTGGCGTCAAACAGGCGAATGCTTACCACCACATCCCCGTAAGGCACATTGCTAAGATTTCCCTGAATGTTACACCCGTTGGCGGCGGTCATATTCTGGGCGTCGGCACCGTCTGCGTAGATAGGCGTGCTAATGCCTGTTCCAGTCACTTTGATTTCTGCAAAGGCCACTTCGCCGCAGTCAAAAGCCTGAGTGGTAAAGTTCGCACGTTGACGAATGTCAGGATAGGTAACATTGACCTCAATTTTTTGATCGCCCACGGTTTTGATTTGACCAAAGGGAACGGTTTTGGGTTCATACACCACGCGCGGGGCAGGAGCCAACGGCACAGCTTTTTTAACAGAGGTAGCAGGTAGAACAATAGGTTGCTGCGGTCTTTGAACAGGCGTTACCGTGGGCGCAGCCGTGTGACAGGCCACCAGTAAACTGACCGTACTGAGTAAAGCTAAACGCTTTTGACTTGTTTTGGGAGTATACATGTTTTGAAGTTTCGCTTTCATTGATGGATGATTAAGGGGTATATTCATAAGCCCCCACATCCGTATTGCCAACCCGTGGACTGTTTGCAATGTCTGTGGCAGGAACCCCTGTATTGGTGTTGCCTGCATTAACACCGGCATTGGCTGCCACCGGATGATAACCGTCATCAGCGGTAAAGAAAATATTATCGGCACCATCGGGGTCGGCAGAGTTCAAGAACGGAGTGCCGCTACTGCCAAGATCTACCGTATTGTTATCGGTGACGCGGGAAGCATTAAAGGCGGGAGTATCTTTCCAGAACAGTAAATTATCTAGAATAGTATTGTGAGAAACAATAAAAGCCTGACATTGTGATGGACATTGATTATTGGCCTGAGTGAGGTTGTGAACATTTGTAGAAGTGTAGGCATCACCGCCAATGTCTATAGGTACATTGTCACTTAAATTGTTATTGACCACTAACATATTTTTAATAGTCAGGGTCACGGAGGTACTAAAACCGTTAAAAAGATTGGCCTGAAAGACTGAACCTCCGGCCGTGTTATCCACAAACACCAGATTCTCTAAAAGCGTGTCCCGCAGCATGCCGCCTAAAACCAATCCGTTCCTTTGACCGGGGCCTGGTAATACTACATTGTCTTTAAAGACCATGTTTTTAGCGGTACTAATACCTGCACCACCTTCCAGATTAATCATTCCAAAAGGAGACGATGAATGCGTTACCAGCACATTTTCAAAGTTCAGCTCTGTGCTGGAAACAGAGCTATAAATCGTGCCGCCACGCGCATCGGCGTGATTGTGCTTAAATACAATGTTTTTAAAAGTGGCTGAGCCTGAATCCGCAAGCAAGGCGCCACCCACATCACCTCCATCAGCATTTCCGCCCTGTATCGTGAGTCCGTCTACGGTAATATTGCTGGCCCAACCCAGAACATGTGTGGCATTGTCACTGATATTACCAGCGGGTGTGGAAGTGTAATTATCGTCTGCGTTAAAGTCACCAGATAACACCGTAACGTTATTGATAAAGTCACGCTCTGAACGTAAGCCTTCTATGCCCGTGAAGCCGCCGTAGATATCTACGTTATTTTTAAGCTGAAAACCAGTGTTTGTGTTAGTAGCGTTTGGTTTATACGTTCCTGCTGCTATCCAGATTTCTTTACCCGCAGTGGCGGCACTCAGAGCAGCCTGTACCGTGGTAAAGGCATTGCCCCAGCTGCTGCCATCGTTACTGCCCGTGGCGTCTTTATGTACGGCAATCACATTGGCCGGTAATGGAGGTGGAACAAATTCATAAGCCCCCGGTTCAGGAATACCTACGCGGCTATTGCCGAGAATATCCGTCGTGGGTACGCCGGCTCCGGTCACGCCCTGATTGACCACCGTACTGGCCGTGAATGCTATGCGCAAGCCATCGTCAGTGGTGCGAGGGATGCCGTCAGCACCGTTGGGGTTGGCACTGTTGACGAAGGGATCAGTAGAGCCTACATCAATACTACCGTTGCTGCCTAAGGGTTGACTGCTACGCGTGCTGTTGAAAAAGAGAACATTGGTGAGAATGGCATTACCGGTATTGTTATGTATTCCGCCACCGCTATTTGTTGCCGGATTATTAGAGAACGTAACGTTGTTAAGGATGGGATTAGAGACTTGGTTATACATCCCTCCGCCAAAATTGGCTGAGTTATTCCAAAATGTAGTATTGTTCAGAGTAGGATTAGCAGAGATGTTGTACACACCTCCGCCAAAATCGGCTGAATTATTCGAAAACGTAATGTTGGTAAGGGTGGGATTAGAAGAGATGTTGTACATCCCTCCGCCAAACTCGGCCGAGTTATTCGAAAACGTAATATTGTTCAGCGTAGGAGCAGTAGCGAAGTTGTACATTCCCCCGCCGGTAGCATTCGCCGAGGATGCATCAGCCTTGCCACCCTGAATGGTTACCCCGTCTAGAATCGCGTTATTGGCTCCTTCTATGACATGGTAGCTGTTTTCGTCAAGGGTGGTGCCGGGCGTAGTGTAATTATCGTTGTTACTTAAATCGCCACTCAAAACCGTGATAAAATCTGTCAAGCTGGGAGTACGGTCACCCAGTGCGTTTTCAGTTCCTTCAAACCCGCCGTAGATATTCACGTTTTCTTTCATTTCAAAAGAAATATCACGATCACTAGCATGGGGCGTATATGTACCTTCTGCTATCCAGACTTCGTCCTGTGCATCTGCGGCTGTTAAAGCTGCTCGTAAACTGTTGTAAGCATTGGCCCAACTCGTACCGTTATTGTTACCGCTAGCATCGTCATTGACATGAATTCTTCGGTGAACATCAAAGCTACTGGTACTATTAACGGTGCTTCCATTTTCAGCCACTGCAATAACACCATCTGTGGCCGTGGCGGGGACCGTCACCTGAATCTGTGTCGCACTCACAAATGTTACCGGGGCAGAACCTCCGCCAACAGTAGCGGTGCTGGCATTGCTAAAACCGCTACCATTGACCGTAATGACTGTTCCCGCAGGGCCAGCAGCCGGGCTGAAGTTGTTAATTTTTAACAGACTCGCTGTCACTGTCAGGTTGGTGGTGCCCCCTTCGGTCAGGGTTAAACTGGCAGGGCTAGGCGTGTAGGCCGAATAGGTTTCTGCGGGGGTTCCAAAGGCTGATGCCTGCACCGCAATATTGCTGCCCGGTGTTACCCCCGTAATGTTGGTGGTGCCGTTGCCCAGATTGGTTTGTCTGGCGCTGGCGGCATCGGTGATTTGCACCTGCAACTTATCGCTGCCACTCAATCCGCTGACGGTCAGAGCCACCGTGGCTCCGCTCTGGCGGTAATCGCTAGCGGTTAAATCACCAGGCACGTCGTTGACCAGGTCAGTGGCCAGTTGAGCCGTATTCACCAGCGAAGGGTGATTGTTCGGATAAGTGAAGTTGGGTGCCGTTCCCGTCACGCCAGTGATGCTGGCAGTGAGGGTTTCAAGAGCGGTCAGGTCAATGGCTCTGGCACGGGCGGCGTTACTGCCGAGTAAGGTTTGCATGGCTCTGGCGGCCACACTGGTTTGGAAATTGATAGTGGTGGTTACGTCATTGGTGCCCGTGTGTTTAATCACGCTGGCAAGATCTGCTTGCACAATGTCGGTGGTGCCATTGCGCGCCTGCACGGTCACAAAGAGCAGCGGGTCGGGGATAACATTTTCAAAAGTAAGGGTAATAGTACCGCCAGTATAGTTGACGGCTCCGTTACCGTCGGCGGTGGTGGCGTTATACGTTTTGCCATGAGAGTCTGTGACCGTGGCCAGTAACCTGGTGGCGTTGCTCAGATCCAATAGCTGGGTTTTAAAAGCATCCGATCCCACTGCCGCTTCAGGGTATAGGTTCAACGATAACTGAAGCTGTTGCTCCTTTAGCTGAACTTGTCCCGTGGCGCGGGGCTTAGCCATGACAGGGTAATGCTTCATCGGACGAACTGAAAGCTTTGATACGGCCACTTTTTGTGATGTAGACTGTGCCGCAGAACGCTTGGCGGTTGGGGCATTGAGAGGGGCAGTGGGCTGGCAAGCTACCAGCACCAGACTTAAGGACAAAGCGGTGCGCTTCATAAAACAACTCCAGGATTCAGGGTGAATATAGATTTAAAACGATTCTATAAGCCACCTTAACCAGAGTTGATTTGTCCGTCTAGGTTTCGATCAAAATAAGTAATTAATTTTTCTATAGTGACACTTCTATGTTTTTTATTGTTAACTCAGATAGAAAACATATCCTTTGCCATAGCGGTTTTTGATGCTGCCGCTGAAGATGTCGGACAATTGTTTATAAAGCTCTTTTCGCAAATTCCCCACCAGATTATCTACCTGACGGCCCACGGAAACATCCTTTTGCCACACCACCAGGCTCAGCTTCTGGCGAGAATGCACCACGCCCGGATGCTCGCAAAAATAGTGCAGCAGAGTAAAGGTTCGTTCGTTTAACGCAAGGGGTTGCTCCTGGTACATTACCGTGTTATCTGCAAAGGAAAACACAAAATCCCCGTAACGCTTTGTGGAGGTAGATTTTATGCCCTGACGAAAACGCCATACCCGCCGCGCATGACGGGTTAACGCCGCACATGCCGTCAACAGCTGACTTTCTGAAAAAGGGCGCACCAGGCACATGTCCGCTCCGGCTTCCAGCACATGCCCGTGGGAAGCACTGTCCTGCGCCGTATGAACCACCAGTAAACAGGCCAGTGGGGCGTGTTCCTGTAATTTTTGCAGCTGACGGTAATGATTCAAGCTCGACTCTGCAATGAGCACCAGGCACACTTCTTCTCGATAGCGTTCCAGCACCTGACGCAGGACCTTGTATCCGGTCACGCACTCCACCTGATAATCCCATGCTGCGGTGATGCGTTGCAAATATTGCTGCTGTAAGGGATTTTTTTCCCAGATCAAAAGACGCATCAAAAGTGCTTCAGCGTAAAGTAAAACACGTTTTCTCCGGCACGAGAATGACGGGTTTTAAGTTCACTGTCCAGTAGGGCCAGCAGATCCTGGCAAATGGTAAGCCCCAAGTTTTGAGATGTAGAGCCCAGTAAACGCTCCAGATCTCCTTCTGACAGGCTTTCGGCGGTGTCTTTTACCATAAACTGCAAACTATTCTCCGTTTTTTTAACGCTGACCCCCACCTGACCACGGGTGTAGCGCAGGCTATTGTCTACCAGCTCAGAGAGCACCCGCAGCACAATTTCGGGGTCTGAGTGCACATAGAGCCCTTTCCCACCGCGAATACGCAGACGGTGAGCCTGTTCCGAAAAGGCTGATAGCAGGCCTTTGAGCACCGATTTAAGTTCAAAATCATACATGTGTACCGCGTTCATGTCAAAGCGATACCGCGCCCAGCGGGTTAGCTTCTGAAAATCATCAAACATGCCCTTGCTCAGCTGTTTTTCGGCTTCCGGTTCAGGCCTGAGGCGCTGCATCTGTATAAGGTCATGCAGGTCATTTCCCAGATTGCGGGTGAGCAAATCAATAAAGCGCTGCTGACTGCCGTTGGTGAGTTGCAGGGCTTTTTTTTGGGCATACATCAACCAGGCGTTGTCTAACCGGGTGTTCAGCTCCACATGATTCAAGGGCTTGCGTAAATAATCGCTGGCCCCGGTTTCAAAAGCTTTTTGCAAATGCTCGGGGGATAGCATCATACCTGTACAGATCAATACAGGCCCCGCAAAGCCACTGCCTCGCAAACTTTCGATTAAATTCAGTCCCGACATTTCGGGCATTTGCCAGTCGGTAATCACAGCGTCTACCCGCTGTTTTCCCAGAATTTTGAGGGCCTGCTGACAACTGCGGGCCTTAAAAATTTCACCCTTACGTTGTGAGAGCCACTGGGCCATTTCTGACAGGTGCCCAATGTCGTCATCCACAATCAAAAGATTAAGGGAGGTGCTGAATAAGCTGGTTATATTTTTCTTCATTGACTTCTTCAATACTTGTTTCTAATAAGGTGGTCCAGGTTTTAATAACTGCATCATCAAGGGCGTTCAATTGTTCAAGCACCGGCTGGAGTTGAGAAAACTGGTATACCTCAATGTGTGTGAGCGCTTTTACAAAGGGAGCAAGTTTGATTTCTTGCTCAGGGGTCCAGTCAAAATCAGGCAGAGCCACTGAACCGGGTGCTGGCAGAGTAATAACCACTTCAGCGCCGCCTGACACCAGGGACTCCAACTGTAGAGTTCCCTCGTGGGCTTCTATCACCTGCTTACAAAAATACAGTCCCAGTCCTGTGGAGGCTTCTTTGCCCTCAGGACTCAGGCTGACGCCCTTTTCAAAAATCTGCGTTTTTAAATGTTCTGGAATCCCCGGTCCTTCATCACGAATATAAAACACAAATTGCTCTGCTTTAGGTTGGCCCATTATCTTGATTTCGCTG
>CAYFGW010000203.1:0-9454 GCA_964342365.1 uncultured Candidatus Sericytochromatia bacterium | reverse complement strand
AATACGTACCTGCACCGGTGACAGGTTTTAATTTCAACGATGATTTGACCGCCAATCATGAGCGGGTCAAAAACACCGCCCGCTGGATCGTGAGCCTTAGACAGTCCACAAACGATGGCAAAGGGCTCGAAACGGTTTCAGCCATGAAAAACCGCATGCTTACTTTTGAAACCCGTCTGGGCCGGGCTTCAAATCGTGATGAGGTGCGCTTTACGCAACCTTTGCTAGAGCAAGGTGTGTCTGCTGATGGCGCCGTGTATCAGCCCGATTTGCCCTCCACTGCCGTGAACGAGCACGGCACCACGCTCCGGGCCAATCCGTATAATATTTCCAGAACTTATGCCTGGACAGGAAGTGCTCAGGTGCCTTTTTCAGAACAGTTTCAGTTTGTGGGGGACCCTCGCTTTATGCCTTACGCAGACGTCAAACTGGCCATCGGTTATAACCCCTATTTTGCAAGTAATCTCAGAACCCACGGTCATAATGGCATCAATAGTGGCACCCAGGTGGAAAATAACAGTTACACCAACTACATCGCCCAGGGCACAAGCTTTGGCGGCGGGGGGACTGCCGACGTGGATTTTGTACGCTACGGTCGCTGGATTGTAGATGGCCTGATGCAAAGTAGCTCTATTTTTAACAGTATTTCTGGCTTTAGCAATTATTACTATGCCCTCGGGGGTGAAATTGCCGCCGGCGACAATAACGGCAAGTTCAGAGTGAATATGCAGCCCTTTACGGAAGGGTCGGATACGGGCAATCAACAAAACACCACCAGAGAAGTGGCTGCCATTGCCTATAACCTGAATTCCGGGCGCATCAAACTGCCAGCTTCCGCGGGCTTTTCCGGCGCAAATACGCGCTGGATGGGTCTGGTGTGGAACGGCGAGCTGTTTCCCGATGAGGATTACGGTTTCTGGAAATTTAACGGTAATCTGCCCACCCGGGGATATGGCACGGCCAATAATTTTTGTCCGGCAGGCAGTTTAAATGCCACTTCCTGCGTACGTTCTGGTTTGATGGCGAACGCTACTTACTTTCAAATGGACAGAAGTGAGCCGCCTTTTAGATTACAAACCTCAACGCGCAACGGAAACACGGCCGGTGCCCCGTCGTTTATGAACGGCAATACCACCGGGTCCGGCGGTAAAAACTTTGGGCATCGTCCCGATAACAGCGGAGCAGGCAAGCTGACCAGCGTGATGGGATCTGAGCTAAACCGGGCCTTTAATCTGGCCCTCGAAGCTGAGCCCAGCGCGAACCGTCCCTTTTCTATTGATCTGGATCAGAACCAGCCCAGTTTGTACACCAATACCAATTATATGGGCAATTTCCGCAATAAAATTAGCTATGTGAACACCCAAACGGGGACTCTGGATGCCTCGCCTGCTCAGGAAAACGTGTTTTATACCAAAAGAGGCAGTGGCACCGATGTGACCAGTTCCATTATTCGCGCAGAGCGTTCGGGCGTGGGCACGGGCTACTTTTTATACAACGGGCTGTCTCCTGCCAATACTTCTTCTGAAGTATCTTTGGCCAGATTTTCGGTGGCGGGCATGCTGCAAGGATACATGAATACAGGGGATCCTGACCGGGGAGGCTCACCGCCCGTGGGCAAAGATCGCTTTCGTTCTCGTCCCATTCCCCGTGTGGAAATTGAGGAACCCACGGCTTCAGACATTTATGAAGATCAGTCGGTGATTCCTGTGAAACTGAAAACCCAGTGGCTACGCTGGGACAGCGATAAGTACGCCAATAGCTATGAAGACACTTGGAAAGATGAGTTAGAAGTCCGCTATATTATCAAGGTGTCAGACGATGCGGGCACCTCCTGGACTCACCTGGATGGTTCCCCTGCTTACGAAGGCGTTTACGAAGCGTCTAAAGTTCAGAGTATCGAAGGCAGTCAGGTGCATGTAGTGCCTCCCGATCCTGGTTTAAATTTGACTTTCAACTGGAATACGGGAGCCCTTACCGGGACTTATCGTCTGCGTGTGGAAACCTATCGCTTTGAACCCGGTGATCCAGAGCCTCTGACCAATGGTTATGCTTATCATCAAACGGACGTCACCCTGAGGAGAAACTAATGCACACCCTGATGTTTTTTTCACAGCGTCGTTCGTCACGCAGGCGTGCCCAGGTGGGTTTCACTCTGGTAGAAATGCTGGTCATGATGGTCATATTAGCGGCTCTTGTTATTGTAGCGACTCAGTATCTGTATTCTTCCTGGGGCGTGCAGTCTCTGGCCTATATGGAAGCACAGATGAAAACCTCTGCTGAAAAAGGGTTAAACACGCTGGGACGTCATTTGACCGAGTCCACCAAATTAATGGGGCGCGGGGAGGGCGAAAGCTATGTGAATAAGCTCAATATGTCACAAGCGCCTCGCCCCATTCCCAATTCTCAGCTGCCATTGGTGCGCAAGTCAGGTTCAGTGTCTCCCGAAAAAAACTGTGAGGTGAGCCCCTCAGAGTACTTTTTGCCGAACGCGGTGGGCAATTCGCTCATGTTTTTTGAAAATTTAAAAGAGCACCGTTTGAGTGCTTCTGCTGGTTTTACGGCCCCACAGAATTTTTCGATTTTGCAATTGAACTATGTTTATATCACCGATAATGCTCAGGATTCCGCTTATTTAGAGCGGCCGCAGCAACCCATTCGCGTGGGAACTTCCACATTACCCGCTCAGCACTTGATTCGCTGGCGCAGCGTGCCGGTGATGGGGTATAACCAGCTGCGCGATTATTATCAGTCTTTGGATGCCAAAGGTCAGGGGGCCGATAAGTCCAAAGCGGCGCAAAGCCTTCATGCTACAGGTGTAAAAGTAGCCTGGGACGCTGATGCGCCTAACGCTAATGACGCTTTTTACGACGTGAGAACAAACGGAACGTTGTCAAAACACAACGGCAGTTACCGGCTGGAGATGTTGGCTTTTGAAGATACGCTGCGTCTGGGCAAAGGAGACGGCACCACTTACTCCGTTTCTTACAATAGCAACACCGATGAAAATCATCCCGGCTTTTTTCCGGTGCCTCCACGCATCAAAGTGCCTTATTACTACAGTCCCACCTTACAACCCGGCGTGAACTGTCCACAGATTACCCCCGTACCCACGGCCACGCCTGCGCTGGATTTTTCCTTTCCGAGAGGGTTTGAAGTAGTGGTGGTGGGGCCCCAGAGCGGACGGCAGGTATTGATGCATGTGTCGATGGTGGCCAAAGGCTATTCTCAAAAAACCACTGCCCAGTCTCATTCGATTTCTTCCTATGCCAGAGATCTTTAAGGTTATTGGCGTGTTATCAAAAAATTAAGAACCTCAGAAACCCGGTGGCGTTGCCGCAAACCTTTGTGAATCTTAAGTTTGGGGGTGTTTACAAAACTTAAGGAATGATCGTATACTAGATAAAGATGCGGAGATATTGTATATTTTACCGTTGGATTATGAGGTTTATGTGAACTATATTAAAATAAAAAAGCAGCCTTCCGAAAAAGGAAGTGCGCTTGTTTTGGTATTATCTCTTTCTGCAATTCTGTTGCTTCTTGGTTCCATTAGCACGAGGCTTGTTATGGACTCTCAAAGCAATACAGTTTCTGTTTTCGCAAAGCATTCTCAAGCAGCAAACATAGCTCAGGCCGGACTTCAAGATGGTCTGGGGTGGTTTAAAAAGAATGCGCCTGTAAGACAGGATGTTGGAACAGATCCTTGTAAAGATGCTGCTTTCAAGCCGAATTACGATCCCTCCGATCCAGAGAATCATGAAACAGATGACGCTGCTGTAGGTCTGGTTAAAGATATCAAAATTCACCGTAATATATATGGTCGATATATTCTGAAAAAACAGCCTTGTGCCGGGCCGGATTTACCTGACACAGTAAAAGACATAAGTTCTAAACGAGGGCGAAACAGCACTGCCGGTAATCTGCCTAACGTTCAGTCAGGTGAATTGGTGGGGGACGGAAACGTTTGGTATCTTCACAGTGAGGGAGTTGTTTACCGTCGTGCAGATTTTTCGAAAACAGACGGTGTTTTTGATACGGGGCCAGAAGAGTCACCAAATACTATTTTGAGCAGGGCTTCGGCAGCTGTAGAAATTTCTCGTCTTTCTGTAAACGTGGATCCTGCTCCTTTGACTTTGTTTCAGGATGGCGGCCCAGGACATGTATTTAACAACAATTGCAAAATTTCTGGTCAGGACGCTTCTGGAAATGCCCTTGCGGCAGCCTATTACTATGGAAACACACCGAACGTAAACGGCGCTACACTTACTCCCAGTTCTTTAGGTCGAATTTCCAGACCGGCAGTAACAACAGAATCCGTTTTTGCTGTTCAAAAAGAGGATCTCAAAGGGATTGCTGATAACTTGTATACCAATGTCAATCAGTTGCCCGAGCAACTGACTTTTTCTATTACCTATCTTGATGGCAATTTTACGTTTACAAGCACTCAACCCCTTTTTGGCGGAGGACTTTTATATGTGGACGGAAATCTCACGCTCAATAATAGCTCAAACTCTCTTTTTTCAGGTGTTATTTTTGTCAACGGCACTTTGAATATTGGCAAGGATAATGCGTTGAGTGGAACAATTATTGCAAAAAGAATCGTGTGCAATCCGGGCTCTGGTTCCGCAAACATAGAATACAATAGTTCGTTAATTACGTCAGTTTCTCAAAGGCTGGCTCTGTATCGAGAAAACAACTTAACCCATGTTATTAGAGAAATAAGGTAAGGAAATATATAAGATGAAACATCAAAAAGGTTTTTCTCTCGTAGAAATGATGATGGCAACTTCTGTACTGGCCGTGGTCATGGCTGGAAGTATGACCTTACAGTCTCGCGTTATGGTGCAAACGACTTCAAATAATGACCGCGCATTTGCTTCAGAAAAAGCGACTCAAATGTTTGAGGAACTCCGCTCTTTTGTTCAATCTAACAGAGAAACGGACATTTCGAAGTTACAAAACTTTTCAGACGGCTCAGGTTACAATACAGTTTTGACCACAGAAAAGAAAGTGGTGGATATAGCAACAGGCGAAGAAGCAAGAGATTTAGATAACGCAGCAGATACATTGAGTGGAAACACCCGCTTGTCAGGGCATTGGAAGTATGTAAGGCAGATTCAGGTGAATCCTGTACCTAATGATCCAAACGCTCGCTATGTATCCGTGAAAGTTTGGAAGGCTGATGCTTCATTGAACCCAAAAGGTCAACCTTTGGCGAGTATTGCGGGCGTGCTAAAAACGAATATCACCTCAGATCCTCCCACTCAAGTTTACGATTTGTACTTAATTGCGATGGAGAATGCGCCCAGTTGGTGGGTTGATTTGGCCAATCTTCGCCCGGCTTTTGAAAGAACGTTGCTTGATTTAGAACAACGAAATCCGGGGCTTACATTCAGACGCCATTTCATTAATCGTTTTGGTTTTGGCCGAGATCCTTACTATCTTCCTCATATTAATAACCAGGGAAATGCTGATACTCAATCCTTACCCTGGGTTTATCTGTATCCAGGTCAGGTAAATCATAGCGATATTTCAGAGAACTACGTTGTCGGTAATATGGATGGCCGAGTGCGAACAGATGAGTCGTTACTCTTCTTTCCTTTAGATAAAACGCATTCCAATTATAATACTTTAGATTACAGAGAGTATGCTTTAGCGGATCAGTTCAATCATGTTTTGCGTTTTCCTGAGCAATTTGCCATGGAGCAGAGATTGATTGATGAAGATCCCGATACATATCGTGATAATATTTCTCTCTCCATGATGCTCCACAGATTGAATGAAGGGTCTCTAAGAAATGCAATCATTGTCAATCTGCACGGCGAATTACTTCCCTTACCCCCTGTTCGCAACTATTCCGATCCTGCTAAAGATCCCTCTGGTTTTTCAAAACTTCTGGATGCAGCAAATCCAGATGCGGACTTCACTATTTCAGATTCAGACAACGAGCACCCTGCTTTTGGTCAAAAAAATGAGAACTATACATCTCTGGCCTATAAGCGTGTAGTTACTCACCCTGAAAATCTCAGGTATGACAACGACGATACAGTGTCCTGGAGAGTATATCCTTATGAAGAAATTCAGCCGGGTTTAAATTCTCCAACCTCCTTGCCAAATAATGTAACTGACAAAAGTGAGCATTCAATTCCTGCGATATCTTTATTTATTCCAACTATTGATAGAGGTCCCGGATTTAACGGGGGTGTAAACGGTGGTTATCTGAGTTATCCAGATCTGGACTTGACCACGGCGAATTTGTCAGATGTTATCGATGCTATTCAGGTAGAGAAAGTAGTGGGTAGCGATAATCAACCCTATGCCTGGTGGAATCAGACCGCTTTAAATCCTTTGCTTCAACCAGCGACTCAAATTACGCATACTCACGATCCTGCAGACGCTGATGCTGTTTTTATAGCGGGTAATGCCTTACAGTCTACTCCTCTTGCCGCACCCGTTGCAGGCGATACTACTGTAACAGTGCCCGGAGTCCTTAATAGAGACGACCTGGTGAACTCTCTGATTGTTTTGAGTGCAGGCACCAACAACGAGGAAGTTGTAAGGGTACAGGAAGTGGCCGGAGCCGTGATTACGCTCACTCGTCCTTTAGAAAGAGATCACAATACCGCTCCTTTAATTCCCATAACAAGACATAAAGATTTTGATGTGGAAATTATCAATGAAAATATGTTTCAACACAGTCAGCGCGGCATAAGAATCACGCTTTACGATACTCCCACTCGCCACCCTCAAAATGCTATTCCCGGTAACCAGGACACAGGTTTACGAAACGATCGTCGTCTAGATGGGTTGGAGTACATCCCCTCCTCTATTGGAACCAGCGGTGGTGTGGCCACTTTTGGTGACGGTTTAGCTACAACAGACACCGATGATTATAAAAATACCGCCCGTTGGAGAGTCTCTTTAGATACGAGCGCTTCGGTTTTCGGTGGTGCTTTCAACTATATTGGTAGTGGTACAAATACCTCCGAAGTACCGGTATTTCCTATAGAAACCCGAATGTTAACTTCAGAACATATGCGAGGAGCTCCCTCTCTTGATCCTGCCACGGGAAAAGATTATCGCTCTGCTTTAACCCCGGCAATTACCAATTGTTCGTCTAATCTTGCTGAGCTTTGTGAGGGAATCTGGGGAGACGGAGATACTTACGTTCCAGACGACCCATCCACGACAACTGTAGACGAACACCAAAATCAGCTACGAACAAATTTGCACAATGTATCAAGAACATATATATATATGAATCATGAGTTTACAGATAAGTCAGCAGATGATTTTCCTTCAAATCGTATTCCCAAGCTTGAGCAAGCTCAGTTTATGGGGCACCATTTAATGAACCCTTATTTGGATGTCAAAAACTTACATCGTTATAATCGGCATTATTCAAGTGAAAGAAGTGGCCGTGGTCTGGCCGGGTTTGACAGGGCAAACGGACTGGCGTGGGATCGAACAGAGGTTGATATGAATTGGTTCTTCAACCTTTACAATAACGGCATTATGCGTTCAAACGCTATTTACAATAGTATTTCAGGATTTAGTAACTACTATTATTCTTTTGGTGGTGAACTGGGTACAGATGGTACAAACGCCGTGTTTAGAATTAACAATCAGCCCTGGACTGAAACAGATAACTCTGGCCTGTCAACCAATAGAAACAGAGACAGTATTATTAATGAGATCACGGTGGACTCTCGCGTAATTACTACAACTCAAAATAGTTTGAGTGGTGGAAATGTGCGTTGGAGAGGACGTTTACATACTGGCGAGTTGTTCCCGGATCAAGAACACGATTTTTGGGTGGCAAATGGCAATTTGCCTACTTATGATTACGATAACGCGACGCATCACGCAGGTTTACTGTTTCCGGGGGGTACGGCTACTCCAGCGAATGAATATGTTTACTTCAGAAGGCAGTCGCGCGGTAATGGTGACTCTCACACTGGTAATAATGCCCACCGAAGATTGCAGCGAACGGGTGCGCCTTCTTTCGCTAACGGAAGCGGAGATCCTATAGGAAATAGGGATGCGGGTCTTGAGCACAAAGGAAGTAATGGCACCGCAAGACTGACAAGTGGTGCAGGTCAGTTCGTTGTAAATTCCTTTAACCTCAACTTGAACGATACCTTGGATGCTAATAGACCTTATTTCTTAACCGGAAACTCTGGTTCCGGAGGGTACAAAACAAAAGAAATGAGAGATATTCGTAACAGGTTAAGCTTTATCAATAACCAAACGGGTGCAACTTCCAATACGCCTACAGATGATAACATCTATTATCGTCACAGTAATAACAACAGTTGGGCTTCAAGCGCTATTGTTAAAATGTCTCGTCCGAAGCCCGGTAGTCCTACTGAGGATATAGAGGGATTAAAGGGATACGTATTGATGAATGGCTTGAAAAATGCTTCCGGTACAGGTGTACAAGAAATGGCACGTTTTACGCAAGCTGGTTCTTTACAAACTTATATGGACGCAGGAGATAGAAATATACCAGGTCAGGAACCCGGACGTTCTGTTCAGTTGCCCCGTGTACAAATTTTAAATCCCAGGGCTTCACAGATTCAGGTAAGTCCCACGGTGATTAATGTGGAGTATCAGGTAGACTGGTTTAGATGGGATGGTAAACCTTACTCTCCAGCATATCCTTCTGGTTGGTACGATTCAGTCCCGCTGATGTACAATTTTAAATATTCCTCTGATAACAAAAGAACCTGGAAGTATGCGCACGATAATAGCGATGTAGAGCCTCGATTTGAGCAGGCTTTTAATCCTGCAGCCTTACAGAGTGCTGCTGCTTCGTCCACATCAGACGTGGAAACGGGTACTTTTGCATGGAATGTCGCTTCACTGCCTGAAGGTAACCATGTGTTCCGAATTGAAGCTTACAGAGAAGGCTATACCGAGGTAGGTTACTCGTATCATGATGTTTTCATTACAATCGAGAGATAAATGAAAAGAACTCAATACGGCTTTACTTTAGTAGAGGTACTAATTTCTGCTGCCATTCTGGTTGCGATTCTGGTAATGGTATCTCAATTTATGACCTCTACTAACAAAAATCAGTCTTATATCAAAATGCAAAACTACTTGAAATCTGAATCTGAGAGAAGTCTATTCAGGATTTCAAAAGAAATCAATCAAAATAGATTGTTAATAGATAACCCCGTATCGGGTGTTAGTCTTGACTATCTGAGTAGAGTAGATTTTACCGGCATACCGAACCCGATACCACAAAGTACTTTGCCTACTATTCGGGTAGAAGGCTCTTTTGCGGAAGAGAAAAACTGTACTGAGTTTCCCCGTAACTTTTTCAGAGCGAACTCATTTGGAAACCAACTGATGTTTGTAAAGTATGTTTCTAAATTTGAAAGTGACTCTATTAGCGATCCCAATTTTAGTCGTCAAATCGACATCTATGAATTCAAAATATACTATGTGA
>CAYFGW010000202.1:0-9459 GCA_964342365.1 uncultured Candidatus Sericytochromatia bacterium | reverse complement strand
TCCCCGAAAAATACCAGAAGATTTACGGCATTGATCAGGGCACACTGCCCCTGTACGACGCATTGGCCAGCCATAACGTAAGACCTGAAGACGTTACCGACGTCATTCTGACCCATTTACATTTTGACCACGCAGGTGGAGCCACCCGTTATGAAGACGAAACCCTTGTTCCCAGCTTCGGCAATGCCACTTACTGGATTCAGCAGCGCAATCTGGACTGGGCGCTAAACCCCACAGAAAAAGACAGAGCTTCCTACTTACAAGAAAATTTTGTACCCCTACAAACCGCCGGGCAACTCAAAACCCTGAATCACGACAAGAAAGAGGCCGGAGACATACTTCCCCATATTTCAGCCTGGGTATCAGACGGACATACCATCGGGCAGCAGCTGATTAAAGTCTCTGATAAAAAAAACACCCTGATTTACTGCGCAGATATTATTCCCATGGCCAGTCATATCAAGCTGCCGTATATTATGGGTTACGATTTACAACCGCTGGTAACTCTCGAAGAAAAGCGCAAGATTTTGACGCAGGCTGCCGCAGAAGACTGGATACTGGTCTTTGAGCACGATCCAAACCTCAAAGCGTGCCGTGTGAAAACCACAGAAAAAGGCTTCGGCGTTAAAGAGGCACTGGATTTTTAGCGTACCGATAGCCGCCCAGGGTCAAAATCTTATTGTCGAGATAATAACTGTGCCAGCTTTTGACTCCAGGGTAGCTCCTGTTCAGGCAGCTTAAGCGGCTGCTTGTACAATTGCTCTAACTGGCGCTCTGAAAGCTGGATTTGTAAATAGTCCAGAAAATGATGGGCCATGTCGCGATCACGCTTTTGAATGTGCAACCAGCAAAAGCCCTGGGCCGCTGCGGGAATATAGCGGAAGGTCATGAGGCTCTGGGCCTGCAGGACCAGGATGGTTTTGCCCCAGCGTTTTTGTAAGCCCACCTGATGAAGGGCCATATAGGGAATGTGCACGGAGCGAATGCGAGAACGAAACATGCCCACAAAGCGGTCCGTCCACTGATACTCAACCACCAGCGCCTGAGCCTCCAGACGGGCCAGACCGTAAGCCTTACCCAGCGGTGTTTTTATATGAAAAGGCAAACTTAAATTTTCCATGAGCGTCATAAAAGGGTATCCTTTTCTTTGCGTTCCAGGTGTTTCACAATATTGCGCACCTCCTGCGAACGGGTCATATCGCAAAGCAGTAGAGCATCGGGAGTATCCACCACGATCAAATTTTCCAGGCCAATGGTGGCAGTAAACCGGTGGGGAGAGTAAATATAGCTGTTATGGGTATCTATGGTGTGGACTTCGCCCCGCAAAACGTTGCCAAAGGCATTCTGAGGCGTCATGTGATAAACGCTTTCCCAGGAGCCCACGTCACTCCAGCCAAAGTAGCTTTTAATCACACAAACCCGTTCCGACTTTTCCATGATGCCGTGATCAATGGACAGCGGTTGCAAACCTTCGTAGAGATTTTCCAGCGCCGGTGTAAACTCAGGGTCTTCAGGATTTTGGGGCAGTGATTCAAAAGCCACAGCCAGTTCCGGCAAATGGGTTTGAATTTCTTTGAGGAGGGTCTGAGTCCGCCACACAAACATACCAGAATTCCAGAGATAGCGTTCTGACTGCACATAACGGCGTGCGGTTTCTAAGTCCGGTTTTTCCACAAATTGCTTGACCTGATGCACCCCTTCTGTCACGGGCTGGGCATCATAAAGGATATAGCCGTAACCCGTTTCAGGACGGTTGGGTTGAATCCCAAAGGTAATGAGAGACTGAGTTTGTTGACAGTGATTCACTGCCCGCTCCACGGTTTCTAAAAAAAGCGCTTCATCCTGAATCAAATGATCCGAAGGCAGTACCAGCATGCAGGCATTTTCATCCTGAGCACTCAAGGTATGGGCCGCCAGCGCCAGACACGGAGCCGTGCTTTTGCCCTGAGGTTCTTGCAAGATTTGCCAGGGTTTCAGATTGGGCAACTGCTCTCGCAGCACGTCCACCTGATCTGCACGGGTCACAATGATGACCCTTTCCGTAGGCACGAGGCTTTCAATGCGCTTCACGGTTTCCTGAATCAGGCTTTGCTCACTAAAAACACCTAAATATTGTTTGGGGCAGTGTTGACGACTGCGGGGCCAGAAGCGAGCCCCCACGCCACCCGCCAGAATAACAGCGTATAAAGTCATAGACGTATCATAACACGGTCGTTTGGCGTATTATGCGCTTATGGACAAGATACAATGAACTGGCTTTATCCTCTGGGGTTTTTTGGCTTTGGTTTTGCCGAGGCTATCTTTACACAATGGATTGTTTTTTTTCACAACCCGCCTTCTGGCCCTGTGGGGCTGGGAGCATGGACTGGCACGGTCTTGCTGGTCTGCTTTCTCATTCAGGGACTGCTGAACCCCGTTCTGGGCTATTTCAGCGATCACATTCGTCACCGCTGGGGACGACGAAGACCTTTAATTTTGCTCTGTAGTTTGCCCATGGCCCTGTGCTTCTGGGCGATGTGGCAAACCCTGAACCCCTATTTGAGCCTAATGTTGATTTGTGGCTTTGGCTTCTTTTTTGTGTGCGTGGTGCAGCCCCATATCACCCTGTTACCCGGCATAACTCACCATGAGAAACAGCGGGTCAATTACTCACTGGCAGGCGGGGTATTCAGCTTGCTGGCCTCAGCCCTTGGACTCGTGGGGGGAGCGTGGATACTGAAAATAGGCTCCTTTGAACTCCTGGGAATGCTGGGGGCCGCAGGCATTGTCCTGACCCTCTTTATACCCATGCTATTTATTCGGGAAAACCCCGTCAATGATCCACCCGCTTCCCGCAGTATAAGAGACTTTTTACAGGAGAATAAGAGCGTCCTGAGCAACACCGCTTTTTTCTGGTATCTCCGGGGCAACGCTTTTTTGATCGGCGTCATTATGTCTCTGGTGATCACTCTGCCCTACTTGTGCACACAGGTGTTACATCAGGAGCGAAGCTTTGTGAGCGTCCTGAACGGCTTTGTTTTACTGGGAGCTGTCATAGGCGGTATTCTCATTCAGTCCAAAAGCAGCTCTATGGTCGTGCTCAAGTTGCTAAAATACAGCGCGATGGTCAACGGCTGTTTGCTGCTTTTTATGGCAGTACTCAGTTTCTTTGTCACCTTGCCTCTGGCACTCTGGCTGGGATTTATGGTGTCCATGGGCGTTCTCGTCATTTTTTCGGTGATTTCTCCCCAGTTGATTATTTCAGAAATGACTACAGCAGATCGCAAAAATAGAGAAGGCACTTTTTTTGGACTCAATGGAATGGTGATCAACTTTGCCAACGCCCTGGGCTCTCAACTCAGTGCGTTTATTCTGAGTCTGAGTATTTTAGGCTCTGCCTCAGTGCTTATCGTGATGCTCTTATGTTCTTTATTGTTGTGTCTGGCCGTGTGGAGCTTGAAAAAGACCGAGGCTCAGGTTACTTTTTGAGAGCTTGAGGCCTGGACATTATGTGGGTGAATCAAAGGCTTTTCTGCGAAATGACCCGCCCTGTACTGAGCAATACTTTCTTCCAGATGCTTTGCATTGGCGGGACTGCTCAGCAAATGCATGGTTTCCATCATTCCCCTGAAAGAATCCCAGGACATAACCACAGAATCCGGTTTGTTTCGCCGGGTAATAATTGTGTAAGAAGCATTATCTGCCACCCGATCTAAAATAGAGCTCAGGTTTTTGCGCGCGTTAGTAAAGTTTGTCGTTTCCATTTTTCACCCCTGTACATGACGTGTACTTAAATACTCAATTTTCACTCATCATATGGAACGCTCCAGCTTTGAAGCATGGCAGAAACGTTGTCCTTGGTCAATTGCCCCGTTGCTACTTGGAGTACCAGATCAATTACTTGTTCTGAAGAAACCTCAAGATTGTAGCCATTGAGTTTTAAAAACGCATGGGCACAGGCAAAACCCGTACGCTTGTTTCCATCTACAAAGGGATGGTTTTTCACAATATGAAATAGATAAGCTGCTGCCATTTCGTAGGGGAATCCGTGAAAATATTTATCTTCAAACCCTGATTGCGGCATCTCCAGGGCAGAGAGTAATAAACCTTCATCTCTCATCCCATCACCACCGCCAAACCTGTCCAACTGACGCTTGTGAATATACAGCGCATCGTCCAGAGATAAAAAATCACACATGGCTATAGCACCTTATTCAGCAAGTTTTTTATAAGCTGAATCAAACTGCTCAAAGGATTCTCCAAGCACTTTATCAAGCTGGCGCTTTCTCTCTGAGGACTCATGTTTAGGAGTTATCACAATGGAACCATTTTGTACAGACAAATCTAATTCGGTTTCTGGGTCAATCTGCAACAAATTCAAGATGGTACGATCAATAACGACAGAATAGCCTGTACCTGTCTTTGCTAAACGTTTTGTCATGCCCATTTTAAAAAGCCCCCTAATGTCCAGTGCTATATCCTTATTATATTCGCATCACATAAGAATATAACAGCGTATTCTCCTAAAGAGCAAAAAAACCCGGCCCGTAAACACGTCTTCTGTTCTTTTTTGAGGGGCACTTCTCCAAAAACCAGTGCTCCGTCCTGCGTCGCTTTTCCCTTGAAACGGTAGAGTTTGTCGGACTCCTCCCCTCCCTGTGTCAGGATAGTTGTCCATGTATTTCTCCTTGGTAATCATAGATGCCCCCTGTTAGAAGGAGAGTAAATACTCTCGAAAGATGATCTCTGAGTGGATTAGTTTTTGACCTACTATTGAATCAGTTTCTCATGAACATGGACACCTAACTGTAGTCCCATTCAAATATACCGTCTATGAATTCTCCAAAAGAATCAGCAAGCAAGTAAGGGTTGTATTTTTCCGATTCGTGAAATTGCCAAAGATAGACTTTTCCATATGTATCTTTACCCCCGATGCCCAGTAAAACGTAGTCAGAGCCACTTGTACTTGCTATGACCATGTAGTCATTTTTTTTTGATGGCGTCCAATTTTCCGGGTATTTGCCTATTGCTTCATAATGCTCTTCAGAGTGTATATCACCAGGGTAAGAGTAGGGTATACAATATCCTGAAAGATGTGCAATCTGAGGGTCAATAGAATCTATATTCTCTGGTTTAGGAA
This sequence comes from uncultured Candidatus Sericytochromatia bacterium, assembly GCA_964342365.1. GTDB lineage: Bacteria > Cyanobacteriota > Sericytochromatia > UBA7694 > UBA7694 > CAXRDE01. The sequence goes on along the minus strand of CAYFGW010000202.1, from coordinate 4,340 downwards.
GCCAATATATAGACTGTATTCCCAAGTATTTAAATCCCATATCTTTCATATATTTTGTTTCTAAAGTATCAAAATCACTGTCAAATTCGTGCGTATCAAGATATATATGAAATCTTTCAAAATCCTTTGGAACGGTAAAACAATATTTTTTTTCCAGAAACCGTAGTGAATCCTCTGCCTTATCGATCATAGAAATTTCTAATTCTTTAAACTTGGAACTGTTGCGTTTAATAAAATCCATGATTGCCTCACTTAAAATGACTCTTTGGTATTGATTCTTTACTGACGCCAATAAACTTAGCCCACATATCTCGGGTAATTCCCTGATATATATCTAAAACTTGCCCAGTAAACTTAATCTCCAGCAATGTGCTCATTTGCACCGTGAATACCAAGTAGAACTAGCTCCATTGTACTTAAATCTGGATTATGGTTGTTGAGGGATAATTAGAAACACACGAAAACGACAATTAAAAATGCTGGTACTGCATCTTCGACAAACTGCCTCCTGCCTCTAAAGCTACCCCCATCAAGTAAGCCAAAAAATGATCCCGCTCCCCAGTCCCCAAAAGCCAAAGAAATATGACATGCCCAGAAGGGGTCTTGAAGGCTGCAAGCCGGAACGCCCCCTGACGGGTATGTCATATTTCGTCTCAGGTTATAGTGAACCCAAACCAAACAAAAAGGACAACCCCCCCATGCCCCTCAATCAACCCGCCGAAATGCACACCGAACACGTCCCCGAAATCCCCGACGAACTCAGCGATCGCGTCCGCCAGTACATGCTCGCCCGCTCTGCCTTTTTCTGCGACTGGAACCCCGACGGACAGGGCGTGCTTATGTCCACCCGCTTTTCAAACACCTACCAACTCCACACCCTGGCCTCCCCCGGTGCCGCCCGACAACAGCTCACCTTCTATAACGAACCCCTGTACTCGGCTCGCTACCGCCCCCACAGCGACACCCAGAGCGAACGCAGCGGCATCTTGTTTTCCATGGACACCGGCGGCGCTGAATATTACCAGATCTACTACACCGACCTGAAAACGGGGCTGCGCCAGTGCCTCACAGACGGCAAGTCCAAAAACGGCTCCCCCCTCTGGAGCCCCGACGGCGAAAAAGTAGCTTTTAGCAGCACCCTGCGCAACGGCCGGGACCACGACATTTACGTGAAGCACATTGACAGCGCCCGTGATGCAGAACTGGTGTGTCGGGTACAGGGCATGTGGGTGCCCATGGCGTGGTCACCGGACGGTCAAAAGCTCATGCTCATGGATTATTTGGCGGCCACAGAAACCTATTACCACCTGCTGGATTTAGAAACCGGTGAAGTCACCGCCTTGTTTACGGATCGGGGCAAAGTGGCCTACGGCAGCGTCTGCTTTGACACCACGGGCGAAGGCATGTACTTTGTGGCGGACTTTGACAGTCAGTTCCAGCAATTGCACCACTTTCATTTTGCCAGCGAAAAGCTCACCTCCATCACCACGGACATTCCCTGGAACGTAACCGTGGTACGTAAATCCTACGATGGCCAACAGCTGCTGATGGGGGTGAACGAAGACGGCATGAGCAAACTCTACTTACTCAATACCGAAACCAACGCCTACGAAGCCTTAGAACTGCCCACCGGCGTCATAGGCAATCCCCGCTTCAGCCCCGATAATAAGCAGATTGCCTTTTCTTTGCACCGTCCCAATCATCCGGCGGACATTTACAGCATGACGCTGGATTCCCGGGAACTCACCCGCTGGACCCACACCGAAGTGGGCGGATTAAACACAGAGGATTTTCCCGTCCCCGACCTGATTCGCTACCCCAGTTTTGACGATCGAGAGATCCCCGCCTTTTACTACAAGCCACGCCAGAAGTCGGACCGCCCTTACCCGGTGATTATTCACATTCACGGCGGGCCCGAGAGTCAGTACCGGCCCACGTACTCCGCCCTGTTTCAGTACTGGCTCAATGAGTTGGACATTGCGGTCTTAGCTCCCAATGTGCGGGGATCGAGCGGTTATGGCAAAAAATATATTGAAATGGACAACGGCTATCTCCGGGAGGATTCCGTCAAAGACATTGGTGCTTTACTGGACTGGATCAAAGCCCACCCGGAATTAGATGAAAAAAGAGTCTGCGTGTACGGAGGGTCTTATGGGGGATACATGGTGCTGGCCGCCCTGACGCACTACAGCGATCGTCTGCGCTGCGGCATTGAAATTGTGGGCATTAGCCACTTTGTCACCTTCTTAAAGAACACCAAATCCTATCGCCGCAATTTGCGCCGCGTGGAGTACGGCGACGAGCGCGACCCGGATATGGCCGCCTTCTTACACGATATTTCTCCAAAAACTAACGCCCACAAGATCAAGCGCCCGCTGATGGTGGCCCAGGGCCTGAACGATCCCCGCGTGCCCGCTTCCGAAGCAGAGCAGATTGTCGAAACCGTGCGTAAAAACGAGCAAGAAGTGTGGTATTTGCTCGCCAATAACGAGGGACACGGCTTTCATAAGCTGGTGAACCTGCACTATTACTACAGCGCTATCTCTCTGTTTTTAGAAGAGTTTTTGCTGGACTAATTTTTTGTTGCGCTGTGTGAATACCTGTAATTGGTGACACATTTACTGGTAAGCAGCCCGCCCTTCGTTTTAGAATAAGCTCAATATTGTGACCTGGATGGTATTTTACTTTTGCAACTGAAACGATGGGCGCTTTTTTGTGTCGCCACTTTGTCTACCCTTTCCTTTACCGCCGCAGCGGCACCTTATCAGCATATTCGCGTGTCTACCATGCACGAACTGCAACAGGCCATGGGTTCACACCGCACGATTCACCTGGCCCCTGGCGTTTACCGCAACACCTCAGAGAACCCCACGCTAACGCTCAAGGGCGTCTCTAATTTAAAACTGATGGGCAGCAACACCGAAACCACGCTGCTGGTGAACGACCGCTGCCATACTCCCCTACTGGACTTTGAAAACAGCAAACAGGTGCGTATCGAAAACCTGGGATTTGCACGCATGCACCGTCAAAAAGACGTGGAGCTGGACTGCACACCCGCCGCCCGCAGCGAGTTGCGGGGTCCCGCACGCCCTTTGCTTAAACCCGCCAAAAAAGTGCAGCGCTGGCAGCAACTGGCCGAAGATATTATTCGTCGCCGCGACCAGGGAATTGAACTGCCCGAGTATACCAGTGCCATGTATACCGAACTACGTGAACAGGTCAAACAAGACACTATCCCCCTTGAACCCACCCTGGACGCCTGGTCCGAGCGCAAGGAATCCATGCGCCCCCGTCTGGGCAAAGGCTATGTCAAAACCTCCACCGGCATTTTTGACAAAAAAGGATTGAGCGCTCAGGCAGCGGCCATTGTGTTTGATCGCAGTGAAAATTTAGCCATTGCCCTGGATCACCGCTCCGAGGTAATTTTTGCCGTGGAAGCCCGCAACAACACCCGCCGCAGCTGGACCCACTCGGAAGAATGGCTCGAAAAAAACGCCATTGTGCCCCAGTCTAATGCCCCGGCTCCCAACGGAATTTACGCCATGGGCCGCGCCATTAAAGACAACCCCAAACGGGGCTACAGCTTTGGTTCGTATCGCATCCTGATTGCCGGGGGCATGCCCACCCGTCGAGAGATTTTATTTCATTCCCGCGACAATCGTTTAGAACGCGAAATTCCCTGGAACGAAGACGTGAATCAGTCTAACTCTCGCACCCTGGGCTGCATCCTGCTTCAGGACCCGGATTTGCAACTGCTAGCAGGGGTCCTCAAACAAACCCGTTCACCCGTAGCGCTGGTGATTCAGGGCAGTTACAGCAAGAATCTGAATTCACCGCAACTCTGATGTGAGCTCTGATGTGAGCTTAGAAAATCTGGAGGGGGTTCAGCACTTTTTGACCCAAAAGTTGAGAACTCCTGTTTCTGATCTGGACGTGCTGACTCCCGGCTGGCGCTGTCGGGTTCTGGCCTTTAAAGCAGGGGGACACCACCTGATTTTTAAAATGAGCCGCAATGGAGACACCCTATTTCAGGAAGACCTGGCCGCCCGTCAGTGGGCCCATTTGTTGCCCGTGCCGCCGGTACTTCAGTCAGGGCACTCCGAAAGCTGGCGTTGGGTTATTCAGGCCCGCTGTCCGGGTACTGCTCTGGAAGTTCAATGGTCTCTGGCGGGATTTCAAACATTGATGAAGTACATGCGCTCTTTTCACGAGCAACCCGGTCAGACCGACCTCAGAGACTGGCATCAACATCTGGTGACCGTTCACGGGTTTACGGCTCACGAATTGCCGGAAAACAGCCGGGGGTTGGACCGCGACACCTTTGTTTCCTATTGCGAAGC
>CAYFGW010000201.1:0-9468 GCA_964342365.1 uncultured Candidatus Sericytochromatia bacterium | reverse complement strand
AACGGTCTACGGTGGCCCGGAGGGCCTCCTTTTGTCCCGGATAAAAGAGATCGGCGACCGCCGGGGGACGCACCCATGTAGCTGAACTCATGGTTTGACCAGGCGTTCTAAATGGCTTTTGAGATAGCCCGTGAGTTCGTGAGCAGAAGCCTCGGTATAGCCTTTGGCTTTGAGTTTTTCTACATTCTCTTCAATCTCACTGCGTTCCTGACTGCTCAGGCTGGACAGTTTTTCACCCTCCAAAAAGGCCAACATATAGTCCAGCTTTTTTTCCACGTCCAATTGTCGAGACTGATAGAGGCGTTCACGAGCCTGATAAATCTGCGACTCAAAAATCGTGCGGATATTATCGCGGGTGGTCACGCCAGGCTGAACCCGTGCAGAGAAGTCATACCAGAATTTTTCCCGCTGTTCAGCGGACTGGGTTTCACCAAAAATCACTTTTTCGCGCTCCCGTAAAAACACCTCAGTCATCTCATTGCCCGCCTGATCGAGAATGGCGGTTTTGTCTAAATATAGAGCCTTTAGGCCTTTAACAATGTAAGTTTCGATTTCCTCAATAATCTGGGTTTCGTAATCAAAGCGGAATACGTCGCGCATTTCCTCGTTAATGATTCTGAAATACTCCAGATCTAGATCCTTGAGTAACTGCTCATAGTCTTTTTCGGAGGATTTTAAGAAGGGATAGTCTTCTCGTTCAAAACGAATCACATCGCCCAGTTTTTTCATCAGAGAAATCGGTGATAAAAAGCCGTTGGGCGCATCAATCATGGCGCGATCAATGATGGCATCCACTTCCCGATATGAAAAATTGTACTGGCGGCCTTCCTGATTCCATTCGTTATAGATCACTTCTAAGTGGCGATTTAAAACAATCTGGGCATCGTTGTCTAATTTGTGGCGTTGGGCCACTGACTCAGGAATACGTTGCTCTGCATAGATTTGCGCTTTATCCAGCAGGGTCATATTCTGCAGTTTGTCTTTTAAAGCCAGAATGTCTTCGTGTTCGTCATAGCCCTTGTACTGCGGGTTTTTCATAATGGGCTCTAAGCGACTCATGACGCAAAACAGCGCAAAAAGGTCTTCCGTATGGGGAGCAATATGATAGTACGCCCGTAAATCGTCAATTTTGCTGCGGTAAATGTCCGCTTCCAATCGGTAGTCCAGCAGGTAAGGCACGTTAATGATTTCCAGGCGGGTCCGGAAACGGTTGTATTCAGGATCTTTGCGCAGAAGGTTAAACTTTTCTGGATTAATGGAGCCCACCACCAGGATATCCAGGGCATAGCGTTCCCCGTCAATGTTGAGCTTGCGTTTATCGTTAAAGTACTGACTGACAAATTGCAGGATCCCTTCCAAGGAATCTTCCAAAATCATCATGCCGTTTGAGGCTTTTGAAAGGGGGCCGGTGAGTTCGGGCACCTCAATGTTTTTGAGCATGCGCGGGTTTTTCTTGCGATCAAACATAAACTGCTGTCGCGAACGCTGGGTCATCATAATGGGGTTCATGCCCGGGTCAATGACCGTTAAACCTTCCTGATAGGTTTTGGACAAATAGGTGCGTCGAATGCGAATGTGACGCTCCGCCAGTTTTAGAATTTCGTCCGGCGAGTACTCGGTGCGAACCTTGTGTTTGGTTTTATAGATATTAATCAGCTCTTGTAGAATTTTGTAAGCCTGAGGAGACAGTTCGTTTTCTAATAAATACTTACGCGGGCTTTTGGGGAAATATTTAAGTCGGGCGTCTTTTTCGTAAAGCCAGGCGGGAGAACAACCGGAGTCATCCACGATTTTGTCAACTTTTTCATCGTCCATGAAGGCAAAAGTGAAATCTTCAGGCTCCTGGGTGTGGGTGGCCACGAATCCCAGTTTACGTCCGTAGTCTTCATCTCTTGGGAAAACCCACTCAATGGTGTAGCGCGCCCCCTCAGGGGTTTTTGAATAGCAATCCAGCGCATGAGCCATGGCGTTCCAGAGCGTGCTTTTGGCAGAACCATTGGGTCCCAAAAGCAAAATCATTTTGGTGTTATCCCGACACAGGGTGGTGAGAATTTCGTAAAGTCTGGCTTGCACGTGACCGTGTCCCACCAACTGTTCATCGGCCCGGTCAGAGAGCTTGAGAGCTTCTAACTCTTTGTAGCGCTGACCGAAGCGAGTTTCGGAGGTTTGCTTATAGTATTCCAGACAGTCTCTGGCGTACTGGGGGGCAGAGCGAATAATGCCGGGACGTAATATGGCCAATTCTTTCCACTCAGAAAGCGAAAGAATGGCCTTGTCTAAAAGTTCCGTGGCGCGATCTTCTGAGATTGGTTCAGCCATGTTGTATGCCTGCTTCAATCACAATGTGATCAGATTCTACGGAGGTTAGCGCCACGCGCACCAGTTTTTCAGTGGCGGCCAACTGCTTTTTGACATGATGTTTAATGTGTTTAGCAGTCACGGCACCCTGCGGCAAAGGGATTTTGATCTGGCGGGTTGTAATTTGAGACATAACGCACCTCCTGACTCTATTTTAACAGAGCGTGACGTTCTCTCGGCATTGAAATACCGAGCATCATAAAGATGCAAGAGATTCCTGCTTCACAGAGCGTTCTTGCGCCGCCCGTAAGGGCATTACAGCGGAACATCTCTCCACAGGCTTAAAGTCGGACTCGTCCAATCCTATTTGCACTATATTTAGTGCAGCATTTATATCTCGGTCATGCTTAGAGCCACAGCAAGAACACGTCCACACTCTCTCGGACAACGACAGGTCTCGCTTCACCTCTCCACACCTTGAACATATTTTACTCGAAGGAGCAAACCGACCAATCCGGGTCAGCTTTCTCCCGTACCAGAAACACTTGTACTTCAACTGACGCACAAACTCAGACCACCCACTGTCCCCTATAGAGCCAGCCAGTCTACGATTCTTCATCATGCCCTTTACATTCAAGTCTTCGATGAATATCTCTTGGTTTTCGAGAACGAATTTATGACTTAACTTGTGTAAAAAGTCTTTACGCTGGTTACTTACCTTCTCGTGAAGTCGGGCAACCTTTTTACGTTGTTTCTTTCGATTACTAGAACCCTTCTTCTTTTTAGCAAGGCTTCTTTGCGCCCGCTTCAAGCGCTTCTGCTGTTTTTTGAGGTGCTTCGGTGAGTCGATTTTCTCACCTGATGAAGTCGTCGCGAAATGTTTCAGCCCCAGATCCAATCCCACAAGCTCACGGGGTAATGCTTTGGGTTCAGGAATTTCTTCTTCCACCAGTATCGAAACAAAGTATTTTCCTGTTGGTGTTTTAGAGAATGTAAGGCTACACCACTTTTTGATACTGCCAAATTCACGGTGCATTTTGACTGTGAGGAGGGATTTTAGTTTCGGAATGTGGAGGGTTTGCTTTTCAGGGTCAACGGAAAAGTATTGAGGTACGTGAAAAGTATTTTTACCGTTTTTCTTCTTAAACCGTGGATAGCTTGTTTGCTTCTTAAAAAACTTCTGATACGCTTCCTCAAGGTCAAGTAAAGCTTGTTGAAGGGATTGAGAGTTTACTTCTTTCAGCCATGCGGTTTCTGCTTGTCTTTTCCAGACTGGAATTAATTTTTTGGCATCTCGGCCTGATAACTTACCACCGTTTTGGTAGGCTTCTTGTCGAGCATGAAGCAAACGATTATATACAAAGCGTACAGAGCCAAAGTGCTTATTTAAGAACACTTCTTGCTCAGGTGTGGGATAAACACGACATTTGTATGCTTTGTGGACGATCATTGTATGCTTTTTTCTCTTGTACAATAACATGTTCGAGGGACCGATTCATCTCAGAACTAAAGTGCAGAGGATTCTCTCAAAAGACCTCCTAAATTACAGAAGCCAGTCCTGATGCCAGTTGCTTCATTTCACCGGTGAGCTGCTGCAAATCTTCTCGTTTAGCAGAAGACAGGTTTTTAATATACTCCTGAGTATATTCTAGCAGTGACTGGGATTTTTCTGCGTATTCCGCCAGACGGTTTCTTTCCATGAGCTGATGAGAACCCATTTCTGCGGTAATGGCGTCAATTTCCACCTGCGTATCACGAATAATGACTTCCCACTGGCGAATCAGGGTAAGCACGTCTTCGGTATCCGGTTCGGGGGCCAATTCGATTTCTTCCGCGAGGGCGTTGGCTTCCTCCAGTTTTTCCATGACCTCTCTTTCCCGCTCCATGTCTTCGCGGCTGACGGGCTTTTCGGTTTTGCTTTTTTCCTGAATGTCGTGGTTCATTTTTGAGAAGAGTTGCTGAAGTGTGCCGGAGCCAGCTAACTGGGCCAGTGCACGTCCAAGCGCTTTTTTATGGCTTCTGGAAACCATGGCGGTGTCAGAAATGGCTTCCCGTAGCGCCTTGCTTTCAGAGCGACCTGTATTAATAAGGGTTTCGGCCTGCTGATGGCGAGCCTCGGAGCGGGCCACGTATTCCCGTAGCTGCTGTTGTTCTTCAGGCGGTAGGGCGTTCCATTCTGCGGGGTTATTCATAAGATCTTTGATCTGTTGGACCGTGGCTTTATCATTTTCCAGGTTTTTCTGGTGGGTTTTTACCGCCTGATCCAAATCTTTCACGGTTTTACCCGCTTGGTTAATATCTTCATCCAGCTGTGCCAATTCCTGTTCAATGGCGTCGGCCTCTTGCTCTAACTTTTGCAGCTCCTGGCCGGTTTCCGCAGCAGCGGACTGGACGGCTTTGCTCAGGGCGCGCATGGCTGCACCGGGTTCAATTGTTTTCCCATTGATGCGCAACTGGCCGGTATTGTCTTGTTGAATCCCCATTTTTTCCAGGGCTTTTTGTTGCTGAGGTGACGCATTATTGATAAAAGCTGTCACTTCTTCAGGGGTCTTGAGATCGGAGATGGCTTTGCTGGTGTCTACAAGTGCTTCTTGTTCCTGGGTTAATGTCTTGATGCTTTGCTCCAGGCCGGGGACTTTTTTGGAAAGCGTTTCTTTTTGGGACAGCAGATTGGCTCTTTCTGCTTTAGCAGCAGCAATGGCTTGTTCAAGCGCTTCACCAGAATTTTTTAAATGTTGCTCAGAGAGTAAGGCGGTGGCCAGTAGTTTTTGGCCACTGGCTACTTTAAATTCGTTATTGAATCGGCTGGCGATAGCGTTGACTGTGGGATCAGCGTAGTTGAAGTCAAGGGCGTTATTTTCTTCGTTGAGAAGCATGGACTTTTGATACTGAATAATATCTTTGAAGTCAGCCAAATCCTCAGATTGCACTTGCGCACCTGACATAACGTTTTTCAACTGTCCTTCAGCATCCTGAATCAGTCCGTAGGCCTCCAGAAGCTGGTTCTGGGTGTCGCTGAGTCTGGCGTTGGGGTCTTCCTGAAGTTGATTCACCAGTTGTATAAAGTCATCGGTTTTCTGGGTGTCCGAAATATTGGCCATCATTTCCACATACACCAGATCCATACCCTGCTCCAGTTCAAATCGAGGGGCATCTTCCGTAAATTCGTTGGCGTTCTGGTGCGTTGCATAGTAGTCGATGGCATTCATAACCCGTTGCCCCCGTTGGGAAGCCTGTGAGCGGACGTCGTTTGGGTTGGGTAGGGAGGCTGCGTCATCCCCGGTGGTCCAGTTGGCGAAAGCTTCGCCCTGTGTCAGGGTCTGGTCACGAAGCACACGGTGTTTTAGATCATTATGTTCTGTATGTCTGCCTTCCAGGGCTACGTTTATTTTTTTCAGTGCTCTTCGGGCTTCACCTCTGCTCATGCCCGGAACGGGGTTGTCTTTCCAGTTGTCCAGGGCGGTGCTGAGCTTTTGTTTTTCCTGTTCGAGTTGTTGCGTTTCCTGTTCAAAAGCCGTGAGCTCAGCCTGAGAGTTCTCCAGTGTTTTTTGAAAGTAATTGCCTGGATTGAGGCTGGGTTCTGGCTCAGCTATCTGGGGACTTCCAAAACTCACCACATTGGGATCCAGGTTTGAGGTGTTGCGCTCTGCGTTGACCTGATTGCTGCTTTCTCTGTGAGCAGTGCTATGCGGAGCGGTGCTTTCCTGAGGCGTGGCTACGGTCAAAGAGGCTGCGGTTTGCGGAGAAGCCGGGGCAGGGTTAGCAGCAAGGGGTTGGGGAGTCAGGCGACGAGAAACATTAAAATCACTGTTCATAGAGAAGTCCTTCACTTAGGTATATGCTGATGTGTTTTAATATACCCCCGTGGAGCATTTTTTAATCAATCCTTAGCGTAAATAGTTTGGGCACTCTGAATTAAAGTACTCTGAAATAACGCAAATTTTGACCGAATTTTTTTAACAAGAACGCAAAAGGGCCGCGAACCTGCAAATTGTGCTAAGCTACTCCCTAAAATTTAACGGGTGGACTGTTTTTCCACCTTGCCGAGGAACATATGATTAAAAACGGACTCTTTACCTCTGAATCAGTGAGCGAAGGCCACCCTGACAAAGTGTGTGACCAGATTTCAGACGCCATTCTTGACAGTATCTTAAAAGATGACCCTCAGGCTCGCGTGGCCTGTGAATGTTTAACCACCACGGGACTTGTGGTAGTGAGCGGAGAAATTACCACCAGTACCTATGTGGACATTCCTCAGGTGGTGCGCGATGTGATTTTAGATATTGGATACAATAGTTCTGAAATGGGATTTGATGGACAAACCTGTTCAGTGATGACTTCCATTAATCGCCAGTCCCCCGAAATTGCTTCCGCCGTAGATGTGGCCCTTGAAGTGCGTCACAAAAGTGCTGAAGAGCGGGACCAACAGTTTGATCAGATTGGCGCGGGTGATCAGGGCCTGATGTTTGGTTATGCCTGTGATGAAACCCCGGAACTTATGCCTCTGCCCATCACCCTGGCGCATCGTCTTGTGCAACGTTTAACAGAATTGCGCAAAGCCGGTGAGTTGAGCTATTTGCGTCCGGATGCTAAATCGCAAGTAACCGTGAGGTATAAAGACGGTCAGCCAGAGGCCATTGATGCTGTAGTCATTTCTACCCAGCACGATCCTGAGATAGCAGGACTGGCTGAAGGTGAAACTGTACTAGCACGTATTCAAAAAGACGTTAAGGCACTGGTGATAGACCCCATTCTGCCGGCGGATATGCTCAAAGATACCGACTTTTATATTAACCCCTCCGGTCGTTTTGTCATTGGAGGGCCCGTGGGTGACGCGGGCTTGACGGGCCGTAAAATCATTGTGGACACCTACGGAGGGTATGCCCCTCATGGCGGTGGCGCTTTCTCCGGCAAGGATCCTACCAAGGTGGACCGTTCTGCCAGTTATGCAGCTCGTTATGTGGCCAAAAACATTGTGGCTGCGGGCCTGGCTTCCCAGTGTCAGGTACAGTTAAGTTACGCTATTGGTGTGGCAAAGCCTGTGTCTGTACATGTGGAAACCTTTGGAACGGGTAAACTGCCGGAAACCAAAATTTCGGAACTGGTGGAAGCACATTTTGATCTGCGTCCGGCGGGTATCATTCACGAATTGGATTTGCGACGCCCCATTTATCGTCAAACAGCGGCTTATGGGCATTTTGGACGTCCTGAACTGGAGCTTCCCTGGGAGCGCACTGACAAAGCCGAAGTGCTTAAAGCAGCTCTGTAAATGTGGATGGTGCTCTGCTACCTGACCACCGTGGTGACGCTTGTGGGCATCGGGGTGAGTCTCTGGTGGCAGAGACCCGCCCACGAAATCATCGCTCAGGCTTTTCTGGGCTTTGCCATCGCCGTCTTCTTTCGACGCTTTCACGATGGTCGACAGGCGGCCCGGCGCAATGTGTCTTCCTGATGCCTCCGACAATGTAATACGAGACGCTTCCGGCCGCGAACTGCAAATGGAAACGCTCGTGTTTGATATTCCTAACCTCAGTGAACGTCAGCGGGTAGATCGGTATTTGACCCGAAAAATCAAGTACGCCACGCGCAATCGGGTGCAAAAAGCCATTGCGGAGCAGCGGGTGAAAGTGAACGGGAATCCCGTCAAAAACGCTTATGCGCTGCAAAGTGGTGATCGCCTTGAAATTCAGCTCATGCGTCCGGCGGCCACGGATATGATTGCCGAACCCATGGACCTGGACATTTATTACGAGGACGAAGATCTCATTGTAGTGTGTAAGCCGCCGGGCATTGCGGTTCATCCCACCTATAAGCACTGGGACGGGACGCTGGCCAACGGTTTGATCCATCACTTCCGACAGCAGCTGAAGGATCCTGAGGCCCAGATCAAACCGGGGTTGATCCACCGTCTTGATAAAAATACGTCCGGTTTGCTGGTGATTGGTAAAAGCCAGCAGGCCAAACGCCGCCTGTCTCAGCAGTTCCTCAAACGCACTCCCAAAAAAATCTATCGCGCCATTGTGGTGGGGGTGCCTGACAAACGCAGAGGGTTGATTGAAACCAATTTGGCACCTTCTCCCAGAGACCAAAAGTATATGGCCAATTATCCTTATCAGGGCAGCCGGGGCAAGGTTGCACGTACCGCCTGGCACTGCCTGGAAACCTTTAAGACCCACAGTTTGCTAGAAGTAGAACTGTTCACGGGTCGTACCCATCAGATTCGCACCCATCTGGCCCATATCGGACATCCTATTTTAAATGACTGGCTGTACGGAGCGTCTTTGTCAGAAGCACATCCGCTGTTTGCCTTGATGCCCCGCCACGCGCTCCATGCGGCGGGATTATCTTTTGATCACCCGGAAACCCGTGAACGACTAAGCTTTGATGCGCCTTTGCCCACAGATATGCAACAAACGCTGGAGGCACTCAGGGCGTAAAAATAGAAGGCGATCATACGTTTTTATACATTCTTGTATAATCAGGTTGATTTATGTATGTTTTTGTATTAAAATAAACAAAGTGATACATAAACATACAAAGGATGGACGCCATGACACCCCTGCAAAAGCTGAAACAAGAGATTCCCTTCCGCTGGAAAGTACAAAGTGCCCGTTCCTGGGGCTGTGATTGCGTAGCTTATATTGACGCTCGTCAGGTTATGGATTTACTGGATGAGGTGATGGGGCCCGAGAACTGGCAAGATCATTATCGAGAGGTGGGCAATAGCGTGTATTGCGATCTGTCCCTGCGTATTGATAAAGAGTGGATCACCAAGTCGGACTGCGGGAGTCAGTCTAATTTTGAGTCGGAGAAAGGTCAAGCTAGCGATGCCTTTAAACGAGCAGCGGTCAAGTGGGGCATCGGACGCTTTTTATACAGCATGCCTTTTACCCGGGTGAAGGCCATTGAAAACGGTACCGATGACCGCGGTAAACCCCGCTATGTGCCCGCCGATGATCAGGGTCGAAAAATTCGGGATCTGACCGCATATATTAACGGCACCCGTAAGGCCTCTGCCCCCGTGAGTTCTGAAGCCACGCCCGCTCAGAAAGAGCACATTAAATCTCTGTGCCAGCAGCTGGGATGGAACAGCGAGCAACTTAGATCCTATCTCAAGCAAAGTCAGTCCAGTTGGAAGCACATGACCCGCCCTCAGGCCTCTCGGCTTTT
>CAYFGW010000200.1:0-9528 GCA_964342365.1 uncultured Candidatus Sericytochromatia bacterium | reverse complement strand
ATTTCTGCACCTTCTAATTTATTTTATACTGGTGCAGTTTTCTGGGGCCAGGTCACATTTTTATCTACACAAGAGGCTCCAATCAATATGCACATTGCGAATACTATTGTTTGGAGCCGTCTTTTTTTCACACGTTTAGGCCTTGAGGCGTTCCAGCAGGTGGGATATATCCAATTTTGAATCGTTTAAAAGATCGGGCTGGAGTGCTGTGAATAAGGGTGTGAGTTGCTGCAGTTGTTCTGCCGGAGCTTCCCAGTGAGGACGGTGCATGAGGTCAAACAGAGCTTCCGTTGCGCCTGCAGAAATTTCCAAATCTTCAAAGGGCCTGGCCAGTGCTTCGGAAGTGCTATAACGCTCTCTCAGGGGGTCCAGAAGTAAATGCAGCTGACGCAAAACGCCCGCAGGCGAGCCCGCCAGGGTCTGGGCAAAGCGCAGCGGAGAGCGGGCAAACGTCTTATCCAGTTTTCCCAGGGTTTGCTGAAGGGACAGTATCACTTCCCTGTCACTGCCCTGAGTCTGGCCGGTCATGGCCGCATATACATCAAAGATGTCTTCGGAACTAAGTCCCGGCGGGAACGTGAGGCCAACGGCCTGCTCCAGGTCATCGGGAGAACCGATGAGGGGAAGCAAAGGCTGAAACAGCCGCTGAATGCCCGTGGAACGTTTAGTTTTGGTGGGAACGGGTTCCATATTCTGGACTTTGTGAATGGCCGCTGCGGCGATGGCTTTGGCCTTTTTAGCACTCACGGGTGTATTGGGGGACGCCAAATGCTTTTTTAACTCCAGTAAAGCCGGAAAAGTGGGGGCAATTTCTGCGGCCAGATCCAGGTATTTCTCTGCCAACTGTCGTTTTTGCAAGCAGAGAAAAATAGCCGCCAGTAACACATAAGGCGGGGCAAAACTTTCGTTGGCTTCCAGGCTTTGCACCAGTTTTTGGGCGGCTGCTTGCAAGGTCTGTTTTTCCAGCACACCCACTTCCCCATGCTGCTCACTTAAGGTCAGCAATTGGGCGTGGGCCTCCTGATAAGCGTCTAGAAAAGCGGGGCGGGCCATTTAGTGACCTCCGCCGCCTCCGATGGCAATGGTCCAGGTCAAATTGGTGGTAACGGGAATGTCTTGCCCGTATTGTAAGTTCACGCCTACCCGGTGGTTGCCTTTTTCAAAGGTGCTCCCCACGGTAACGTAAGGGTTCACATGACTAAAATCCGTCTGTACACCGCCACCACCTGTTAACGCGAGCTTGGAGTGGTTGCCCACATCAAACTGATAACCGGCCTGTGCTTCGGTGGCTCCGTGAAAATGCACGCCGCCGTGGTGGTCGCCATGGCCTGCATCATGACCGGCATCGTGGTGATCGTCTCCGTGATGATCGTCGTGAGCCACTTCGCTTCCAAAGGACAGCAGTTCGCTTTCTCCGCCCACGTGCAGCCCGCCGGAAAGTAAAAAGCCGCTGTCAAAAACGTATTTGCTGTGAGCATTAGCGGTGAGCATGGCGCTCAGATTGCCGTTGGTTCCCATGCTCAATCCGGGAGTTAAATAAAATTCGTTATGTCCTCTGCCATGATCAAAATGGTTTTGTACGCCAATATCGAAACCGCCGCCAAAAGCACTTTGAAGATCTGAGGTAAAAGGTGTGCGGTTGCTTAAATTGACCCGTGACAGCAGCTGGAGGCCGTGGTGTTCGTTGTCGTGATGTTCTTCGGTATGCGTCTCGCCCACGTGGGGTTCATGATGGGCCGCATCGGTCTGGGTCGCATGATGGACTTCGTGAGCCAGTGGCTTTTCCTGAGGCGCGGGTGTATTAGGGGTAGGAAAAACGGGGGGGGGTAGAGGGAATCTGAGGGCGACCGGGAATACTGGACATATTTAAAAACCTGCCTGAAGTGTCGTGTTATCTGCTTTTTAATTTATACCCTTTTTTATGGGCTTTATAACAGGTGTACCGGTAAATTTGTGCTAATCTGGCATCATGACAACACCTGCACGCAATAACTTCTGGCTTTTTCTGGTGGGCGGTTTTGTAGAACTGACCATTGGTCTTGCGCTCAGCCTCTTTGTGGGACTCACTCAGTCCTGGATCTGGGGACTGGTGCTGGCTACCGGTTTTTTTATTACCGCCAACTTCATGTTTTTCATGGCGTACCAGCGCCGCTGATGAACTAGAGATGGTTTCGTTTGCCCCCTTTTACCAGCATCTTGTACAGCACAAACGTTTGCAACCCTTGCTGGAAACTCTGCCGAAACGTTTGAACAGCTGGGCTCACACGGTCCAGAAGGAAGCCCATAAAAATCCGCTGCGTCTCTTGCAACATTTGCCTGAGGTGCCTGTTTCTCAGGTGGAGCTGTCAGACACCGTGACCTTAGGCACGGCCCGTGATGTGACCCCCGCAGAGCAAAAACGCATTGAACAATTGTTGCTTCAGATGAAGCCCTGGCGCAAAGGGCCTTATGACTTGTGCGGTGTTTCTATCGATACCGAATGGCGCTCGGACTGGAAGTGGCAGCGCATTGTGCCACACATTTCAGCGCTTCGGGACCGTTTTGTGCTCGATGTGGGCTGTGGCAGCGGCTACCATTTGTGGCGTATGTGGGAAGCGGGGGCACGTTCAGTCATCGGCATTGATCCCTTTGACCTGTTTGTGTTTCAGTTTATGGCAGTGGCTCATTTTTACCCTCAAAATCACGGGGTGCACTGTCTGCCGCTGGGCATTGATCATATGCCAGAAGCTTCGCTGTTTGACACCGTATTTTCCATGGGCGTGCTATATCATCGCAAAAGCCCGATTGATTTTTTACAGCAGTTGTTCCACTTACTGACGGCTCAGGGAGAACTGGTGCTCGAAACCCTGGTGGTACCCGGTGACAAAAATACGGTGCTGGTACCTGCAGGGCGTTATGCCCGCATGCGCAATGTGTGGTTTTTACCTTCTGTGGAGGCACTCACAGGCTGGCTGGAGCGGGTGGGTTTTGTGAACGTGCGCTGCGTAGACCTTAATCGCACCACTCTTGAAGAACAGCGCCAAACCCCCTGGATGACCTTTGAATCTTTAAAAGAATGTCTCACCCCGGATTTGTCGCAAACGGTGGAAGGTTACCCGCCGCCTCTGCGGGCCACCCTTGTGGCTACCAAACCTGAGCAGGGACATTAGCTCTTTATAAGGAGAGAATTGATGAAAAAACTTAACGTGGGTACAGATATTTCGCTCTCTCAGGAAACCTGGAGTTTTGCAGATACTATTGATCAATTTGACGCGCATATTTTGCAGTCGGTGCCCAATTGTCAGCAGCAACGCCAGTATATTGCCGCTCTGGCCCGCTTCTTTTTGCATGCCGGTGCCAGGGTGTATGAAATAGGTGTGTCTACAGGCGGGCTTGCTGAGGCGGTACTGGCCCGCATGCCGGAACGAAACTTGCATTATGTGGGGCTGGATATAGAGGCATCGATGGTGGAAAAAGCCCGCCAGCGTTTACAAAATGATCCTCGCTTTGAAGCCCACTGCACCAATGCTGTAGAGCATCCTTTTGACACACCCGCACTCGTGATTTCCTATTACACCTTGCAATTCATTCCGCTCACAGAGCGAACGCGGCTCCTGAAGCGTATTTATGCGGCTCTGGAACCCGGTGGAGCATTAATTTTGTACGAAAAAACCCTGGGAGAAGACGCCCGAATTCAGGATATGTTGACCCAGCTTTATTTTGATTTTAAAAGCGAACAGGGGCTCAGTTCTGACAGTATCCTAAATAAGGCGGTGGCCTTGCGAGGGGTTTCTATGCCCCTGTCTCTGGAAAGCAATCGCCAATTGCTGTACGATAGCGGCTTTGATACGGTGGAAATGATTTATCGGGCATACTGTTTTACGGGGTATCTGGCTCTCAAGGGTCGGGCCTGAAAATTCAGGTCTGAAAAGCCGCAAAATCCGCATAACTTCACCAAATTTTAAACTGTTATTAGCGCAAGCTAAGCCTGATTTCAACGATAATAAAGGTATGAACACGCAGTACAACCATTTTACGCGCCTGACCCGGGAGCCCACAGCGGCCTCTTTTCCCGTGCTCAGAGACATGGATAAACTGCAGGCTCAGCAAAAGCCTCCCGTGGTGGCTCAACCTACCCAGACTTCTTCTGAGGTTGAATCAGAAAAAGAAATTAAGAAAGTCAAGGGCGGTACCCACAAGGTATTGGGTACCGGTTTGGCGGGTGATAGCGGCAAGCAAATTAATAGCACCATTCTCAATGTGGAAAAAGTGGCCCGCCTGGCAGACGGTGATGTGAACGCTGTCAATATCAAAGCGGCGGTAGACCTGGGCGAAAAAGTGACCCGCGGCAAAGTACAGCAGGCATTGGGTACGGTGGCCACTCCCCTCGGAGCGGTAATGTCTGCCGAGCTGATGGTTAGTCGCATCGATGATACGGTCAAAGATCCCAACGCCGATAACGTCAAACTGCTCTTAAAAACTGGTGAAGGTGCCGCCCGTAATTTTTCTAAGCTCAGTCATTTTCTGGTGGCCAACAGCGACAACGCTGTCAAGCTGGTGGGCAAATACAGCGACAATGTGGGGCGCTTACTGGCCAAAGGACTGGGCAGCAAAGCAGCAGGGTCTGTTAAAGCTGGACTTACCGGCAGTCAGCGGGTGCTGGGTCACGTGGGTACGGCTCTGAATGTGGGTATTGCAGGGCTCGACGTTTATATCGCGGGCAAAGACATCAAAAATTACTGGGATGATCCCAGCCTGAAAAACATGGGTAAAATGAGCATTGGCGTGGTAACTGCTGCGGCCTCTATTGTGGCGGCTGCCAAGGTGCCCGGTCTCAGTAGCAAAGCCGCCGTGGTAGCAACGCTCGGTGATGTGGCGAAAATCAGCATGGACGTGAACTGGGCGGCGGTATACGACGGCGCCAAAACAAAAACCACCCGCGTGGTGAATCAGCAAATGGAAAGCCTGAAGCAAGACGTGATGGGCATGCGGGACCCACGCATCCAGCGCATCCAAAGTAACGCTGCCATCAGCCCCGCACTGGGAACGGTGTCCGCCACCTTAGGTCAAACGAAAGCCATTGGCGTTTCTCTTTAGCACTATACGCTTGTTGTTTGGCTTCAGGAATGCCACAATTAAATCATGACACAGACACAATCTCCTGCTCGTACTGAGCTCTCTCCTAAAAAAGTTGGCTTTGTAAGCCTTGGCTGTCCCAAAGCCCTTGTGGACAGCGAACGTATTTTGACCCGTTTGCGCTCCGAAGGTTATGCCATCGCTCCCACTTATGAAGATGCCGATACCGTGGTGGTCAATACCTGTGGCTTTATTTCTCCGGCAGTGGAAGAATCTCTCGATGCCATTGGTGAAGCGCTGGCGGCCACTGACGGTCGTGTGATCGTCACCGGTTGTCTGGGAGAGCGGCCAGAAACCGTGAAAGAGCGCCACCCCAGAGTGCATGCCATTACCGGCTCTGAAGATGTGGACGGCGTGATGAACGCCATTCATGAACTCCTTCCTCCGGACACCAACCCGCATCGGGCCTTGATGCCTGAGCAAGAGATTGATATAAAACTCACGCCCCGCCACTATAGCTATCTCAAAATTGCGGAAGGCTGTAATCACACCTGTAGCTTCTGTATTATTCCCAAACTGCGGGGAAAGCAGGTATCCCGCGATACCCGTGATATTCTGAGCGAAGCCTGGCGTCTGGTGGCCACGGGCACCAAAGAACTACTGGTTATTGCCCAGGATACGAGCGCTTACGGCGTGGATTTACGCCATCGCAGTACGATTTTTAGAGAAGAAGACATCGCTGCCCGTCTGCCAGAACTGGTGCGCAAACTGGGGGAAACCGGTGCCTGGGTCCGTCTCCACTATATTTACCCCTATCCCTTTGTAGATGAAATTGTCAAACTCATGCAGGAAGGGCTGGTTCTACCGTATCTGGACGTGCCCTTTCAGCACGCCAGCCCTACCGTGCTCAAGCGTATGCGTCGTCCGGGTCCTACCCAGCAACTGGAAGCCGTCAGGCGCTGGCGCAGTATTTGTCCGGATATTGTATTGCGTTCTACTTTTATTGTGGGCTTTCCTGGAGAAACTGAGACGGACTTCGAGATGCTGCTGGACTTTTTGCGAGAAGCGCAACTGGATCGCGTGGGCTGTTTTACCTACTCAGAAGTGGAAGAAGCAGACGCCACTCATTTCGATAACCTGGTGCCTGAGGCAGTGAAGCAAGAGCGTTATGAACGCTTTATGGAGGTGCAGCAGGAAATTTCTGCGGCCAAACTTCAGGCCCGTGTGGGTCAGGTGATTGATGTTATTATTGATGATTATAATGAAGAACCTGGCCAACTCATTGGGCGTAGCAAAGCGGATGCTCCCGGCATTGATGGTAACGTCTATTGTGTGCACGGTGAACTGGCGGAAACTGAGGCTGCCCGGGCACTTCCTGCGGGCAGTTTGAAAATTGGCGACGTGGTCAAAGTGGCGATTGAAGCTGCGGACGATTATGATTTGTTTGGTGAAGTGATTGAGAAGGTAGATTGGCAACCCAATGTGCCCCAGATTAAAAAACGCTCCATTCATCATCCTACACCAGCCCGGCCTTCCTGAGAACTGCCAAAGCTGCTAAGTTTTTATACTTTTTAAACTCTGTTTCTGCGCCAAATTAGCGCCAGTAAGAGTATATTTAGCCCGTGTGCGGCATATGTCGCTTCACAATAAACAACACCCTCAAAATGGAGTATATGATGAAAAACTATTTAACAGCCCTGACCCTTTGCGCCTGTGCGGCCTTTTTAGCCGCTTGTACCGCCACAGCTTCCGGTTCCATTAATGCGAACCCTTCTCCCACCCCCTCACCCACTAGCGGTGTGAGCATTGATGTAGACGCCGGTTAACAGGCCTTTATTCTGACGAAAAAAGACGGCTTTAAGAGCCGTCTTTTTTGATGTATACGAAATGTGCTAATTTGGGTGCGCTAATTTTTAACGGCGCGAGAAATGAGGGAGACTGCAAACAGGACGAGAAAGACGAAAAATAAGATCTTGGCTACACCTGCAGCTGCCCCTGCTATACCTCCAAAACCAAATACTGCCGCTAAAAGTGCGATAATTAAAAATGTTAAACTCCATCCGAGCATAATATAAAATGTCCTTTCTGTTGCTTTTGTTAACCTAATCATGCAAAAAAAGAGATCCAATTCGCATCAATCGCGTATCAAAACAACGTTAATCCTCAGATGGACTGAGCAAAAAGGTAATAATAGCTAACGCTGACGGGCGTAATAACTTTTGAGGGTTTTTTCAATATCCGGGCGACGGGCATAGCCCAATTCCACAAGCAGAACTCCCAATTTTTTACCCTGATGGGGGGGTTGCTCTATCAGGGACATGGCGTGGGACAATTGCCACTCCTGAATCAATCCCGAACGCACCAACACTTCGCCCAGAGACAGTTCTTTTGGTGTTTCCTGACGCTCATTCAGGACGTCTTCGAGGTCTTCTTCACTCAAATACCCCAGCGTCACCAGAATTTCGCCGATGGGCTTATGTAAAATGCGGGGCAGGCGCTGCTGGTAATCCAGAGCGTCCTGTAATTCATCAGGGCTAATGTAGCCTTTCCTGACCAGTTTTTGTCCCATGGGCACATGCTCTGGTTCAGGAGGAGCAGCCTGCGCTCCGAAAGCAGCTGCCAAATTTGGTGGAGCTTCGGTGGGGGGAGCCGGAGGCATGGGCGATTGCCCGGGCGGATGTACAGGATTGTGAACATTGGCCGCTTCCGTGTGCTGTTTTAAGTAATACTGCGTTAGGGCAGATTCAATCATTTCGCGGGTGGTGTAACCCAGTTCTAGCAACATGGTGCCGGTGCGCTTATCGGCATTTTCTCCGTGACGGGCTTTGAGGGCTTCTGCCAGTTCTTCTTCTTTGATCATGCCTTCTTTGACCAGCATTTGAACCAGGACGTCTTCTGGTGGGGGTTCTTGACCCAGGGCTTCCTGAATTTGCCGTTCGGTGACATATTCCATAGAAATTAAAACATCGGCCAGGGACATGGCCTGACTGGCCGGTAAACGACACTGGTACTGAATGGCTTCGGTCAATTGTTCGGGGGTAATAAACCCTTTTTCAAGTAACACCTTGTCCAGAGAAAGAGATCTATCCACAACCGCGACTTCCTGTTTTGCTTGGTGGGTATTACTTTAACACATTCAGAGGTTTTGTTGCGCCAGTGCCGCCTGGACCTGCTCAGGAGACAAATAACCTTCCGAAATCAGAATTTCGCCCAGTAACGGTCGCTTTTCAGCGGTAGAACCGTGTTGTAAGCACAGCGCGTGGGACAATTGCCATTCCTCAAGCAGACCCTGATCAATTAAAATTTGCCCCAGTGGCTTGCGTTGGAACTTGCCTTGCGCCTGCAGTACTTCCTGAAGCTGGACTTCGGTTAAATGCCCCTGCATGATTAAAATATCCCCCAGAGGCGTGTACTCATCGGCCAATTCTTCTTGTAAGATGAGGGCATCTTTGAGTTGCTCAGCGGTAATATATTCCCGCTCTACTAACAGCTGTCCCAGGGGTTTGTGGGCTTTGCGGGCCCTGGCCATTTCAGCAAAGGGCAGTTCCGGCATTTTATCAGCGGCTTTGGGCAAGTTTTTTGGATCCTGGCGGCGATAGTGACGGGCC
The DNA here is from genome assembly GCA_964342365.1 of uncultured Candidatus Sericytochromatia bacterium. Taxonomy (GTDB): domain Bacteria; phylum Cyanobacteriota; class Sericytochromatia; order UBA7694; family UBA7694; genus CAXRDE01. Next base: position 865 of record CAYFGW010000200.1, on the reverse strand, counting down.
AGAGCACCCTCAATAGCATCCCGGCTGGCATAGCCCATATTTACGATAATTTCTCCCAGACGCTGATTGGCGTGGGCCGGGGTAAATTGCAGTCGGAGCGCGTGGGCCAACTGCCACTCTTCAATAACACCGGCAGTAATCAGGATTTCACCTACTCGACTGGGCTGTCCTCGGGGGTTGTCAGCAGCGAGCATTTCTTCAAGCAAATCTTCGGTAATATATCCCATTTCCACCAGGATTTTTCCCAGGGGTTTATGCATAACGTGAGGCAGTCGCTGCTGATAGGCCAGGGCATCTCGCAATTCGGATTCGGTCAAATGCCCCTGAGCAATGAGTTTACGCCCCAGAGGTAAATGCACGGCCCCCTGTTTGGCGTCCATTTGTGCTTGTGTAGCTGGTGTAAGGGCCTGAGGGCCAGTGGATTTAGCAGGAGCAGTAGACTTTTGCGCCGCTTTTTCGGGCGGCTGATTTTCTTCAAAAGCGCCAAATGCTTTTGCCAGACGATTTTTTAGCCCTTCATCATTGGCGCCAGTGGAGCTTTCTCTCAGGCGCTGACTCTGCTCCAACTGATGGCGAGAAATGGCCTGTTCAATGTCCTGGGTAGTAGCAAAGCCCAGATCAATAAGCACCTCTGCCACCCGCTCCCGGGAAAAAGAATCCAGCACGGTCAAGGCCTGTTCCAGTTGTGCTGTGGATACCAGGCCCTGCTGGACAAGAATTTGACTGATGGGGTCTTTGCTAATATGATAGCGATCGCCGAGAGCTTCAATCAGCTGAGGTTCGGTCATGTACTCAAAATCCAGTACAATATCCGTAAAGCTCATGTACTGGCCCGGAGGCAGGCGGCATTGATACTCAAGCACGC
>CAYFGW010000199.1:0-9600 GCA_964342365.1 uncultured Candidatus Sericytochromatia bacterium | reverse complement strand
GACCGCCACCGGGACGACCTCCGCGATTGTCGTTGCGGTTGTACTGTTTACGACCTGATCCTCTGTCTCTGCGAGCGTTGTCCCGTGAGGGCATGGGGGCTCCACCGGCGGGAAGCGGTGCGGGTGTAAAACCGCCGGGACGACGTCCCGTGCTGGCTCCACCCCCGGGGCGTCCAGCTCCTTCACGGCGCTGATACGTACCTCCGCGGTTGTTGCTGCGGCTTCCTGCATCATCACGACGACGGTACTGAGTCTGGGTGCTGCGTTGAGGACGGGTAGGTCCTCCGGCGTTTGCTCCACCCTGATTGCCACCCGGGCGATTGGCGTTGGGGCGTGGCGTATATGTACTGTTGTTTCGTGGTGTGTAGGTATTTCTGGGCTTGTAACGTGGCGTCTCAGGACGACGGTAGCGAGTTTCCGTACTGCGGGGGGGACGCGTGTCTACCGCTTTTTTGGCTTCCGCAATTTCTTTGGCACTGCGGGGGCGATAGGCGGGTCCGAGGGCGTCGGGCTTACTCATGGTGTTTTCATCGCTGCTGTAGCTGCTTCCACGGGCACTGGGGCGGCCGTCGTAACTTTGTCCTGAGCGACGGGCTGCGGTGATTGACCGTGACCGTGATGGGGTCTTTTGCTTGTACTGGGTCTCTGTGGACTGGACCTGAGCTTTTGCACTGGCAGTGGCAGCCGCTTTGGGGGCTTCTGCGGGCTTTGTCTCCGCAGGCTTGGCTTTTGCTTCAGCGGGTTTGGCTTTTTCTTTAAAAGCTTTTGAGAGGCGATTGGCATCACTCTCTTCTAACACTGAATTGTAGTGGATTCCCATTTTCTCGTGGGATTTGAAAGGTATGTTCAGCTTGCCACACATATCGGCAATTTGACGGTAGGAAATGTCTCTACCCAGTTCTTTTTTTAGTTCGTTTCTAACTTTTGAGGCTCTTGTTTTACTCATTCAGCTCTATCTTTTCGCTCGACTTCCATTGTTGTATATCGCCCGAAGGGTGCGGTCAGGCGTAGGGCATACAGTTTGCAAACACAACCTGGAACGTATTGGTTTCTGATTTAATACCCAAATATTGTTCAATATTATAGCATGTAACCCTCACCAAAGCGTACGAGATAGCCGCAGGCATTCCTTAAAACATCTCGGCCAGTATCCTTTCGCAAAAGGGCTTCCACTGCGGGAAATAGGTTTTTAAACTTCCCCGCAAAACGTTTTTGTTTTTACAAGCTTTCTGCCAGCAGATTTTGTCCGGACACAAATAAAGGCTGCGCCCCGGGTTCTGCGAACCCCCCATTACAAAGCCTGAGCCGTCGTGTTTAATCTGACGAAAATTCAGGCGATGCTGTGCGGTGCGACACTGGCCGCACCGTCTCACGTCTTTTTTCATTCTTCCGAATCATCTTCGGAAATAGCTTCGTCTCCTTGTGCGTCTTCGTCAACTTGTTCGTCAACCTCTTCCTCAACCATCTCTTCGTCATAAAACTGTTCCTGCATGGCTTGCTGAATCTCTTGCTTTTGCTGACGAAGCTGGCTTTCCGTGATAATGTCCAGACGATAATGGGTTAGCTGTGCCGCTAAGCGCACGTTCTGTCCTTCACGACCGATGGCCAGAGACAATTGATCATCGGGGACCACAATAACCGCTTCACATTCTTCTTCGTTGACCTGTACCTGAAACACTTTCGCGGGGCTTAAAGCATTGGTGATAAATTCACCAATATCTTCACTCCAGCGCACCACGTCAATTTTTTCGCCTTTGAGCTCATCAATGATGGGGTGAATACGTGAGCCGCGAGAACCAATGCAAGCGCCCACCGGATCCACATTGCCCTTGAGGGATGTTACCGCAATTTTGGTGCGGAACCCGGCGTCTCTGGCAATGGATTTGATTTGCACCGTGCCATCGGCCACTTCAGGAATTTCGATTTCAAACAAACACTTCACCAGTCCCGCATGAGTACGAGAAATCAGGATATAAGGAGTTCTGTTGTTTTCGCGAATTTCCGCCAGGTAAACGCGGATTTTATCGTTGTAACGAAAGTGATCTTTGGGCAACTGCTCCATGGCAGGAAGGACGAGTTCTGACTTGTTATCCAGTTTGACAATCACGTTCTTTTTTTCCAGGCGTTGTACGGTGGCTGTGACCATGGTGCCAATGCGGTCCTTATACTCTTCCAGGACTGTGAGCTTCTGGGCTTCCCGAAGTTTTTGGGTGATGGCCTGACGAGAAGATACGGTCAGGCGCTCAAAATCCTTGGAAGTGAGAGGAAGTTCGACTTCAATTTGTTCACCTACTTCTGCGTCTTCCCGCTTTTTACGGGCTTCTTCTAGCGACACTTCGTTCAGGTTTTCAGGCGTCTCCGCCACATCCTTCAGCCATTTGACCCGAACTTCATTTTTTTCGGTGTCAATGTGTACATAAATTTCAGATTCTCGCAGCAGCTTTTCCTGCTCGATCATTCTTCTTTTGTAGGTTTCTTCGAGGGCTGCTTCAATGGCTCCAATCACGTGGTGGGCGGCGATGCCCCGTTCTTGCTCCATCTGGCGAATGGCTTCCATAAAATTTGCTGCTAACTTCATTGTTGTGCGCCTACCTCTTCTTTAGGGGCCTTAAAAATAAAAATGACGCGCTTCCAAAAAACGGAATGCAGCGTTTGGCCCGACAATTTTGGTATCTAGTATACCGTACTTCACGGCGCTAAACCAATAATTGCTATATAATGCCCTCAACAATCCACAGTGGGGTTCTTATGTTTGAAGAAAACAGTAAAATATGGTCCAACGGCAAACTGATTCCCTGGCAGGATGCCAAGGTTCACGTGATGAGCCACGGTTTGCACTACGGCAGCGGTATTTTCGAAGGGATTCGCGCCTATAATTCTCCCGATGGCCCCATGATTTTCCGTCTTGACGAGCACCTTCAGCGCTTTTTTGACTCCGCGCGGGTGTATCAATTTAAAATGCCTTTTGCCTTTGAAGACCTTAAGCAGGGCATGATTGATCTGGTGAGAGAAAATGGGTTTAAAGACTGCTATTTGCGTCCTATAGCTTTTGTAGGCTATGGTCGACTGGGTGTTTACCCCAACCGAGACAATATTGAGGTGCATATCGGGTCCTGGCCCTGGGGCACTTATCTGGGAGATGGAGCCTTAGAAAACGGGGTGCGGGTCAAAGTGACCAGCTGGAAAAAATACCAGACCCAGATGTTCCCTGTGATGGCAAAGGCCACCGGACAATACTTAAACTCCATGCTGGCCGTGATGGATGCCAAGGACAATGGTTTCGATGAAGCTTTGCTCTTAAACGCAAACGGTGAAGTGGCCGAGGGCAGTGGCGAAAATATTTTTCTGGTGAAAAATGGAGTGATTTACACCAACCCTATTAATGCCTCTATTCTGGCGGGCATTACCCGTGAAACGATTATGGAAATTGCCGAGGATTTGGGCTATGAACTCAAGGTGCAGCCCATTACCGTCGCCGAAATGATGTTGGCGGACGAGGCCTTTTTTACAGGAACCGCTGTGGAAGTAACCCCTATTCGCGAAGTGGATTTACGGCCCGTGGGAAAAGACGGCGACTGGCCTATTATGAGGCGGCTTCAGAGTGCTTACTTTGATATCGTCAAAGGCAAAAATCCCAAATACCGCCGTTGGCTTACGCCAGTTTACGCCGATTAACTATATACTGTATAAATCAAAAGAACTAAAAACCCGTTTCAGGTCAAGGAGCATTAGAACGTTGCGTATCTTCAAACATACTTTTACCGCCTTACTGAGTGCCAGTTTACTGGCCAGTTTTTCCCTCCCCGCCACCGCTCAACTCAGAGGTGAACAATCCACCTTCCGAGACGTCCCCGCAGAACATTGGTCTGCCATGGCGGTGCGTGCTCTGGTGGAAAAGTATGGAGTCATGTCGGGTTTTCCCGATCAAACTTTCAGAGGTGGGCGCAGTATATCCCGTTATGAGGCCGCCGCCGCTTTTTATAAAGTCATGTTGCAGTTGTCGCAAGTGGAAGACCTCACCCGCCGCATTGGGAATGTCACCCTTGAAGATTTGAAGACGATGAAAGCCCTGTCTGAGGAATTTCAGCAGGAAATTGAATCGTTTAAAAAGCAACAGGGTGAAAATACGCAGAAGATTCAAGATCTTGAAAAGGCGTTAAAAAAACTCAAAGAAGAAATCGGTTCGATTCGTTTTGGCGGTAGCACCAGCTTGCGTGTGGAAGACAACTTTGAAGATAACTTCCGTCCCGGCTACTTCACCAATTACAACCTGAGTATGCGGATTGCCGCTGCGGAAAATACCACCGTTCGCTCCACCCTGAGCGGTAGCTTTAGTTCGCTTCAGGACGAAAAAGCGGATACCGACGGCGAACTTGAAGTCAACGATAATGTGGATGTGAGTTTCGCTCAGGCCTGGTTCCAACACGATATCAAAGACACCTTCCTCAACCCCCGCGTGAAGGTGGGTTATATGGGGATTTTTAACCTGATTAACATGCAGTACGCGGGCATTAATCACAGCTTTGGTGACAGTATTATCCGCAGTAAGATTGACCGCAGCGCCATCAGCATTGCTTCTCCTAACCTGGGGGGCATTCGCTGGTCTCAGAGCTTTATTGCGGGTTCTTCTTTTAGCGAAGGCCCTTTTTCAGGTGCTTTTGCCATTAGCCCCGATATTTTCTACGCCCAGGTGGGGGTGAAGTTTTTCAACGATATGGTGAAACTCAACCTGATTTCTGACGCGGACCAGGCTATTTTCTTTGGAGACCAGGTGTTGGATACCTTAACCAACCACACTGCGGTACTGGAGCTGGGGAATTCGGATCTTGGTTTAGGTATGCGAGCCACCGTTCGGGGGCTGGCCGGAGAATTTAACTTCCGTCGGGCGTCGGTCAATACCAACATGAAACTGGGTGGTTTTAACCTGGGCGGCTCTGCCAAGTACCTGAGTGAGCAAACCTTTGAACAGCTCAACGCCGGTATTTTTATTTCCAGTCCTGGTAACCTCAAAGAAATTAACCCGGAGTGGGGAGATGTGTCGATTCCGTCGGTACTGTTCGGTATTCAGTCACCTTTTACGATTCAAAACGGCACTCTCTTTGAAGGCGCTCCCAACGATGTAGGGGATCTGGCCGGTTTTCTGGTGCAGGTGGCCTACGATAACCCCATTATTCCTAATCTGACCCTGGAACTGGGTCGCCGCCAGAAAGTGTTTATTAACAGTGTGGCCGGTGACGAAAAAACCGATAAAACCACGGTTGCAATTCGTTCCCAGTTTTTCTTCTAGCATTTTTTAGACGGCCTAACCCCTCGCGGGTGACGCACAATCTTGTATAATACAAAAACTCAAAGCAGGAATCTGACCTGCCCTTGACCTCGAAAGGACCATAAAATGAAAGTTATTCTCACCAGAGATCACAACGAGCTAGGTGTTAACGGCTCTCTTATTGACGTATCTGAAGGATATGCCCGTAACTACCTCATCCCCAATAATATGGCTGTTCGTGCCACCAAAAACGTGATGGCACACTATGAAAACCGTAAAAAAGCCACGGCCAAAAAAGAAGCGGCTGCCCGTGAACAAGCACAGGCTTACGCTGACAAGCTGAGCCAGTTGGTGGTAGATGTGGAAGCCAATGTGGGCGAAGAAGGCCGTTTGTACGGTACCGTTACCAACAAAGAAGTCGCCGAAATTCTGAAAGAAAAGCACGACATCGACGTAAACCGTCGCGTGATCGACATTAAAACCCCTATCCGCACCGTGGGCAAGTACGAAGTGAGCATCAAAGTTCACCCCGAAATTTCTGCCAATATTACCCTCAACGTATTTGGTGACGGCCCTGAGGAAGAAGAAGTTGTAGAAACTCCAGCGGCTGTTCAGGAAGAAGCACCTGAAGTAGCTAGTGAAGAAGCTGCTGTAGAAGCCTAAATCTTGGCCTCCTCAGATCCCGCTGTTTCTTTAATTGAACGGATTCCCCCCCATAACAAAGACGCTGAAGTCGCCGTTCTGGGGGGGATGATTTTAGACAGTGACGCCCTTACCCGCGTCATTCAATTGATCGAACCTGACTATTTTTATATGCCCGCACACACCACGATTTTTGAACACGTGCGTGAACTCTTTAGCAAAGGTCAACCGGTGGATTTTATTTCCATTACTGACAGCTTGCGCGCCAAAGAAGAGCTGGATCGTGTGGGGGGCAGTTCCTATGTCATGAATCTGGTGCACAGTATTCCCACCACCGCCAATATTGAATACTATGCTCAGATTGTGGAACGCTATGCCATTTTGCGCAAGCTGATTCGCGCGGGCACAAAAATTGTGGAAATGGGCTATCAGCAGGATGATATGGACATGTCCCACATTCTCAATCAGGCGGAACAGCTCATTTTTGAGATTGGTCAAAACAAGCTTAGTGGTGGCTTAGAACATATCCAGTCGGGCTTATGGCACTTATTTGAAGAGTTAGAGCGGGGTTACAACGACCCCGAATCCCTCTTGCGAAAAAATATGTCTACGGGCTTCACAGATCTCAATACCATGCTCGGTGGTGGTTTTGGACCCTCAGATTTGATTATTCTGGCTGCCCGGCCTGCCATGGGCAAAACCGCACTGGCTTTAAATATTGGTTTGAATATGGCCACTCAGCTGAACACGCCGGTGGCTATCTTTAACCTGGAGATGTCCAAGGAACAGTTAATTACCCGTATGCTCTGTATGGAGTCGGGCATGAACTCCCGGGCCCTGCGTTCGGGGACGCTACACACCGACGAATGGCAGAGCCTGTCTAACGCCATTGCCAAGCTGTCTGAAGCTCCCGTATACATTGATGATTCCAGTATGGCCACCCCCGGTGAAATCCGGGCCAAGTGCCGCCGTTTAAAAGCCGAGAAAAAAGAGCTGGGTCTGATCATGATTGACTACCTGCAGCTCATGGAAACCGGCAGTGGCGAAAACCGCCAGCAGGAAATTTCTAAAATTTCACGCTCCCTGAAACAACTGGCCCGTGAGTTAGACGTGCCCGTGGTGGCCCTCAGTCAGCTGAGCCGGGCGGTGGAAAGCCGGACCAATAAGCGCCCGATGCTGTCAGATTTACGTGAATCAGGTGCGATCGAGCAGGACGCCGACGTGGTGATGTTTCTGTACCGGGACGAATACTACAACCCCGACTCCAATGATAAAAACACCGCAGAACTGATTGTGGCCAAACACCGTCACGGTCCCACGGGTCCCATTCGCCTCTATTTTGAAGCCAGCCTCACTAAATTTGGTAATTTGTTGGCCGTATGAGGAAGCGCCTTCAAACCTTTGTTATGGTCCTTTGCGTGGTGTTCTCGTCGGGTTATTGGGGTGCGAATGCAGCTCAACTGGGCAAGATAGAAATTGTGGATCCCGGACGTGGCAATCTGAAAGAGGTGCGGGCCAATGCCTATCTGGACGCGCCTGTTGAAAAGGTGTGGCAGGTCCTGGTTCATTATGAGAATTATCATCGCTTTTTGCCCCGGGTGAAAACCAGTGAGCTCAATCGACGCAAGGGGAATATGGCGATTGCCACCATGCGTTTGGATTTGCCCTTTCCCATGAACGGCACTTGGTACACCAATCGTTACATTGAAAATCCGCAACAAAAGACCATTGAGTGGATTATGTTAAAGGGCTCTCTCAAGGCCACCACAGGCCGTTGGAAGCTGCGGTCTCAGGGAAAAGGAACGGCCGTAGAGTATCGTCTGCGCACGGACCCCGGAATTCCTTTGATTCCGAAAGCCCTGATTGATATGGGGACCAAACGTACCATCCCTGAGGTGCTAAAAGCGGTAGAGGCTTACGCCCGTCAGCTCAAATGACCACCTACCGCGAGTGGGTTCCTCCTGTGTCGCTTCAGCCCTTTATTGAATGTTTTTGGGAGGCTCACCATGAGCCCGAGATTCTGAACCATCATTATGTACTGCCGGACGGTTGTGAAGATCTTTTGTTCCGCCAACAGGACGCACAGCTTGCGGTGGAGGTGGTGGGGTTGATGACGCAGGGCAAATGTTACGGTGTCACCTGTGCTGAATCACTGTGGGGAATTCGTTTTCGGGGTGGGCAATTACAGGCCTTTCTGGGCCATCGACCTCAGGATTATGTGAATGCGACCGTGCCGCTGCTGGCGGAGTACCCTACCCTGGCGCGGCAATGGCAACGTTCTCCTTTGGATGCACAGCTCAAATCTCAGGTGTTGCAATGGCTCCTGCAGCATGGTGAAAATCTTAAACCTCAGGTGATAAATGCCGCGCTCAGTCAGCGCCAGCTTCAGCGAAGGCATAAAGCATGTACCGGGGTTTCATTCCAAACGTTGCAAAGCATTTGGCGTTTTCGCAAGGTCTGGGAATCGCTGGAAGCAAATCCTCACCAATCATTGTTGCCATTGGCTTTACGTTCAGGCTATAGCGATCAGTCTCACATGAGCCGTGACTTTAAACGCCTTGCCAATATCACGCCCACCACATATGTCGCTTTCTTACAAGACGCTGGCGGCATAAGCTGATATCTTGCTGATACTCTGTTAAAAAGGAATTCAAATTATGAAGCAAAATCAACCCCTGAAGCTCGGTTATATTATTTATCACGTGGACAGCGTTCCTGATACCTTAAGTTTTTATGAAAAGGCCTTTGGCCTCAAAGGTCAATTACTCGGCGGTGGCGATGATTACGGTGAGATCTCTACCGGAGAAACCATCCTGTCTTTTGCTCAAAAGGATTTTATTCAATCACTTATTGGTCTGCCCCACGCGGATATATCTCCTGAAGCCGTTGCTCCCGTAGAAATTAACTGGACCACAGAGGATGTGGACAGTGCTTATGAAAAAGCGGTGGCTGCCGGAGCGGTATCGCTCAAGGCACCTTTAGATAAGCCCTGGGGGCAGCGTGTGGCCTATGTACGCGATAATAACGGATTTCTGGTGGGCTTATGCACCCCGATGAACTAAAAATGCATCCAGATGTTTTTGTGCTCATGGTGGCGCTGCTCTTTGTGGGAGCAGTGAGTGCAGAACGTTGGTTATGGTATCCCAATGTTTCTGAGTGTGTGGATGCCGCAGAGTGCTTTTACCGTTACAATCATTTTCGCGTTATGCTGCTGGGAGCCGGAGGGCTGGTTCTGGCTTATAAAACCCGTCGCTGGTGGAGTGTGATGGCAGGGGCTTTTGCGGGGCTGGCGGTGCTGGCCTATCCTGCCGCTGTGGTTCTTTATCTGGCTTTGTGCAATTTCTGCGCCTTTTTTGTGCCCGCTTTTCGTAAGTTTGCCCGGATTGGGTTTGTGCTTTTATGTATTGGCAGTCTGTTAGCCATTGCGCTGCCGGGTTTTGTAGGCTCCACCCTGAGGGCAAAAAATAACTCGGTCAAGTCCAATATGTACACCTTTCAAACTCTGGTGGAAATTTACGGAGTGGATCATAACGGAACGTATCCTGAAAGTGTTGCGGTTTTACGCAATGCCCTGGAGCCTTCGGGGGATTGGCGTTCCTTTAAAAATCCGCTCACGTACCGGGCCGGGGAAGGAAAATCTTATCAGCAAATTGACCAGAAGATGCTGAAGTCTTATTTGAAGGCCAAAGTCA
>CAYFGW010000198.1:0-9643 GCA_964342365.1 uncultured Candidatus Sericytochromatia bacterium | reverse complement strand
GCAACAGCGTTTGTCGGAGCGAGCGGCGGTTCGTTGGGTTCCCTCTGAGGGGCCGGGTTGTGAAAAAGAGTACGGGGCCAGCCTACGGATTCGTTGGGTATCGGTACCTCCTGCCAACATTCGCTGTCCCGCCCGGCTTGCTTCCCCCATAAAAACCCTCCATGTTGCTCCGGAGCCTGCCGCAGCTTATCAGGTGCTGCAAAAGCTGGGTTACCGCTTCTGGCACCCCTTTGCTTCTATAACGCCGCCCATGCTGACATCGGCCTCTTTTAAGAATCTGACCTCACGCCCTCCTGAATCCCCGGCGCATTTTCACGAACGGGGATTCGTGCCCCACACCATGCATCCCATTGAAGTGGCTCACGTGCTGAACGGATGGGGGTTAAAGGGCCCCGAAGATACGGCGGGGTGGGAACGTTTATTGCCTTACTGGGAGCGTTATCTGGAGTGGCTGGTGGCCCATCGTCAGACCAAGATTGAGTGGGTGCTCTTAGAAAAAGGGCGCTGGAAAGATTTCTCACGCAGTCCCGTGCGGCAGCAGCGTCTCAAAAAGCTGGTGCACATGGCGCATCAGTGGGGACTCAAAGTGGGGGTGGATGCACCCATGGCTCTCCAACAGCAAAACGGCTGGCGTTTGCTTCCCCTTGAGAATGCGGGCAGTGCGCCGTTAACCACAGAATACGCTCAAATTGAGCAGAGCCTGGACTGGCTGATGGGTGCAGGCTTTGACTTTGTGACCACAGAAATGGGAAGCACAGAATTTAGCAACAGCGGGGGAGAGCGCATGTTGCAATGGCTCAATCACGCCACCACTTATCTGGCAGACCGTTACGAGACATCGTTTTTTACCAAAATCCATATTTCCACCGGACAAACCACCCCCCGTTACCGGGACCCTCAAACGGGGGAGTCTTTAAACTTTAACTTTTTGCCCCTGTACGCCGATGCACGCCTCGGAGTCTTGCCGCATACGGTGCAAATCTATGCTTTAGACGATCCGGCTCCCACCTACGGCAATACGGACTTTGGTAATATGCTGCGCTTTATGGAAATGGTCACAGAAGCCAACACCCGTTCTAAGCCGCCGCGTTCCATGTACTGGTATCCCGAAACCGCGTACTGGGTCAATTACGACAATCACGTGCCGCTCTTTTTGCCGGTGTATGCCCATCGACGATTGCACGATTTGCACCTGATGGCCCAAAAACAGGTGCACCCGACCGGGCAGATGGTGTTTACCAGCGGCTGGGAATGGGGTTACTGGCTTAACGACGTGCTGAGTGCCAAAAGCGCCCTCAATCCCCATCTGGATCAATCAGAGTTTCAGGCTATGCAAACGCTTTTGCTGGAAGAATTTGAGGTCTGGGGCCCGGTGGCCCGTGAAGTGGTAGCCCTTTTGCAAGACACCATGCAAATACAGTACGATACCCTTATTCTGGGCAAGGTCAACGGTAAAACGCCCGCACAGCGGGGCCTGTCTATTGTCAAAAATAACGGCATGGCCTATTTGGCCGGGCAGGACACCTGGAGTCAGTTGGGGGCCACCATCCGACAGCTGGGACTCGCAGGATTTCAAACCCAGCCCGATCGCTGGCATTTTCAGGAGGTGGCCACGGACGCCCGTGCTGCCGAAGCTTACGGTGAGCAGGTGCGCCCCCTGCTCGATGAAATGCATACCCAATTCCTGGCATTGGCCCATCGTGCCGATGCCCTGGCCTCGCAAATTCCCGCACAGGGAAGTACATACTTTGCAGAAATCCAGCAGGGACTCTGGATCAATACTTACCGGACCCGCCTGGTGCAGCATTTGTTTGAGGCGGCTCTGGCCCAGTACCATCGTCATCCTGAAGCGGAACAACGCCATCTCAATGAGGCCACAGAAACCCTCACCCAGGCAGAAAAAATAGTCAGTCAGCGTCGGCAACACTACCGGGCACCCTGGATCAAGGAATGGGGGGTTAATCCTACCGCCTACCGCTATGGTTACCTCTGGCCGGGAGATACCCTGTTTTTCTGGAAACGAGATCTGGCCCAGGTCAAACAACGCTTTCCTTCTCCCTGTCTGTGGACCATTATTGACCCCGTGGAAGTGGCCTTCCCTGACCCCGAGTCGCTTCCGAAGGCGCTGGTGCAGACCTTAAGCACCCACAGTGATTGTTTAAAGCCTTTTTCTCCGGCGATGTTATACTGAAAACAACTTGCAAAGGATTACTTTTATGTCTAAGCCTTTTACTTTTGCCTCTGCTTTTCTCACTGTTTTTACCTGTTACGGCATGGTTTCGGCTCAGGCCGCCACCGCTCCAGATCTTTCTATTCCTGCGGCCCCCCTGCGGCTGGCGCAGGCCGGTGAAGCGGTTTCTAAAGCTCAGCTGGATCGTGCGCTTCAGGCTTATAAGGCGAAAAAGTATGATGATGCCTTTGCCATGGCTTCAGATATTATTGAAAACAACCCTGAATTTAACGAGGGGTTTGCTTATTATTTGCGCGGACTCGTTCAGTTTGAACAGGGACAGGCCGAAGCCGCCTTGAAAGACTTCAATGAAGCCCTGAGTATTTCCAGCAGTAATCCGTATTATTATTATGATCGGGGCCGTGCCTACGCCAATTTGCAGCAGTACAATAAGGCCCTGGCTGACTATACCGTTGCTCTGTCTCGTTCTCCCAGGGGCCTGGCCAAAAAAGCCTATCCCTATAATATGCGGGGCCTTTCTTACTTCTACACCAGAAACTATCCTGCTGCGATCAAAGACTTTGAGCAGGCGCTCCAGATTTCACCCCGCTATGCCTTTGCCCATTACAACCTGAGCCGGGTGTATAACAGTCAGCAAAATTATGCGGTGGCCTTACAGTCCGCTCAAGAAGCCATTAATCTAAACGACCGCTACGATGCCGCTTATTATCAAATGGCGGTGGCTTTAAACGGTCTGGGACGCTATAAAGCGGCTGTAAAAGCCTTTGACCGCGCGCTGGATATTTATCCGGACTGGTCGGGTTTCTTTTTTAACGAGCGGGGACTTTCCAAGTTGGAGTTGGGAGACTACGACGGGGCGCGCGCAGATTTTGAACGGGCCCTCGCAAAAAACAAGCAAGACGCTTCTGCCACCAACAATATTGGGCTGAGCTATTATCGCCAAAAGCGCTATTTAAACGCCTTAAAATACTACGAAAAAGCGGCGGATATCAATCCTAAATTTGCCACGGCTTATTACAATCAGGCGCTGGTGTACAAAGCCCTCAAGAAATATCCCGAAGCTCTGAAAAGCTATACCCGCGTCATTGAACTCACTCCCCGTGATAGCAACGCCTATAATAATCGCGGGCTGGTGTATGCGGCCACTAAAAAATATGATGAAGCTCTGCAAGATTTGCTCAAAGCTCACGAATTGAATCCCCGGGATAAGCGGGCACTGAACAATATTGGCGATATTTATCGTCGCCAGAAGGCCTATGGTAAAGCCTTAACCTATATCCAAAAAGCGCTGGTGCTGGATCCCGACTACACCCTGGCCCAGGACAATCTGGGCATGATTTACTTTGGCATGAAAAATTATGAAAAAGCGGCGGTGGCCTTTCAAAAGACCCTGGAACTGGACCCCGGCCGCACGGTGACCCGCAATGATCTGGGTGTGGCCTATCGTTATCTCAAGCAGTACGATAAAGCCCGCGAGGTGTTTGAAAGTATTCTCAAAAAAGATCCCGACAACGCATTGGCCATTGCCAATATCGGGCGCGTGGAGCGGGATCTCAAAAACTGTGAAGCTGCTCGCAAAGCTTTTGAAAAGGCCTGTAAGCTGGGCAACAAAAGCGCTTGCAAACTGGGTTGTAAATAAGTGCGGGTTCTAAAAGAGGTCTAGCCCCATTTACGCACCACCAGGCGCAGGTTCTGTTCGGAATCCTGCTTTTGCTCAGAGAGGGTAAAGCCCTGAGCTTCTACTGTTTTCATCACCTTGTGGTAAGCGTAGCGCTGCATAATTTGTTGGCTGATTTGATCCTGATCGTGACCAATACGTTCTTTGATGGCCCACCAGTCTGCCACCATATCGTAGGCGTTGGTAGTGCTGTTACGTACAAAGCCAATGTCATACTGGCAAAGCAAATCCGGGAATTGTGCCACGACTTTTGCGGGGCGCTGCTGCTGTTGCCAGCCGCGAATTTTTGCCTCGTGCAAAATACGATAATCTAGCTCGCCCAGGGCCAATTCAAGACAGTCTAAGTCCATAATCTGGGTTTTTACCCGTGTGAAGTGTGACATGTGATTCCCCTTAAATGGTGTTTGCTTTGATTATAAAAGAGAGTGCATAACGGGGTCAATTTTATGTGTATACTGTAAATAATGATAATCAAGGAGATTCTGTGTGAAAAACATATTCCAAAACCTTCCCTTCTTAAAAGTTATTGCCGGTATCGAAAATTTTGATGCGGGCAATATTCGTGAAGTGGCCCTCGCCGCTAACGGTGTAGCCACAGCCATTGACGTGTCCACTGACGAAGCCTCCGTGCGCTGGATCAAAGCTCACACCGACCTGAGCGTTTTTGTATCTTCTCTGGATCCCAAAGCCCTGGCCGACAGCGTGGACTGGGGAACGGACTGGGTGGAATTGGGTAATTTTCAACCTATTTACGATCGCGGTGCGGTGATCAACCCCGATATGGTCATGACCTGGGCCACGGAATTGGTGAGCCTGGTTAAAGGACGTGCCGGTATTTGTGTGACCTTGCCTGGTATTCTGGACACCCGCGCACAAATTCAGCTGGCACAACAGCTAGAATCTCTGGGTGTGGAACTGCTGCAAATTGAAAATATTAGCGGCGATATTTCTCACGTGGCCCCCATTCAGGCTGCGGTGAATATTCCCGTGATGCTCAGCGGCAAACTGACCTTAGAAAATCTGAGTGACGCCGTTGCCACCGGTGCTGAAGCTGTAGGCGTGGGAGCTGCCATTCGTAAAGCAGATGATATGAAGCAGTATATCCAGCAATTGCAACACCAGCTTCAGGGCGTTCGCGTCTAACCATCTCTGTGGAAGTTCTCTTTATACGTCACGCTGAATCCCTGGGCAATGCACAGCATATTATGCAGGGGCAGCGTGACTTCGCTTTATCGGAACGGGGTCTGGCCCAGTCGGACAAACTGGCCAATTACTTAAAAACGAATCTGGTGCCCAATCTTTCAAAGGTTGCTCCCGCGCGCTTTTATTGCAGTCCTTTGCAGCGCACCCGTCAGACTCTGGCTCCCACGTTAAATGCCTTTCCCGATATCTCCTGCCACGAAGATCCGCAGTTGGTGGAAGTGGATTCCGGGATTTTTTCCGGATTGACCTGGGAAGAAGCCGGTGAGAAATATCCCGAAGAGCGGGAGCGTTTTGCCAAAGCCAGAGACTGGGGAGCCGTACCCGGTGGCGAGTCAAAAGTCGAACTCTGGCGGCGTGCCGCCGGTTTTTTGACGCAGCTAGCGTCGGAGCACAGTGCCGATGATTTTGTCGTGGTCATGAGCCACGGCGGTTTTATTCGTGCCTGTTTGAGTCATCTGGCCAGCGTGCCTCCTGATGCCCCCGTTTTTGTGTGTATAGACAATACCGCACTCAGTCTGGCGGGCATGCACAATCAGCGTCACTATATTCGCTATGTGAACGACACCCGTCATTTGCACTGTAATGATTTTGATCTGGACTATATCCCCCGGTGAAACATAAGCTGAAACGGTCCGGAGCCATCTTTCTGTTTTTGATGTCACAGGTGTTATGGACGCCGCAGGTACAAGCGGATCAGGGTATTTCTTTTTCTATCGAAAGCCTTTTTGCTCCGCTGGGAAAAACCGTGGAGCAGTATCCGGAGTCGGCCCGACAAAGCGGTAGCAGTGCCGGTGCCAACACGCCCGCTACTCCCACAGATCCCAATGCTGACGCCGACCCGGACACCCTGCCCAGAGCGCAGGTGCCCGGTCGAGAAACCACTGAATGGCTGGGGGTTTCGGGGTTTTTCGATCTCAATAAAAACTGGCGTTTATTGTACGGTGCCCACACCACCTTATTGAACCAGCCGTTATTTAAGTTGGATGGGGGTATTGCCTTTATGGTAGAGCCTCTGGACGCCCTGCCGGTACAGACCTACTTTTTTGCGGGGGCCACGCCCGTTCTCAGTCCCGATCCGGCTCTGCCCAGCTTTTCGATGACCTATCAAACGGGCGTGGGCGTCAACTACACCTGGAACAACGTGCTCTACACCGACGTGCGCATTAATTTTTATGTGGCCAGTTTGCTAGATGAAGATACGGACCGCGAGGTGAACTTTCGCTGGAACGTGGGCACATTTAGCCTGGTGGCGAGCACCGGCTTCTTATTTTAACAATTCACTCACCGATAAACGGTGGTTGATATTGTAAATCACGCCCGCAAACAGCTCGGCCACAGACACTTCTGTGTACCAGGGGTGCTCTTTGATAAAATCGGGGCCGTGAAACACCGCGTCGGTGCCAATGACGCTTTCAATAATGCCGTCTTCAAAGGCTTTATCTAATTTTTTAGTGGCGTCTCCGTTAAAGTAGGGCATGGAGCAGGCCAGATAAATCTTTTTGGCCCCGTTCTCTCTGAGCAAGCGGGCGGCGTTGACAATGGTGCCGCCGGTGGCGATCATGTCGTCCGCCATTAAAATATTGCGGCCTTCCACGTTGCCAATTAAACGCATGGATTCAATCATGCTGGGTTTGGAATAGTCGCGGGTTTTATCCACCACTGCCAGATCCGAGCGCAGTTCTCGTGAGTAAAAGCGCGCTCTTTCTACAGAGCCCACGTCAGGAGCTACCACGGTGAGGTCGGGAATGGGCTGGTGTTTACGAATATATTCGATAATGGTGTGAGAGGCGTGCAGGTTTTCAAAGCGTCCCTGTCTGAAAAAGCCTTCAATGGGTTCTGCGTGAATATCTAAGGTAATCACGCGATCTGCGCCAGAGGCCTCTAAAAAGGTAGCGATTTGTCGGGCGGTAATAGACTCACGACCTTTTTTACGCTCCTGGCGGGCGTAAGGGTATTGAGGGATGACCGCGGTAATGCGGTCGGCATCGGCGTTATAAGCGGCGTCAATGGCGGTGCATAGAGCCATCAGGTTATCGTTAACGCTGCGTTTGTGACGGCTTAAGGGATCGTCAATACATTGCACAATGTAAACGTCATCGCCGCGAATATTGTCTTCAATCAGGGTTTTGACTTCCATATTAGAGAAAAAGACCTCAGATGAGGCCCTGTGACAGGTTTCGGCATGTTCTCCAATGAGGTCATTCAGATGTTTGGCAATGCGTTCTGCAAAACCTTTTCCCGATTCGCAAGCTATAAGACTCAGGCGTCCCCGAGACCGGTCAATATCCATGCTGGCCGTCCTTGATAAAAGTACTTTTTCCTTGATGGCTAACTCGCTAAATCGAGTCAACGTAGAACTCGTAGGCATTGTTTTCCCCCTGACCTGATGGTTCTTTGTTTGACTTACACGTTAACAGATCTATTTGAACATGACCAGACGCTTGCGGGGGATTTGACCTGAATTTAAGGTTTTCGCAAAATGTCTTTATGTCTTCTTATGCTGCCTGTAACACTCCACAAGAAAACGGAGTAGAAACGAAATATAAACCCATTTTCCTTGAATATGGAGTATCCTAGGGACAGACAAGTGAAGGAAGGACCCACTGTGAAAGAACGACGACTTGCTCATACCAGCGTGCGTCTGATGCAGGGAGATATTACCACCTGTAATGTGGACGCCGTGATTAATGTGAGTGGAAAGACCCTTATTCCCTTTGATCTCGACGAAGAGCCTCGCACCATCGAGGCGGTCACAAACCTTGAACCCGGAGAGGCTCCTGTAGTAGAGTCCACGGGAGAAAAACTCAAGGCGGAACAGGTGATGCACACTCCGACCGTGGATACCACCGCCACCGCCGGGGCCCTTAAAATTCGTAAAACCATTCGCACCATCCTGGAACAGGCCCAGAAAGACGGCCTCAAGAGTTTGGCTCTTCCACCCATTGGTTCTGGCATTAACCGTTATCCTCTGGATCGCTGTGCCGAAATTTTATACGAAGAACTTTACAAAAGCGTCTCCCAGCCCGACAACACCATTGAAAAGGTGATTTTTGTGCTCAAAAGCCAGAAAAGTTACCGGGTCTTTGAACAGGTGTTAGAACAGTTTGAGGAGAATCATGAAGGTGTCTAATGCTACCGTTGCCCTGAAAATGGACCGTTTCTTTACCCATCCCAACGGTCTGAAGATGCACTATATTGACGAAGGAACCGGGTCACCCGTGGTGATGGTGCACGGCAATCCCAGCTGGTCTATTTACTACCGTCACGTGGTGTCTGCCCTTGCTCCCGATTTTCGTTGTATTGTGCCCGACCATATTGGCTGTGGCTTTTCTGATAAGCCCGACGACGCAGAGTACGCTTACACGCTGTCCCAGCGCATTGAAGATCTGGAACGGCTTTTGGAATCTCTGGCTCTGGATGAGCCCATCACGCTGATTGTGCATGACTGGGGCGGGGCCATTGGCATGGGTTATGCCACCCGCCATCCCGAAAAAATTGCCCGACTGGTGATTCTCAACACGGCGGCTTTTCACCAGCATACCGCCAAGCCCGGTGCCATTCCAGCAGCTCTGCGGCTGGGGCGCAACACCCGTCTGGGCGCATGGCTGATTAATAATAAAAACGCATTTTCCATTGGCGCTTCTCTGATTGGTTGTAAGCAGCATCCTATGTCAAAAGCCCTGAGAGCCGCTTATCAGCTGCCTTATGCTGCTCCGGGGCATCGTCTGGCCACTTTGCGCTTTGTACAGGATATTCCTCTCTCTCCCAACGATCCTGCTTTTGAAACCCTGAGTGCCATTGAAGATAAGTTACATCTTTTTGAGGATACGCCTATCCTCGTTTGTTGGGGCATGAAAGATTTTGTGTTCGACAAAGATTTTCTTCAGGTGTGGGAAAACCTTTTTCCTCAGGCTGAGGTGTACCGCTTTTTAGAAGGCGGCCACTATATCTTAGAAGATGCTGCCGAAGAGGTGGTGCCGCTGATTCAGGAATTTGTAAATCGTTGATGTCTCACACGGTACACGCTAAAACGGTTAATATTGCCACGGCCCTGGATGCCAATGCCCGCGAAGCTCCCGAGCGAGCGGCTCTGGTACTGGCCACCGGTGAAAAGCAGGGGCAGGTGCAGTATCAAACCTACTCCTTTGCTGAGGTGGCTTTGCAGGCCAGTGAACTGGCTGCCGGTCTGGCTGCCGCAGGGATTCAGCGGGGCATGCGGACGGTGCTGATGGTACCGCCGGGCCCTCACTTTTTTGCTCTGATGTTTGCCATGTTCAAAGCGGGCGTGGTGCCGGTGCTCATTGATCCGGGTATGGGGCTTTCCAATTTAAAAGTTTGTTTAACAGAAGCCGAGCCTGAAGCGTTTATCGGAATTACTAAAGCGCACGTGGCACGAGTGGCCATGGGATGGGGAAAGGCGACGCTCAAACACTTTGTGACCCTCGGGCCAAAACTGGGGTGGAGGGGTTTAACCCTTAACCAAATGCAAAAACAGGGCGCAACATCGCCCTTAACGGGGACTGTGGACACTGTCGAAGACGAAATGGCCGCGCTGTTATTTACCAGTGGTA
>CAYFGW010000197.1:0-9664 GCA_964342365.1 uncultured Candidatus Sericytochromatia bacterium | reverse complement strand
AGACACGCGCATTTCGTCGGCACAGGGAGGAATCAGCACTTCCGAAAACAATTCATGTACCGGGGCGGCGTTATTACGAGGGGTCACTACCACCTTTGCCGTGCGGGCCGCATCGTTGAATTCCACCAGTAAACTGGCGTCACTATCCGGATGTTCCAGCGCCGGGGTATTGCTCACCGTGGCCTTGAGAATCAGCGTATCCCCGGAACGGTACTTGAGAGGCAGCCGCTGATTAATGCCCGTTTGCAGCAGTCCCTGACGATCGCTAATTTCGCCAATGGCATCCCGTGCGCCTTCTCCGGCACCGGGATTCACCAGCGTGACACCGTTTGGAGCCGGAATATAATCACCACCCCACTCTTGCCAAACGCTGTTTTCAGCGCCGAAGTTGTCGCTGGCATTGGAAAAGGCATCTTGTAAGAGCAGCGTGGCCACGGTGGGTGCACCCTGAGTCGTATCAGGACAGCCCTGCACGGGCTCCAGAGACGTGGTGGTATTGGGTTGATCCGGTGCAGCAACAGTGGGCGTTGGGGTCGGTGTGGCCACAGGGATTGCAACAGGGGTTGCAGGGGAAGATACTGGAGAGGGGGACTCATCGCCAAACAATAAATCGGCCACTTCCTGTAAACGGGCTTGCCGAAGCTCGTACTGCTGCCGGGTCTCCGCATCGGGCACCGCAGAATCCAGGTCAGGCGTTTGCGCCACCAGAGATTCTGCCGAAAAGGTCAGCAAACGGCCCGGCTGGTAAAGTTCCAAGGCCGTATCTTTTTGGGTGGTTAATGGGGGCAAGACCTGATTGTTCGCGCTCAAAAGACCACCTATGACAGGGGCTGTGGCCTCCTGCTGCACGACAAAACTTTGCGAAAAATTGTCCGCAGAGGCTTCAGAAATCAGGTAGAGTCCCCGGTAACTACGGGTACCCTCGGCAGTCTTTAACACCCGCAGCGGAACGGTGAGAGACACCGTAGATGTTTCCGACTGAGCCGTCGTAAAAGTCGCCGGGCGTCGGTACGTCAGAGTCAGGCTATCACTGGCCTGAATTTGGAGGGTGTCTTGCTGAAATGTGCCACACCCCTCACAGTCAGCAAAGGGTTGTGCAGGTTCCTGAGCCTGCTGCACTGACAACAAATCTTGCGCTCCAAGTACAGAAAAATTACCCACCCGGTCCTCGTAAGCCACCGTAATACCGGACTGAATCAAGATTCCCGATTGGATTAAGATACCCGACTGAATCAGAGTATCGGAGCGGTTATCAACGGGGGGCTCCGGCGGTAACACAACGGGGGCAGTTGCGACAGGAGCTGCTACGACGGGTTCAGACGAGCTGTCAGAGCTCAAATCCGTGGGTGCATTCAGTGAAAAAGGAGCCTGACAGGAATATAGCAATACCACAATTAGAGCGGGAAGGTAGGGTTTCATGACGGACTCCTTAATACAATTAGTTTAAGAGGGCGAAGCGAAGGTTGTCCCAGGTGAGTTCTCCGGTCTCGCCGGGTGCCAGCCTGACCAGCGGCAACACCAGCACATGGGTGCTCCCTGCGGGTACATCCACGGCGGCCAGTTCAATTTTGCCCGCATTTTCCCCTTTTAAACGGGTGCTTATATACGTGGCGAGAAGGGTTTCTCCGTTATAAAATTCGAGCGTTAAAAAAGTTTCGCTCTCTGGCTGAACAAAAGTCGTACTTGCATTCAGGCTTGCGGTAGCTTGTTGACCGGCGGCTTCGGGCGGAAGATCCAGTCGCTTTTCTATGCCCCCGACATCCGATACACTATCGCCACGTGTAGCGGTAATCACCTGATTACCGTTGCGGGTTTCCAGCTTAAAATCATAGCCCTGCATGCTGTCTACATCCAGTGAAGCAAAGTTATCCTGGAGTAAAAACGCTTTGCCCAGCAAACTGTCTGCCACAGACTGTAATTTCAGCATTTGATTATTATAAAGCTGCGTCTGGGCCTCACTGGGATCATTAGGCGTTACCGAAAAGCTCTCGCCTGAAGTCAGACGTTCCACGGGAATTTCTACCACACGATTGTCTGCATTCAGCAATTCCACACTCCCCTCACTCTGACGACTAAGGGGTTTCATGACCTTATTATCCGCATCTAAACGCCCGCCGGTGATGACAGAGGCAGTGGCCTGCTGCGTGCTAAAACCGTTTTCCTGGATCAGATAAAGTCCTTTGTAATTGGGGTCAGTAAAAGCGCCCAGAGGTACGGTAACGCTAACCGTTTGACCTTCCTGAGCCGTGGCAAAATCACCCACGTTATAGTTCAGGGTCAAAGCGCCTTCAGCACCGGTCTGCAGTAAACCATTTTCGAAAGTGGGACAGCTGTCCCCGCAGGTATCCAGCGTTTGTGGAGTCTGAGCGCCTCGCTGAAAACTTACCAGTTGAGAAGAATCTAGTAAACTCAAGTCGCCGTTGGCCGCCTCATACGCCACGGCCACACCAGACTGAATTAGAATGCCGGACTGAATCAGAATACCCGACTGGATCAAAATATTGTTATTGTCTGTGGGGGGCGTGGTAATAGGGGGACTGTTGTCCTGACAGGCTGTGCCCAGAGAAGCGGCCACAAAGAGGGCAGACAAGAAGCGTGTGAGGGGTTTCTTTTTCATAATGTATATTCCTTACTGATTTCATCATATCTCAGATTTTTAATAGATTGGCTTAGCTCTGACTGTAAGCTCCCTTAAAAATTTTTAAGGGAGTAGTCCGTGTGGCTCAGGGCGGCCTTCAGTTCACGGTCCATGCGCTGCATACGCTGAGTCATCAGACGCAATAAGCGCACCGCAAGTTCCGGATAAAGAGTTATATGGCTATACAGGCTATCCTTGTCGAAATCCAGTACCTGCACAGCATCGGTAACCACAACACCTGCCGAACGAGGGGCTTCATTGAACAGGGCCATTTCTCCAAATACATCACCGGGCCCGAGGGTGCACAACACCCGCTCTCCGAGACGCACCTCTACATTGCCTCTGATCAAAAAGAAAACGCTTTGACCCGTATCTCCTTCTCGAAAAATCCATTCTCCGGGCGCATAGGTTTTGCCAAAGCGGGTGAGCAATTGTTGAAGTCCGGGGGGCGTTGACATGACATATTTTTCCTGATGTGCTGAAGGTATTTTACCGTTGTTCACAAATTATGTCACAATAAGAGGCATGACAGCACTTTATATCTGTACCCACTGCAACGCTCAGCAAGCTCCCCACTTTAATTATTGCGGTCATTGTGGCGTACCTACACAGCAGATTTGCCCGCGCTGCCAACAACAAAACCCGGCCCACTTTAATTTTTGCGGTTATTGCGCTGAGCCCTTACAATCCCGCAGGCAAAACCCCGTTTCACCCGCGCCAGCGGTAACGGTTACGCCGCCCCCTGCGCCAGCGTCCGTTCCAACAACGCTCTCTGTAAAATCCACCGAGGCACCCAAACCCGCAGAAAGTGCACCGGTGGGCGGGGCCGTAGCCCGTATGCAGGAACGACGACAGGTGGTCATTTTGTTTTGTGATTTATGTGGGTTCACCAAACTCTCAGAAACCCTTGATCCTGAAGAAGTATCCAATATTGTGCATCCGCTGTTTGAAATTTTGAGCAATATTATCAGGGGCTACGGCGGTTCTATTGAAAAATTTATTGGTGACGCCATCATGGCCCTGTTCGGAGTGCCGGTTTCCCATGAGGACGACGCCGAAAGAGCCCTTAACGTGGCGCTAAAAATGCAAAAAGCCATTCACAACTACAGTGCTGAAATTCAGCACCCCATTACTATGCGCATCGGCCTGAACGTCGGAGACGTGGTGTCGGGCAAAGTCTCTTACGGCGGTGATAAACCCGACTACACAGTGATGGGAGACGCGGTGAACACCGCTGCCCGTGTGGAACAACATACCCCCAAAGGCAGTATTCTGGTCACTCGCCCCCTTTATGACCTCACACAAAACCGCTTTTTTTATCGCAATCACCCGCCTATCCAGGCCAAGGGAAAATCTGAACCCATTGATACCTTTGAACTGCTAGGTATTCAAAAACTCAGTCAGGCCGAAAGAGGTTCACTGGATATTCCACTGGTGGGACGGGATACAGAAATTGCCGCTTTGCAAGAGCAGGGTCAGCACCTGTTGAATAAGCGCCCCGTGGCCCTCGGCGTCCGCGGTGAAGCAGGAGTGGGCAAATCGCGCCTGTTCTATGAGCTGCAAAAACACTTAGAACAGGTTTTACCCCTACGCAGCTTTCGCGCTTTTTCTGTATCTTATACTCAACACGCCAGTTTGAGCCTGCTGCGTCAGATTCTAAAACAGGTGCTGGGGCTTAATGAAAATGACACTATGGAAACGGTGGAGACCCAACTGGCCGGTCATTTGCGGCTCTTACCAGGGTTTGGAGAACTCCAGCGAGAACTCCTGTTGCAACTGCTGTTCCCGGAGAGAGACAGTGAAATCCTGCGCTATCAGTCCGCAGACGTCCTGCAGAAGCAATGGTACAAAGTACTGGCAGACTTTCTGCTTAAAATGGCTCAGGCTCAGCCCATGCTTTTGGTGCTCGAAGATTTACAGTGGACAGACTCCTCATCGCTGTCCTGGCTCAGCTATTTCTTAACCCGTCTCCAGGACAGCGACGCTTCCCTTTTACTGGGGGCCACCTGGCGCGACAACGCAGAATACAGCACCACTTTCGATGATTTCCCCTGGCAGGAAATTTACACCCTTTCTCCCTTAAATGAAGACGCCTGTTGCCAATTACTGTTACATCATCTCAAACTCGACAGCGTGCCCGAAACGCTGAAACCTTTATCAAAACGCCTTATCGAAAGGTCTCAGGGAAATCCCTATTACTTAGAAGAGAGTCTTAAAATTCTCACAGAACAAGCGCTGGTACAAAAAGCAGGCACCTGGCAGCTCACCATCAGCCTCAAAGAACTGCCCTTGCCCAACAGTCTCCAGCGTCTGATTTTGAGTAAATTTGACCGCCTGCCAGGCCATCTGCGAGAGCTGCTGCAAATTGCCGCTGTAGCCGGTTATCAATTTGATCTCAAGCTTCTCTCTGCGGTCACCGAACAACCCTCTGAAAACCTGACGGCTTCACTTGAAGAGTGTATAAAGGAAGGCTACTTGCACACGGACGGCGAACAGTACCGCTTTAGCAAACTCATGATGCGCGAAACCATTTATGAAACCCTGCTCATGAAACGACGGCGCACGTTACATTTGCAAATGGGAGAATATCTGGAAACCGCAAAGGGCTGGCCTGCAGACATTTTTGAGCGTCTGGCCCATCATTTTGTGCAGGCCAAACACACCCTCAAAGCCATTCGCTACCTGTATATTGCGGCCCGTCAGGGAGCACGCTTTTTTGCCCATGAAACCGCTCTGAGCTCCTATGAAAAGGCGCTGTCTCTCATGGGAAAAAATGAGTTGCCCGCTGAACAGCCCATTAGCGTCAACGCCGCCGGAAACGAATGGCTTACGCTGGCACAGCTGAAACGGCAAACGGTGCTCGCCATTGTAGATATATATTGGCTGACCGGTGAGTATAAGCAGGCCCTGGAATACATTGAATCCGCCTTTTCTATTTCTGAAGACGCCCTCTTTTTGCAGCATTTGTATTTGAATCAGGGCAAGTGCTTTGAAAAAATGTCGCGTTGGGAGGACGCCATGAGCGCTTATGCAGCGGCAGAAAAGCATCTAAAGCACAACACCCGCTCGGCAGAAATGGCGCGTCTTAAAAACGCCACGGCGTGGACCTATTACCGTCAGGGAGAGTATGCAAAAGCCGAGGCGGCTTCTGAGGCGGCCCTGAACATATTGGAGACCGTTCCCGATTTGAAAGAAACGGCCTATGCCTTTAACGTAAAGGGAGTTATTCACTATCATCAGCAGGCGTGGGAAGCTGCCCTGGCTGCTTACGAAAAAAGCCTCAGTATTCAGGAACAAATTCACGATCGCTGGGGACAGGGCAATAGCTGGAGCAATATGGGTTCGGTCTATTTGATGACCACCCGCATGGAGCAGGCCAAATCCGCATTTTTGAAGAGTCTGGAGCTCAGAGAATCTCTGGGAGATTCTACCGGTGTGGCCAATTCCTGCAATAATCTGGGGCATATTTATCAGGAAATTCGCGAGCCTGAAAAAGCCGTAGCGTTCTTACAGCGCTCTTTAAACATCTATCAACGTTCGGGCAATCAGCTGGGAGAAGCAATTTCTCTGTGTAACCTGGGCACCGCCCATCAGTTGAGTCAGCAGTTTGAATCCGCAGAGCAACGTCTGCAAGAAGGAATTGACCGCCTCAAGGCCCTGGACGTCAAACAGGTGCTGCCCGAAGCCATGAACGGTCTGGCAGAAGTATTACTGGAACAAGAAAAACACGTACATGCCCGTCGCCTGCTTGAAGAAGTGGAGCCACTCCTGGAACTGGACCCCATGCAAAATATGCGCTTTTACAGACTTTCAGGCTGGGCACATGCCTTAGCCTCTGACTTTGAGCAGTCCCGTCAACAGTGGGAAAAAGCCCTCACCCTTCGCAAACCGGAAGCCCAGAAAGAAAGCAAAAAACTTTACGCGTTACTCCAGATCTGGGCCAAAGAAGTGGGATTACGCAGTTCTGAGCACTGGCACGAACAGCTTGAACTGCTGAACCACCTTTAAGATCTATTTTGGCAGGTGTTAAAATGGACACAAACCTACGATTATGAGGAAATATTATGGCGCAGTTTAAAGGCGTAGATTATTACGGCATTGACGATTTATTGAGTGAAGACGAACGCATGGTGCGAGACACGGTGCGAGATTTTGTGGACAAAAGCTTCATGGCAGGCATTACCAAGCACTATCGTGACGGTACGTTCCCCATGGAAATTATTCCACAGCTCGGCGAGCTGGGACTGTTAGGCCCCACCATTCAGGGTTATGATTGCGCGGGAATGAACTCCATTTCCTACGGCCTGATTTGTCAGGAGCTGGAACGGGGAGACAGCGGATTGCGCAGTTTTGCTTCGGTGCAAAGTTCGCTGGTCATGTTCCCTATTTATGCTTTTGGCTCTGAAGCCCAGAAACAAAAGTATCTGCCTCAACTGGCCTCCGGCAAAATGATCGGTTGCTTTGGCCTGACAGAACCCGATTACGGTTCTAACCCCGGCGGCATGATCACCCGGGCCCGCAAAAAAGGCGATAGCTACGTGCTCAACGGTGCCAAAATGTGGATCACCAACGGTTCCGTGGCCGATGTGGCCATTGTGTGGGCCAAGGACGACGAAGGGGATATTCGCGGTTTTATCGTGGATACCGATACCCCGGGCTTTAGCGCCATTGACATTGAAGGCAAATTCAGCCTGCGGGCCTCTGTGACCTCAGAACTGGTAATGGAAGACTGCGTGATTCCCGCTGAAAATATGCTGCCCGATATTAAGGGCTTAAAAGGACCTCTGTCCTGTCTGAGTCAAGCACGCTTCGGGATTGCCTGGGGCGCGATGGGTTCTGCTATGGCCTGTTACGATACGGCATTGAGCTATGCTAAAAACCGGATTCAGTTTGATCGCCCCATTGCAGGCTTCCAGCTGGTGCAACAAAAGCTGGTACACATGGTGACAGAAATTACCAAAGGACAGCTTTTGGCCCTGCGTTTAGGACAGCTCAAAGACAGCGGTAAAATGCAGCACCCTCAAATTTCCATGGCAAAAATGAACAACGTGCGTGTGGCGCTGGATATTTCACGCATTGCCCGTGAAGTGTTAGGGGCCAACGGCATTGCCGATGAGTACCCCATTATGCGCCATATGAACAATCTGGAATCGGTGTACACCTATGAAGGCACCCACGACATTCACTGCCTCACCGTGGGTCGTGACATTACGGGCATTGCCGCTTTTGCATAAGCCCTTTTTGTAAACTAACCATCAAAAAGCCCCCTTCCCGGGGGCTTTTTCAATGAGATGAATCAGTGCATGGGCAAACGCAAAATAGCGCGGGCGCCGCACACTTCAGCAGCGGCGTTCAAACGGTTTTCCCAACGCATGGCACCCCGTTCTTTTTTGAGCAAAGTTTTGCAAAGCATTAAGCCCATACCGTAGGAAATCTGAGAAGTTTTGTTGTCCTCAGGAACATGAGTCCCTTTGTTAAGAGCTTTGAGGGTGGCCTCTGGGAAGCCGGTACCCGTATCTTCCACAATAAAGTCCGTGTGATGCTCGGCTTCTTCAATATGTAACAGAATAGATCCCCCTTCGGGGGTGTGCTTGAAACTGTTATGTATAAAATTGCGCAGGCAGTTTTTGGCCAACTGAGTATCAAATTGACGATGTATCTCCGGCAGTTGTCCGTGCTCAAGGGTGATCGCCCGGCGGCTCGCTTCGGGTTCAAAATGAGATAAGAAGCCTTCGCCAAACTCTTTGAGTAATACCTTTTGATACTGGCTCTGGCCCTGCATTCCGGTGCGAGCCCATTCCAATAAATCGTCCATGAGGGCATGGGTATTTTCTGAGCGTCGCTGCAATTCCTGAAACACCTGTTGGTTGGCCGGGTCGAGGTCTTGATGCTGCAAAATAAAGTTCAGATAGGTTTGCAGGGTTGCTACCGGACTGCGTAAATCATGGGCCACAAGCCCAAACACCTGCTGCTGATACTGAATAATATCCCAAAGTTCCTGACGAGAAAAGCTTTCCAATCCCATATCAAAAGCCTGCTCAGGTTCAGAGGATTGACCGTGAGGTTTTTGCTGTGTAAGTAAGGTATCCTGGCACTGCTTCATTTTGTCTAACATGAGTTGCGTATCCTGTTTTCAATACCTTTATATTAAACAATCCAGAGCAACGGGTAAACCCAAAAAAACTTAAGATTTATTAAGGTTCTCGTGCGGCCACAAAGGTGGGAATATCTCGTTCGATATGAATACGGGCTTCCAGATCATGTAACAGAAGATATAACCCAAAAAAGGTGCGGTTCACGTACAGAAAATGCTTCGAACCTCGCCCTCCCGATAATTTCCGCAGTTTGGGATCTTTTGAATAGCTTTCACTGAGGCGGGTAATATTTTCAAAATACGCTTTGTTGCCAAAATCAAAATAGTCCGTGCGAAAGGGCTGTGTCACGAGTCCCACCATTTCCTGAGACACCTTCAAAATATAGTCCACGTCTTCCGCGCGATCTGTAGGCTTAAAAATTTCCAATTCCGCCAGCTTGGCTTGTAAAGCGTCCAGATCTTCAATATTGGACTCTTGCAACAGCTCAAAACAGGGAGTGTAAAAATGCTCTGGAACCACTTTCATACAACCAAAATCCAGCACAATCAGTTCATGCTCATCGTTCACCATAAAATTACCGGGGTGAGGATCCGCGTGAAGCTTGCGCAGGGCATGCATCTGATACATATAAAAGTCCCAGAGCGTTTGCCCCAGACGGTCCCGTTGTTCCTGAGTGGGATTGGTTTTCACGTATTCAGACAAATGCAGTCCCGTCATCCAGTCCATGGTTAAAATACGCTGCCCGGAAAATTCGGGGTAATATCCCGGGAAGTGCACGCCGGGCAAGTGGCCGCAGGCAGCGGCGATTTCCTGACTTTGCTGAAGTTCTAACACGTAGTCCGTTTCTTCAAGGAGCTTGTTTTCTACTTCTTTAAAGTAATGGTCCACATCATCAGCCGATAGATTAAAGAGCTTCAGCGCCACGGGTTTC
>CAYFGW010000196.1:0-9681 GCA_964342365.1 uncultured Candidatus Sericytochromatia bacterium | reverse complement strand
CAGTCTCTTCCACTTTATACTTCAACATTTTATGAAATGCCGCAGGTGCTGTACTAAGCACTTCTCGATTTAATCCTTTTTTGTAACTACCACCACTGGCAGTCATTCCTTTTACATTCAGTTTTTCAACTGCAATCAGGCTGTTCTCTTTAACTAGTTTGGCGCTGGTCTGATGCAAGAACTCATGACGTTTACGAGCGATCTTGCCGTGCAATACCGCCAACTGCTTTTTGAGCTTTTCCCAATTGCGTGAACCGCGTTTCTTACGCGACAAATCGCGCTGTAACCGCTTCAGTTTAGCCAGTTCATTTCTCAGGTGACGTTCATTGTGAATGGCGGTATACTCACCGCTATCGTGAGCCAGAGTGGCGAAAGTTTCCACACCCCAGTCTAAGCCCATGGCTCCCGTGATTTTGTCTTGCTCTCGTTCGGGCTGGCAGTCAAACACAACTGAGGCATACCACTTGCCCTGTTTATACATAATATTCAGTGTTTTAGGATTACCCTGTGTCCTGGCTTTCCCTCGCATACGAATAAAGCCAACGCCTGAAATTCTGATGTACCCGTGCTTCTTTTCACTATGTAGACGCCAACCGTCACCATGGGTGTTGTAACCCCAGCCAGAATAACGAGCAAAAGATTTAAAGCGTGGAAATCCTGGAGTTTTACCTGATTTGATCCTGCGGAAAAAAGCTTTCATGGCTCTATCTAATCGCTTCAGCGTGTTTTGAGAGGATTGAGCATTAACGGCTTTGAATTCTGGCAGCGCAGCGCGCAGCTCGGTTAAATCCTTTGCTTGGTCTTGGTAAGTCAGGCTAACACCAGACTTTTTATAAGCAGTTATTCTTTGCTCAAGAGCAGCATTGTACATAAGCTGGTGTTTTCTAAGCAAGCCTAGCAATACCTCCTGCTGTTTAGCAGTTGGGTACAGCCTGTAATTAACTCTTCTTTTATGCGCTGTCATACTATCAGTATACAATCTAATGCAGGAAAGTCAATGCGTGACACCTCACGGTGTATTCCTCTACACCATCCACCAAGCTTGCGCTACGGTCAGAGTATTGAGAAATGCTATCATAGCAGACATGACGCACGCAAAAACAAATCTTTTTAAACGGGTCTTCAAAGGCCTGCAAGTCCTCCTGCTGGTGGCTGCTTTTGTGTTGATGGGTTATTTGCTGCGCAAGGATTTTCAGGCTGAGCAATTCCAGACCCTGTTGCAACAGGCCAGTTTTGCCTGGCTGGGGCTGGCGTTACTGGCGGCGTTTTTGGGGCTGTTGTTTAAGGTGCAGCGTCTAAAGGAAATGGCACAGGTGTTCGGGTTGCCCATTTCTTTTCGTCAAAGCTTCGATATTCAGGTGATCAGTATTTCTTTAGGGATCATCACGCCGGGGCGAGCGGGTGAGTTGAGCAAGGTATTTTTAATGACAGAAACCCGGCCAGAGGCGCGTAAAAAAGCGCTGGGACTGATGATTATCGAGCGATTGATGGATATGCTGGTGCTGGCGTGTCTGGGCGGTGCTTTTTTGCTCAGCTGGCAGTGGTCCGGATTCGTTTATGGGCTACTGGCGTTGGGTAGCGTGGTGGCGTTTCTGGCGTTTTTCAGGTTTTGGCCTCTGCTTAAGTCCGTTGTTAGCGCTAAAATGTCTGTGGCTCGACTTAACCCCGGTCACGGTTTGCGCTGGTTGGGCCTCAGTGCGCTGGCCTGGATTTTTGACGGGCTGTTTCAGGGCTGTATTCTGGCCAGCGTGGGCTTTTTTCCGGATGTCATTAAACTGGTGGCTCTTAATGCGCTGGTAGCCATTGCCGGGGTGCTGAGTCTTTTGCCCGTGGGACTCGGGACCGTGGATTTATCGGCTCTGTATTTGTACAGTCATACTTTTCAACTGGAGCAAAGCACGATTGTCTATCTGCTGGCTGCGGGTCGCGTGCTGGGGCTGGGCTTGCTTTTTACACTCATGGGGCTGGTGTTACTGAAACATCCAGGATTGTATCAACGTCTCAAAAAACGTCAGAAACAAGAAGCCGATTAAATGCTTCGTTTTCTAATACCGGGATTTTTGCTGACAGTGACGTTGCTGATCGCCTTTGCTGAACTGGTGGATGAGATCCTTGAAAAAGAAACCCTGGGCTGGGATCGCCAGGCTTATGAGCTGTTGCAGCAGTTTTCCGGTGAATCCATGGATTTAATCATGTATAGTATGACCTTTATCGGGTCAGCAGTTAGCGTGGTGGTTCTCTCCGTGCTTATGATCTTATGGCTGGTC
Source organism: uncultured Candidatus Sericytochromatia bacterium (assembly GCA_964342365.1). Lineage (GTDB taxonomy): Bacteria > Cyanobacteriota > Sericytochromatia > UBA7694 > UBA7694 > CAXRDE01. Next base: position 7,414 of record CAYFGW010000196.1, on the reverse strand, counting down.
CTGCGCAAACGCTATTTATGTATTCTGCTTTTTGTGGTGACCAATCTGGGCGGCGTCGGCTTTAATCTTTTGCTCAAGCAGAGCTTTCAGCGGGCGCGCCCTGTGATTGACGAACAAATCGGTGCCGTGGGGTATAGTTTGCCCAGCGGTCACGCCATGGGGGCCATGATTTTTTACGGCTTTCTGGGCTACCTGTTGCTCAGAAGCCATCGGAACCGCTGGTTCAAGGTGTTTTTATCTTTGGTGTTTCTGGCCTTGATTGTACTTATAGGATTAAGCCGGGTGTATTTGAATGCTCATTATTTCAGTGACGTGTTGGCCGGGTTTTGTGCAGGTAGCGTCTGGTTGGGCGCCTGTATTCTGGCGCTGGAGTTTCCGAGGTATCGGCGGAGTAGTAAGTCGTAGCGAATCCTAAGGCGTTGAGCCCTGAATCTGCTCAAATACGGATTCAGCCCATGCTTTGGCTCGACGACTGCCTTCTTTGCCTCCATAATGCACACCGTCTCCTCCCGTGGCGGGATATTCGGTCAGGGGCCTGGAATCAATAAAGTCGCCGTAATTTTGAGCCACCCGCTCCAGCGTCTGGTAAAGACGATTTTGATTCGCCGTGGATTTTTTGCTTTCTCTTCCGTCGGGCGGACCCACCCAGATGATGTCCGTGCCGTAACTTTTTGCCATGTCCGCAATCTGACGCATTTGCTGTTCAATATTTTCTGCACTGTTATGAATCATGTTGGCTCCCAGGGAAAACATGACCACATTAGGGCGAAAGCGTTCCAGCAGTTCCTTGAGTTTGGGAGTAGGATGAGGATCGTTCCAGCGCGCGGGCCGCGTGGTTTCTTCGGCTGCATTGCGTCCGAAAAATCCCGAGCGGGTGTTGCGTCCGCTGATCCACCAGTGAGGAGAAGAGCCTGCTGAACCGTAAGTTTCCACCTGTGCGCCCGTGCTGCGTAAATGTTTATCCATTTCCTGTCCGTAAATGCCCACCGTATGGGAATCGCCAATGTGCAAAACGCGGTCATCAGGACCCAGACGGGGAGACTGTACAAAATTCAGAGAAGTACCCGCTGAAGGGGCTGCAAGAGTTCGAGGAGGCGCATCCTGTGTGGGGCTCTCTGCAGGGCGCTGAGCAAACAGGTCTTCGGGTTTTCTCAGCACCGGCGCAGGAGGCGCAGAGGGCCGGGGTGAGATGCCTCGTAAAGGGTGTGCCGATGGGGTTGAAATACCGTTGCGAAAGTTTGCCATATGACCTCTCTTTGATCCCGTGCTCTTTTTAATATATCATGCGCTCTAAAGCGTTTATACTCTCGAAATACTGGGAATAAATAAAGTATGAGTAGGTTTTTTATTTTTAAAACGGTGTTACTGAACACTTTATTGCTATTCCCTTTTGCTTCGTCTCCTGCTCTGGCGTGTTCTTGCAGGAGCAAAGTATCGACGATGAAAGCCAATATGCACACCTTTCAAACGGCTCTGGAAATCTACGTTGTAGATCACGGCGTTTATCCTGAGTCTGCTGAACTGCTCAAAAGTGAAGCCGTAAAGCAAAATTACTGGAAGTCCTTTAAAAATCCGTATACGAATATGCACGGGTACGGACGGTCTTTTGGAGATATGAGCGAATGGGAAAAAGGTGAGGCGTATAAGCACAAAAGCGCCGGTTATTTCTGGGGGCTGCGGGTGCGTTGGAACCCGCCTGTGAAAACAGAGTATTTGACTCCCGGAATGGTTCTTTATGAGTACGTCAAGTCCGGGCATTACAGAATATACGGTTCAGATGGAGACGGGGTTATCATCAAGGACCGTGGCAGAAACTTTTATCTGAGCAATGAGTAAAGAACGTCTGATAAAAGCCCCCTCTTATCTCGGAGGCTTTCTGGCCTTTGGTTTGTACAATAGCCTCTTTTTTTTCTGTTCTGCTCTCCTATTTTTGTGGTGGTTTTTATCTGCCGTTTTCTGGTTCTTTATTGAATTTCCCCTCCTTTGCGCTTGTGATCCCGCTCCAACGATTATGTTTATCGATTATTTTTTCCCCCGTGAAATTCAAAAAGCTTATTTTTTAGCATGGGTATATGCCGTTGGTGCAGGCATTGTGATAGAGAGCCTGATAATGACCCGACTTGTGCTGAAAAGTGAAGTTGTCCACAAAAAAACGTTTTTTCTGGTTTCACCAGCTTTAGCCTTTCTTCACAACTTGCCCAGTGCTCTGGTAATTTTAATGTTGATGGCTCAGAAAGAATATATCTTCTTTTATCTGATTGGCGTTGTGTTTTCTATTCCCTTCTTTTGGACATATAAATTTATCGTTGAAATTCAGTAAAGGGCTTCATGTTCAGGTTTTTCGTCCTGCTAAATCTCTACTTGTTCTGGCAGGTAGCCCGCTACCATTTTTTAGCTCACAGTATCTTCAAGTTCCCAAACGCGCAACCTCGCTCTCATTGTTAAGTTTGGATTTTGCCTCACAAGATCAGCGGAATTTTTGCCGATAAATAATTCAGGACACTTAACTATGAACCCATTTCGTTTACAGCGACCCCTTCGGCCCTTGTCAGATCTGACTCAGACGGGTTCTTTTCAGCGTGTTTCTCAGCATATTTCGGCCCGTTCCACGCCACAAGGTCCGCAACATCCGCAGACCTATCAACAGGATCAAATGCAGCTACAGCAATCCCCAAACCGGCAGCCCGTGTTACGCACCCCCGTTGAGCTGTTTCGTTCGGAGAATGCTACACCCATCGCCCAAACCTCTCGAACCGGCAGCCTGCCAGATTACAAAAGCGCAGGCGACGAAATTTCTGTGGTAGCCAGTGGTTTCGGGTATCAACGGGGTGATGTTATCCGGGATAAGCAGGTGATTCAGGCCATGCTGAACAAGGCGGGCGAACTTTACGGAATTCCCGGAGACTTTTTATACCGCACGGCACAGCGAGAGAGTGGCGCACGGCACTGGGATCGCAGCGGCCAGGTGCGCAGCGCCGCTGCTGTGGGCATGATGCAAATTGAAAAAAGCGCTTACCCGAAGGCCACCGCCGGAGGACCGGCTCAGGCCCGTGATAACGTATACGATCTGGGCAATAATATGGCCATGGGTGCTCGCAATTTGCGTAAGAATCTGGATCGTCTGGCCCGAAAAACCGGTTATACGGGCGCTCAACCCTGGGCTGACCTGGCTCCTCTGTTGAACATCTCCTATAACGCCGGGGCGGGGGCCCTGCGCAAAGCCATGGACAAGGCCCGTGAAATGGGTTTAGACCCCCATAACTGGCAACACCTGGCCTTCGGACGCAATGTGAGCATTCCCGCAGAAGGAACGTTTATAGCGCCTCCCGGCAGTATCGAAAGTGCCCCGCTTCATCTCGCTTTAAAAGAAATTCACGATGGCCGGGCCGCACGAGGCGTTCATAATTACCCCATTTACTGGCACAACAAGGCCAACGTTAACCGGCACGATTTTGATCAAAACGGTGTGGCTACTCGCGCTGAGCGTTTGATTAGCCGCATTGTGTATACCCAGACCGGAAATACCCTGCGCGCCAGATAAGTGCGACGTTTAAATTTGATCTCTAAAAGTAGCTCTTCAGCGTTTCCAGGGTGTCAATGGCCTGCTGGGGATCTCCCTGCTTTTCGTAAATACTGGCCAACAGACGATAATGGATTGCCACGGGCTCTGTGCTGCGGGCGATGGCCTGTTCTAAAGCTAATGCCGCCTGAGCGAGTTGGCCTTGTTCAAAGTACAAGCGCCCGGCCAGATAATAGCTTTCGGCATTTAACACCACCGGTCCCGCTTTGATGCGCTCAAACAGATTCAATGCTTGAGGGTCTGTGGCAGCACCCAGGTATAAATTGAGCAGTGTCTGCTGGTCTTCTGGAGAAAGCGTCCGGGGTTGAGTTGTTAAAACATTCAGGGTGTTCAGGGCTTTGCGGGGCTGTTGGGTGAGCGTGTACAGTTCCGCCAGTGCCAGTCGCCAGGCCGTGCGATTCTCACTTTTTAGCAACTGCTCAAAGGCTCTGATAGATAAATCATAGCGGCCCGTGCTCTGGGCCAGATAGGCCACGGCCTGCCAGCGTGCCAGTGTGGGGCGACGCAAACTGCGCGTATAAGCTTCCAGGGCGGCAGATAAATTGCCCTGTTTCTGGTACACAAATCCCTGTTGCTCACTTAAGGTGTCGCAGTCTCTACGGCAGGTGTTGAGGGCCTGTTGCAACTGACGGTTGGCCAGGGCGTAACGCTGCTGACGAATGGCCAGACTGATCACCGTATCGCGCAGTGGGGCATCGTTATTCTGTGCCAGATAACGTACATAAAGATCCAGAGCCCGCCCGGGGTTGCGTTTTTCTAAAAGATAGCCCAGTTCTTTGTACACTCCCGGTGTGCAGCGCTGGCAGGTACGCAGATATTTTTCGTACCACGTAATAGCCTGAGCAGGCTGTTGCTGGCGGCGATAGAGCGCGGCAATATCCGGGTAAATACTCACGTCTCCGCTGCTCCGGGCGTAGTCGAGATAGTAATTCAGGGCTTCTGGGTAGTGCTGTTGTTTCAAGGAAAAATAGCCCAGGCGTTTCAGGTGCTGCGGATTGTCTTTGTAGCCTTTGCTCTGACGCCACTGCAAGAGATAATTTCTGGCGTTCGAGTATGCGCTTTGAGCTTCTGTCAGATCCACCAGAATCTTGTAAATGTCCTGCGTGGGCGATTTGCGTTGTGGCAAGGACAGACTGAGGGCCTTTAAATACTGAACTTCCGCTGGTTTTAACGCGCCGTTTGTTTTAAGTACGTAGCCGTACAGCATGTGGTCCTGAACGCGGGGTGTCCAGTTTTTGAGGGCAAAGGCCCGCTTGATATGTTCTAAAGCCAGATTTCCCCGTTCTTTTTGAGAGGAATGGCCCAGATACGCCTCTGCTAAGTCCAGATGTAAGCGGGCCAGCCGCTCTCCTGTGAAGGGCGTTTGCTTCAAAAGTTTATTAAAAGTCGCTTCTGTGCGTGCCGGAGATTCCAGTAAGACGCTCAAAAACACAATGCGTCGCAGAATATTCCAGCGCCTGTAGGGTTTGAGTTCGTTGCCAAAACGCTCATAAGCCCGGCGGTATTTCTCCAGGGCCTGTTCTTTGAAACCCATGACATCACTGCGAAAGGCATCGTCCAGGTTAATCTCTCTGTCCACAATGGGGAACGCAGTAGCGCTACTGTAGCTCGAAAAGGGAAGCTCTGGCTGAAAGGTTTTGGGTAAGGTCAGGCGATAGGTGCGCTCTTCTAGTGGCAATAAAGCCTGAGGAATCACATACTCTAAGGTGAATAAGCGCTGTTGCTGTTCTATAAAGAGGCTCAGTCCCGGTAAAAGCAGTCGTTCCACAAAGGGGTTTTTGATGTGAATCTGCAGTTCTCTTCCTTTAAGGCTCAGACGGGTTGCTAACAGACGGGGGTGCTTATCGCTGGCGGGTTGGGGCTGAATTTGAAAGTTAAAAGGGGCTTCTGTAGCGGGAAAGGGCAACACGCCTTTGACCCGTTGACCCGGAGCCAGTTGTTTAAAAAATTCAAAAAACAGCGGCTCGGGAATATATACTCGCTGTGTTTGTTGAGAGGTTAAAGCCAGAGGTTGTAAGTCCACCCGCTCTGTGGAAGTGTTGCGGATATCGAAGAGCAAATGGAGCTGGGTAGCGCTGCTCAGGGGGCGAAAGGCTTTGAGCTGTGTTTTCAGGGTGGCAGGATAGGCTTTTGACAGTTTGGGCAGAAGTTCAGGGGCGTGGGTATACACCTTAAAATCTGAAGCCAGGGTGGGATACGTGGTGCGCTCTACCCAGTAATGGTCTCCCGTTTTCTGATAATACAGGGTCTGTAAAAAGTTGTAGCGGCCCAGCGCGCTGAGAAAGCTCAGCTTGACCTGTTGTGTTGCCTGTTGTATTGTCGGCGTTTTTAGTATCAGCTCACGGGGGGTGGGCTCACGGAGACGGATGGCTTTGAGACGGGCAAAGTGTGAGTTGAGCAAACTTTCTTCGGTCTGGATTTTCAAAAAATCATAAAAGAGCCCCGTGCGCTTGTGTTTGGCATAGTTCAGAATATGGTCTTCGGGATTGACTTTGTAATAGGTGTTTAAAAATCGCCGCAGAAAATCTGCGTCGCTGTCAAAATTCTGAGGGCCGTGGGTGATTTCAGTGTACAGAGCCCGGGTCAGCTTGGCTTCGTCAAGGTCAATGCGATTCAGGTGGTAATAAATATGGGTGAGCCAGTAGGTGGGTAAAAAGCTGCGATCGGCGCGTAAAAGACCGGGAGTCACCATCCTGTGGCGTTCGTGACCGCGGTAAAAGGCGGGCGCGGGGACGAGACCGTACTTTTTTGAAAAGTAAAAAGCAAAACGGTACAGCCAGGTGCGTTCGTATTCGCGGGTGTGCAGGGTTTGCTGAACGGGAACGCTGAGCTGGGCCAGTTGCCAGGGTTTGTCAAAGTGTTCATTTAATCGCAGAATACGGGGGTGAAAATCTGAAATATCTCCTTTGAAATGATACAGGTACACATCCGGTGAGGACTGTTTTTCCCGCTTGAAGCGTAGCACCTCTTTGATACTGTCAAAAGTAACGGCCTGCTTAAAGGGCCTGACACGTTCCTCCTGTTGCGCTCTTAAAGTGGTATAGAGAGTTCCAAAATGAGCGGTGGTGTAGGGCAGGGCAATCAGTTTGACGTTCTTTTGGGTATCTAGCCAGCGCAGAGCGGTTTGGCTATCGGGGAGGTTCTGGGTGTCATACAGAACCACTTCTACATGAAAGCCCGCGGTTTCCACTGCCGACAATAAGGATTTTACATTCTGTGTGTTGAGCTGTGCCGGTGTTAAATAAAAGCGCAGCGACTGGAGTTTTAAAAAGCGCTGTAAAAAGGGCAAATCCGCCTGAAAATCCTGAAGGTTGGGCAGGGGTTGTCCCCGGTGATGGTACACGATGACGTGATGGTTTTTTTCATCCGGAGCCGTGGGGCGCTGAGTCATGGTGGCTTCTTCGGGCTGCTCATCTACAGGAGCCTCCACGGAAAAAACGCTGGTGGGGGAATCCACCGGGAGCGTCATGCGCTGTGCTGGAGCTGTGCGGGTGAGGGTGAACAGCGGCAAGACCGCCAGCCAGAACAGGCAGGTGCTGCGTCGCGGAAGTATGCGTCGTGGAAATAGATCAGGCACGGTGCTGTCCCCGCTTTTTGGGAAGCAGAAAAATAACCCACAGTCCCAGGGCAAAGGTGCTCAGAGGCATCACGCTCCAGATCATCTGGTAGATGTCCACCTGCCGGGCGGGCACGGGATCTCGCGGCGGTCGTGGGGAACGGTCGTGTTTCCGCTGGCCCTGCTCGCGGCGCTGGTGCTGTGCTGGGGCCCGCTCGGGACGCACGTCTGGGCGATGCAGGTAGCCTTCGCGGTGCTCGCGCTGGCCGACCCCGCCG
>CAYFGW010000195.1:0-9811 GCA_964342365.1 uncultured Candidatus Sericytochromatia bacterium | reverse complement strand
CAGTCATAGACAAGTTCTTAGAGAAGTTTGCTGTGTGAAACCCGCAAAACTTAAGAATCTGAAATAGAACATGCTCCCCCCATACAAGGAAGATATCCCCACGCTTCATACGTAGACAAAAAATCGCTTTTTCTATTACGTTTGCTTTCCCCATGGAAACCTGTTCATACCTACTCTAATCCCCATATCGTTAATTACTCTCCCACTCCTCCCCGTAAGAAAACGCTGTGGGAACAAGCCTCAAAATTGCCTGCTAGTGAGCAAAAAGCTTTCATTGAAACACAATTGAAAATGAATTTTCAAAATGATGAAAACGCCGAGTCTTATTTAAGGTTTTCTCAATTTGCATTGGACCAAAAACTGTTTTACTACCAGTATTTTGGTTATGTTTATCGACGGGTTTTAGAGATAAAGCGGAGAGAGGTCGATAAAAATTTGCCAGACGACGTCATAAATATAGACAAAATAGAAGCCATGATTCCTGAATACTTCAGCCTCCTCAAAACGTCTGCCACGGAATTTCCTACAGGGTGTCTTAATATTTCTATAACCGACTGGTCAGTGAAAGAGACTTTGGTTTATTTGGGAAATCAAGAAGCTATCAACTCTCCTTTAACGGGCCGCATATTCTCTAACTACTACGAAATTGCTTTTGATTTTCCCTGCATAAAAAATCAGCTCAAAAAAGTTGTTGTTTTTATACAACCACCTGACAATGATAAATCTCCCACAAAAGCGCATTCATTTAAGGCCCCTTTCCCACGTAGACATACAAATTATCGTACTTTTTTTGCACCTATTCCTGAAGAGAAATTTACACTGGTCAACGACCTCTGTGACGATACTGAACCTGTACCTGAACAAATCACTTATTTTGCGATAGGTCTCGATAAAAATGGCACCGTTTACAAAACACCTGAAGTAAGCTTGAGTTTTGAACCTGATACTTCCTGTCACTAAAAAAGCGACCCCCGATGTGGGAGCCGCCTGATAGCTCAATAGTTCAAAAACTTAAATTACTGAGAAAAGCTCTGTAATTCAATGACGGTAGTTGTAGATGTACCTGAGTTAATAGTGGTGGCTTCTTGCTTGACCATACCAACTCCCTTAGACATCCACATTTTTGAGTCCTGCTTGAAGACACCTGACCCGGTTTCCAATGTCGCCTCAAGCTTGCCCAGAATAACATCTGAATTATATGATCCTGCTGGAACTGTAACGCTTTCCTGAGTACCACTTTTTGTAAGGGTCAGCGTTCCGCTTTCAAACTCCTGAGTGCCTTCGACAAACATCTTGCTAAACTCATCAACTTTGACCGTGTTTGTGTTTGAGAAGGAACTTCCGTCAGCGGCTCCTACAGCAACGTCTACACTTGTGTTTACAATCGCGAAACCATCTTTAATATCCTCAACTTCAATGGTTAACGTACCCAGATCTATCTGGCCGCCACCTGCACCACCAAAATCAATCGCTGGTGCACCTGGAGGTAGGCTTGTTGGTACACCAGAAACGGTGGGGATATCAGCTTTCATACTGTAAACCCACTTGGTTCCTTTTGTCACAGCAATATCGTAATCACCATCGGTATCGGGACTGAAACCTTGAATTTTCAGGCTACTGTTGTCTTTTAAAGCAGCATTAGGATTCAAGGTGCTGGTGGAACTGGAAGAACTTGAAGCACTGCCTGAAGCGGCGTTATTTGAAGATCCGCCCACGCTAACCCCGGGTAAACTCACATTGGCATCAGCGCCTACAGAAGCACCTGCGGAGGCGTTTGTGTTGGCAGAACCATCGGCATTTGCGTCGGTGCTGCCCGAGGCGTTGGCAGAACTGCTTCCCTGAGCAGGATCCACGGCGGCGTTGATATTGGCTTCACAAGCACTCATGCTCAATACGGCACTGCCCAGCAGGGCAATAATAAACTGTTTTTTCATAATGACTCCTTGGTGACGGGCTCCATAAAACCCGACAACTGAATATTGATCCAATGTATATAGACGTAAAAAACGTCTATAAAGTTTCATATCTCTATCAGTGACTGATGGCCAACTGCTGAAAAAAGTCTTTGTGCTGCCGGATAAAATCGCGCAGCGACGTCATTTTCTGGCCTGTGAGTCGTGCATAGTCTTCAGTAGTAGTCACCGACTGTTTCTGACCCAACCGGGGAAGATAATGAAGCAATAACATAACGAAAATATAGGTTAATTTCTGGCCTTTTTTTAGACTATAGGCCATATATCTAAGCCCACTGGGCGAAGTGTAGGTGAACGACGTACCACAAATTTCGTTAATACAGCCAATGACTTCTTCAAAGTCGTAGTTTTCTGAACTGGATAGTTCCACGGTAGACCCCACATCATCCTGAGTCAGAGCAGCAGCCGACGCCCGTGCGATATCCTCCACAGCCACCCAGTTAAAATTCAGATCGCCTGCGGGCAGATAAATACGCTGATTTTCTTTGAGTTCAGGGCAAAGCGTGGTCAATAAATTTTCCATAAAATACCCCGGTCGAATAAACATGTGGGGAAAGCCCATTTCCAGAATGATTTTTTCGATTTTGGCATGGGGAATATAGGGCATTTGATCAGCCCCCTGCACGGACAAAAACACCACACGGGTGTCAGGATTCAGGGAAGATAAATATGCGCGAAACAGTTCGGGGTCTCCCAGGTGAGGTGGGCGCATCAAGAACACAGCATCCACAGAAGTGTCGGGAAAAATACGCTGCGCAAAATCCAGATGACAAAGATGAAAGGGAATGTCCGCAAATTGCTGACGGGGTTTTTCCGGTTCACGCACCCCAAGATACAGCTCAACCTCAGCGTTTTTGGCCAGTTGTTTGACCAGAGCAGATCCCACGTTACCCGTAGCTCCAGTGACCAGAATTTTTTTCATGATATGTTCTCCACGGTGCATTGGAATTTCAAAAAAACCTACCAGGTATAGTACCAAAGCACTCCAATAGGATTACAATATCCGTATGAGAGCGAGTATTACTGTGAATTTTTCGTGCAGAGAACGGCCATGATGACCTGGCTCTGGCCTGCAATTGTAGTGCTCTGCTGGGGGCTCTGGACCTTTTTCAGTGAAACCAGCTATCGTCACGGCCGTTGGGTGGCTTTTTTACTGCCCTTGTTTCCACTGATTTTACTGGCTCTGGGCCTGAGCCTGCTGCTCGCGCGCTTGATAATTTATCCACTATATTGCCTGCGTGGCCGTCAGACTGACTACCCCGCCCTGCGCCAGAAAATCCGCGCAGCCTTTGGTCTCCACTGGAGTTAAAACACCCGATATTGTGCTAGGATTAAAACAAAAAGTGAGCCTGCCGTGTCCGAAAACAAACCGCTTCGTCTGATTGAACGTCTTCAGGAACATATCAACCCCGAAACCTGGGCCAGTCTTTCGCCACAGGGCATAGGGAAAGTTAAGCCCCACCATTTGTATGAAACCCTTAAAGTGGCCTGGGACAACAAGGACGAACTGGGCTATGCCTGGAATATTTTAAACAAGGGTGTTTGTGACGGTTGTGCCCTGGGCACCACGGGCATGCAGGACTTTACCCTTGAAGGCCTACACTTGTGCACCGTGCGCCTGAATTTATTGCGGTTGAACACCATGCCCGCTCTTGACCCGAGCGTTTTTGAAGATATTTCACAACTACGTCCCATGAGCAGCAAAGAACTGCGAGATCTGGGTCGTTTGCCGTTTCCGGTGATGCGCTTTCGCGGGGAGAAAGGTTTCAAGCGGGTAAGTTGGGACGTTGCCCTCCACTATCTGGCAAAAAAGATCAAAAATATTGACCCTCAGCGACTGGCTTTTTACTACACCTCTCGCGGCCTTCTCAATGAAACCTATTACGTGGCCAATAAGGTAGCCCGCTTTCTCGGCACGAATCACGTGGACAACGCCGCCCGCATCTGTCATTCCCCCAGTACCGTTGCTCTGAAAGCGACCGTAGGAGAGGCAGCATCCACCTGTTCCTACAAAGACTGGTTAGGCACAGATCTGATTGTGCTCATTGGCTCCAATATTGCCAATAACCAGCCAGTCACCACCAAATACCTCTACTATGCCAAACAAAAAGGCACCCGCATCGTGGTCATTAATCCGTATAAAGAACCGGGGCTCACCCGCTACTGGGTGCCTTCTGTGCCCGAAAGTGCGCTGTTTGGCACCCTGCTGATGGACGAATTTTTTCAGGTTCACACCGGCGGTGATATGGCCTTTTTAAATGGCGTTCTCAAAGTATTACTGGAGCGGGGCGCTATTGATCAGGCCTTTATTGATACACGCACCACGGGCATAGAGGAACTCAAAACCCATTTGCAAAACCAGAGTTGGGACATGCTGTCCAAACATTCTGGCAGTACCCGCTCAGAAATGGAACGTCTGGCGGATCTGCTGACGGCGGCAAAATCAGCGGTATTTGTATGGAGCATGGGTATTACCCAACATCAGCACGGGGTAGATAACGTCAAAGCCATTGTGAACCTGGCTCTTGCACTGGGCTTTGTGGGCAAAGAACATTCAGGATTAATGCCCATTCGCGGCCATAGTGGCGTCCAGGGGGGGGGTGAGATGGGATGCAAGCCGGATATTCCCGGGGATGCCATCGAAAAGCTCTGGGGCTTTGATCTGCCTGATCATAAGGGGTATCGAGCTGAGCAGATGCTAGACGCAGCCCAAGACAAAGCCCTGGATGTTTTTTACTGTGTGGGAGGGAACTTTTTAGAAACCATGCCCGATCCCGCTGGCGTGGCAGAGGCACTAGAACGCATTCCCGTGCGGGTGCATCAGGATATTTTCCTCACGTCGCAAATGCTGGTAGAACCCGGCGAATGCACGCTGATCTTACCCACCACCACCCGCTACGAAATGCCCGGCGGCGGCTGCGAAACCACCACGGAAAGACAGGTTATTTTCAGTCCCGAAATCGAAGGGCCACGTATTGCAGAAGCCCGTACCGAATGGCAGGTGCTGATCGATCTCGCACAGCGGGTGAAGCCAGAGCTCGCTCATTTGATCCTCTTTACAGACAGCCAATCCATTCGCCAGGAAATAGAGCAGGCCTACCCGGATTATAGGGGGGTGAGTTTTTTAAATAAGCAAGGCGATCATATTCAGTGGGGCGGGCGTACCTTGTGCAAAGACCGTTTTCGCACCCCCGATGGGAAGGGACATTTTAGCAGCTTAACGCCGCCAGGTATTGATTTACCGGAAGGAGCCCTGCGACTGAGCACGCGGCGCGGCAAACAGTTTAACAGCATGGTGCAACAGCAAAAAGATCCGCTCACCGGCGCAAAACGTCTGGATGTGCTCATGGCAGAAGCCGATTTAAGGGATCGTCAACTGGCCTCAGGCGATGCCATTATTGTGGAGTCTGCTTACGGAAAACTTCACGCTTATGCCAAAGCAGCCCCCATTGTGCCGGGCAATTTACAGGTCCACTGGCCCGAAGGAAATCATCTTTTGCCCCCGGATAAAAGAGCCTTAAGCGGTGTTCCCGATTATAACGTGACGGTTTACGTCAAAAAGCCGTAGAAGCCTGTGGTATCGCGTGGTATACCCATGGTATGGTAGGTGAACGAAAGATTTAAGGTGCATTATGTCAGACACGATTTTTAAAAAATCCATTCCCGGACACCGGGCCGTTACTCTGCCGGACACAGGGGTTGAAACCATCGATCCAGCCACACATCTTCCGGCCCACTTGCTGCGTAAACAACCCGCTGAACTCCCTGAACTCAACGAATTAGAAGTCAGCCGTCACTTTATCAACCTGTCTCATAAAAACCACGCCATTGACGTGGGATTTTACCCGCTGGGCTCCTGCACCATGAAATACAACCCCAAGGTGAACGAAAAGGTGGCCGCCTTAACCGGCTTTGCGGAGTTACACCCCTACCAGCCGGAAAGCCAGACACAGGGTGCTCTGGAGTTAATGTACGAACTCAAGAAAAGCCTGTGTGAAATTGTGGGTTTGAGTGACGGCAGTCTTCAGCCTGCTGCGGGTGCCCACGGGGAACTGACAGGCATGATGATGATTCGCGCTTATCACGCGCACCGCAATGACGCCGCACGTACCCGTGTACTGGTCCCGGACTCTGCTCACGGCACCAACCCTTCTTCTGCGCGCATGTGTGGCTATGAAGTGGTCACCCTCAAATCCGATAAAAAAGGTCAGGTGGATATGGCACACCTGAAGGAGTTGATTGACGAACACGGCGAAAGCATTGCCGGGCTCATGATGACCAACCCCAATACCCTGGGCATTTTTGAGGAAAATATCCTCGACATTTCTCAGCAGATCCACGATATCGGAGCCCTGCTTTACTATGATGGTGCCAACTTGAACGCCATTATGGGCATGGCCCGCCCCGGTGATATGGGCTTTGACGTACTCCATCTGAATTTGCACAAAACCTTTTCCACACCTCACGGCGGGGGCGGCCCCGGAGCCGGCCCTGTTTTTGTCAACGACAAACTGGCTCCCTTTTTACCCAATCCTCGCGTGCAGCAAAAGTCTGACGGAAGCTATACGCTAAGTGACGAAACGGACACCAGTATTGGGCGTATTCGCAGCTTCTACGGGAACTTTGGCGTACTGGTGAGGGCCTACACGTATATCCGAGCCATGGGCGCTGCAGGCTTAAAGCAAGCCAGTCAGGATGCCGTCCTCAACGCCAATTATTTGCGCAGCCAGCTCAAAACCCTGTACCCCCTTCCCCATGATGATGCTCCCTGTATGCATGAATTTGTGCTTTCGGCGCAACCCATTAAAAAAGAACACGGCGTTAACGCTCTATCCATCGGCAAGCGCCTCATTGACTTCGGCTTTCACCCTCCCACGGTGTACTTTCCTCTGATCGTGCCAGAAGCCCTGATGATTGAACCCACAGAAACCGAAGGAAAACGCCGCCTGGATCAGTTTCTATCTGCCATGACCCAGATTCGTGAAGAAATTAATAGCCAGCCCGATTTCGTGAATGAAGCCCCGCATCACGCCGAAATTCGCCGGGTCAACGAAGCTGGAGCCAATCGCAAACCCCGCGTGAACGCTTTTGCGACAACGGATTAATGGCTAAAAAAACCGCCCCCTTCACCATTTACACCATGTCTGACTCCACCGGTCAGACCGCAGAAACCCTTTCAAAAGCGGCAATCCGACAATTTAAGGACACGGCTCCCGATTTGCGCCATACGCCCCTGCCACGGATTACGCGCCCGGAGCAAATTCATAAAATGCTCGAAATTCTGGGGCAAAATGGTCCCTGTATGATTGCCTATACCCTGTCGGTACCCAGTCTGAAAGAGCTCTTGCAAGAACGGGCTGAGGCTCTGGGTATTCCAGTGGTAGATTTACTCAATCCGCTGATTCAAACCATCAGCAACGAGCTAGATATAGCGCCACCCCGTCGGGAAGACGGTATTTTGCGGGAACTGGATGAGGAATACTACAGACGTATCGAAAGTGTGGAGTTTGCCATTCGTTTTGACGACGGCAAAGACCCAAAGGGGTTGGAGCTCGCAGACATTATTCTGGTGGGAGTTTCACGTACCTCAAAAACGCCCACCTGCATGTTTTTAGCGCAGAACTATGCCAAAAAAGTGGCCAATAATCCTATTTTGTTTGAACACGAGCCGCCCCCGGAAATTTACGATTATAAAGAAAAAGCCATTGGTCTGATTGTGAGGCCTGAGGTCTTACTTGAGATTCGACAGGCCCGCGTCAAAAGCTTAGGTCTGCCCATCAACGCCACCTATGCCCAGCCAGAGCAAATCGAAAAAGAACTGGCTTATGCCAGAGATATTATGCAAAAACTGGCGTGCCCTGTAGTAGATGTGTCTCATAAAGCCATTGAGGAAACTGCTTCAGAAATTATGCATTTGCGCTATCCCCGGCCCATTTTAAAGAAAATTAAATCTGTGTAATGCAGCTCTGGAAAGCATTCTGGTCTGCGTTACTGATTTTCTGTGCATGGCCAGCATCTGCTTATGGGGCTTGCGAAAGTGTTTTTTTAAATACGCCTGAAACCCGCCAGATTTATACCCGGTACTTTAATCAGCTCAAAGCCAAAAAATGGGAAAATATTTACGCCTTTTCTCGCTTCAACCCCACCGGTATTTATATGACCCGTGCTTTTGATCGCATCGATGCGGAAAAAAAACGAAGCCTGCTTGCGTTGCTTTTGCTCGATTATGGTGAATATACGCAGCTGGCTCCTCTATTGCCTCGTATCAAAAAAATGGAGGGAAGCATGTTTCCCTACAGCGTATATGGCGCTGACGGCCGAATCTTATCGGTGCCCTATAATCCCTGTAACCGTTTAATCACCCTTACTGAATACGAACGTTCTCGGCTCCAATTTCTGGGCATTAAATCTGTGCGCCGCAATATTTATCCTCTTTCCACACAGCGGGTTGAAGCGGTCAAAAAAATTTTCTGGAATAGCGTGGGCTACGAAAAATCTGGAGACTACTGGATTGCATGGGTTCCTGAACGGGGATACTTTGAAATTAACGTACCGTCCCTGAATCATGAAAAGGTACTGGCAGATTTTTGGAAAAAAGCCCCCTCTCGTTATAAATACGCGGTGCTGGATCGCGGCACGCACATTTATACCTATTTCCGGGGAAAACGTACAAGCATCGGATCTCGATAGTATGTTACACCAACAAATTATTCTGAGTACCACAGGCCAAAAAACGCCCATTGTTTTTTTACACGGATTGTTTGGCTACGGACGCAACTGGCAGCGTATTGCCCGGGCGTTTTCTGAACACCCGGTTATTTTGCCCGATTTACGCAATCACGGAAAATCTTTCCATCACGAAGATTTTAGCCTGAGCGCCATGGCGCAGGACATTGAAGATATGCGAATAAAGTTAAAGGGTAAAACGTTTATACTCATCGGGCACTCTCTGGGCGGGAAGGTGGCCATGCAGTATGCCCTTGATTATGGTCAACACCTTGAAAAACTCATTGTATTAGACATTGCACCAAAAGCTTATCCCATGACAGAACATACAGAATTTGTGCAACATTTGTCAGCTCTGCCTCTGAAAGAAATTGCACAACGCAGCGATGCAGATCGCTATCTGCGAACACATATCCCTACTCTGGCCATTCGCCAATTTTTGCTGTCCAATCTACGCCAACAGACCTCTGTTGACGGGACAAAAACCTGGCAGTGGCAAATGAATTTAAACGCAATGAAACAAGGGTTTGACACAGTTCAAACCCTGGACTTTGACGGCAAAGCATTCACAGACTGTCCGGTGCACTTTATCGGGGGAGCAAACTCAAACTATATTACTTCGGAAGATCTGCCCGTCATACGCGCGTATTTTCCCGATGCCAGCTGTGAATGGATTCCCGATGCCGGACACTGGCTGCATGCAGAACAACCAGAGGCACTGATTGAAGTATTGCAACAAAAACTCAGTGCGTGTTGAACGTTTATTTCAGGTTGGGCTTTTTTGCTTCCAAATACAAACTAATACCCTGATGAATCGTGAGATTAATGCCTGAGGTATCCGGTAATTCAGAAGCTCCGGGCTCAAGTATTTTGACTTCTGTAAAACCATAAGCTTCAAATAGTTTTTTGAGGCTGTCAGCGTTGTACATATTGAAATGCCAGCCGTGTCCCTGCACCAGATACTGAATTTTTTTGATCCACTTTTTAGGTTTTGCTCCCACCAGGCAAGAAGCGTCCAGAAAAGCATCCGGGTCTCGGTTTTGCTCGTAATCACGAAGTAACACATCAAAATCCGGCACCACAATGCGAATATCTCCCCCGGGAGCCAGCAC
>CAYFGW010000194.1:0-9922 GCA_964342365.1 uncultured Candidatus Sericytochromatia bacterium | reverse complement strand
GTTTTAAGGCATCAATTCGCGCGCGGGTCAGACGCTCTGGCCGCTCCGTAGAAAGCTCGTTCCAGAAAAAGCCCAGTGCGGTAGAATCAAGGTCAAACCGCTGTTCTATTCTCTGGATTCCGTTGTCTATCTTTTCTACCAGTCCTTTAATTACAAACCCACCCTGAGGAGAAGTAAATTCCACAAGTGCAGTGGTCTCGGTAACGGGCACCTCTTTTAAGCGGTAGGTTACCAGTTGCCCCTCTTCTACATCCTCTAAAGAAAGGATCTCCACGGGCACCTGTTCCCCGTTCACGCTGGCCTGAAGCTGCTGGACGTCCTCTAAATCCACGGATTCATCCTCTTCCAGTTCCTCTGCGTGAGCCGGTGGGATAATAAACCGCCACAGTTTGCCCTGAGCTGAGGCTACCTGCGCTTGCGACTGTATGGCAAAGGAGCTGGTGCCCACAGGGATCAAGAGTTCTCCCTCAAGTTCCGTAAGTTCCAGCTTGGGACCGTTGGGCCCCGGGCGAATATCCGACGCCACGTTCACATCGGGAGCAGGGACCACCGGAGGAGCGGGGTTGGTCTGCTGAGGGGTGCAGGCTACCAGGGTGAGTAAAAGACTGAGAGCAAAACGGTTCATGAAAGGGCCTCCGGGGCACGAGATTGAAGAACATCTTGAAAGGCAGTGGGGTTTACTTTTTGCAAAGGCATTAAATCGGGATCATAGGGGGCTTCCTGAGCGGTGCGATTGTGTTTTTCAGGGGCTGAAACCGCCCGCTGCAGGCTAGAAATACCCCGCCCGTAATCCTCGGAATCTTCCGTTTGCAAGTATTTAAGGCTGTAAACACAGGCTTTAATATAATGCACCATCCAGTAGTTGGGCAAGCAACATTCCACCATATGAATATGCTGCTCGGCGGTGGCAAATTCTCTAATTTTGGCATAAGCGTGAATCAGTGACAGAGTACTTTCCATCAGATTGGTGTAGTTCAGCAACAGTTTATGCTCAGAGTGAATCACCTGCTGTAGCGCGTCAATGGCCTGGGTATAAGAACTGGGGTGACCTGCAGATTCTTCTAAATAGGCCTGATTAAACAGCACCTTGGCGTGCTCATCCAGAATCAGGACGTTGTCAGGATCTTCATCCCGGGCCCGGGCCAGCGTATCTGCAGCCTGCTCCAGGGCACGATGAGCGGAAGTATAAGCGCTTTTGGTTTTCTTTTGCAGGTACACATCCACCAGGCCATAGCCCTGCACAAAGTACATATCACCCAGATTGTAAAGCAGGTCACTTTCGCCCAGCGTCATTTGTTTTTTGGCCTGGGCGTCCAGTGTTGCGTAAGCCGCTAAAGCTTCTTGTTGCAGAGCAATGGCCGCGTCTAAATCCTTTTGGGCCAGTTGCAATGCCGCATCAAGCACCTTGAGCTGCACAGAGTTCTTGAAACTCGTCATACCGGTTTCAATCCGTTGTTGAGCCGCTTTTAAATTGCCCTGTTTAATAAGCAAAATAATGAGGGCGTTATAGGCTCGGAAATTATCGGGGTCTTTTTCAATCAATTGTTGAAAGTGGAGCACCACGTCATCCTGACCGGTTTTTTGATCGAGATTGACGGGCGTATAATCCGCAGAAATCAGGAGCTTATCCAGTTCTGAAGGGTTACCTTCAGGAAATAGAATGGGCTCCATTTTAAGGATGAGTTCCTTGTCCGGGTGGCGCTCACTGGACTCCAACCGCGAAATATATGATTCCGAAACGCCCAGCTGTTTGGCCAGATTTTTCATGGTAATCTTACGTTTTTTACGTAAAACACGAAGGTGCTTACCGAAGCCAGAGGTGTCGCGTCCCTGTTTTTTGCTCACTTTAATGACTCGCTTTTTTTTGCTATACTTTATCGTTATATACCAAAACTTGACGATATGTCAATAAACTGAGGGGTTTGGAATGAAAAAATTTGGCGTCACCTGTTTAGGACTGCTGTCGCTGCTTTATCTAGTCAATCCTTCTGCGGGTATTTTTGAACTGATCCCCGACAATCTGCCCGTGATTGGTAATATGGACGAAGCCGCTGCCACAGCACTTTTTCTGGCCGCGCTGCGCTATTACGGCCTGGATTTTACCGCCTGGCTCAGTCAACGAAAAAAAGAGGAGCCCTGAGGCCCCTCTTTTTTGGTAAAGTCTTAGTTGCTTTTGTACATATCCATCAGGCTACGTACTTTGTAACCGCCAGGAACACTGAACAAACTGGATTTTACAGGCACATTCACAGACACCTTTTTAACGTCCAGGGAAGCCAGTTGACCTGACTTGCTGCCGGTAGCAACCATTTTCATGGGAAGCCCCAGATCATCGGCCAACCAGAGCTTGGTGGTGACGCTCTGAGCCTGAGACTTGCCACCTGCGGTGGGCACGTTGGCTTGTTTGGTCATTTGATACACCGTCACGGGATGCCCCTGAATTTTACCCTTGCCCACCACTTTGGCACCTTGTTTGGTGAGTTCTGCCTTGATTTTGGCAGGATTGGTTAACATGGCGGGATTGGTGAAGGTTTCGGGAGCGTTGGCGGCGGACTGACCAGTCATTTTTTCCACCTGGCTCTGGTCTACTTTCAGCGCAGTTTTAGACTTGCTGTCGATCATATAGGCAATTTTCTGGTTCATATCCATCAGAAAAACCGCTTTGTTGCTGATTTTAACGGGGGTATTGCCCTGAGCCATATTGGCATTGCTCTTGATTTCAGCACGGAATTTTTGATTGGCGTACCAGATTCTCGCATCGGCTTTCACCGGGCGATTGCCCTGCTTGATGTTCATGGTCATGTCCATCACCATGCTTTTGGGCAGAGACCAGGCGGGAAGGGCCAGAGTAGCTACGGCCAGAAAAGCCAGCCAGAATTTTGTTTTTATAAGCATTTATGATGCTCCTTTTGTTTTATTCACATTCAAAAGCATTTTCAATATGACAAAGGTTTTCCGTCTGAAGCCCGATGATATCGAAGCGACAGGGTCCTTCGTGCTCATGTTTGAGCAAATAATCCTGTGCTGTGCGTATAATTTTACGCTGCTTGGCACGGGATACGCTTTCAATAGCGGCTCCGTAACGGGTGCTTTGCCGATATTTTACTTCTACAAAAACCAGGGTCGCAGGGCGCTCTGAACTTTTCAGAATCAGATCAATTTCGCCCCAGCGGGAACGGTAATTCTGTTGAATAAGGGAATATCCTTTCTCCAGAAAATAATGAAGAGCTACTGACTCTCCGTATTTTCCCCGCTCTTGTATTGGGTTCATAGTTTTATAAGACGCTTTTTACCGTAAAATGTTCCCTCTCATCATAGCACTGCACCCGCTGATGCTTTATCTAGAATCTGTTAAAATTGAAGCACTGCCCCAACACAAACAAAGGATGCTTAATATGGCCACCAATCAATCCACCGGACAACCCTTCAAACTCGGCGAACTGCTGGTCAAAGAGGGATACCTCACCATGGACGCCCTCCAAAAAGTCCTCAACGTGCAGCAAGATCAAAAACTCAGTCCTGACGGAGAGTACAAGCCCTTTGGACAAATTTGTATTGATCTCGGCCTGATCAGTCGAGATGAACTGCAACGGTTCTTGAAAAAGTACGACAAACGCATTTATATCGGCGAACTGTTGGTGAACATGGGTATGATTACCCAGAAACACGTGGAACTGATTCTGAGGCAGCAAAAAGACAGCGGCAAGCGCTTTGGCGAACTGCTGATTGAACAAAAAATCATTACGGAATCTCAACTGGTAGACGCTCTGAGCGTCCAGCTGGACGTCCCTCGCATCATTCCCTCTCTGGAGCTGATGGATCGCAGTTTGATGGACGGCATGTCAGAAATGTTTGTGCGCTCCAACCAATTTTTGCCGGTGCACCAGGAAGGCGACCAGCTGACGGTGGTCATGGCCGACCCCGCCAACCGTGAACTGCTCGCAGAGCTACAAAGCCAGCTGCAACTGCGTATTTCTCCAGCCATTGCGCCCCCCAGCGAAATTCGCCAGACCATTGAATATTTTTACAACAGCTCCGCTTCTGTAGAAGCCAAAATGGATCCCAATCTGAGCCAGGTTAATTTAGAAGGCGAAACCGCTCCTCAACAGGGTGAAAACGATAACTCTGCGGCAGTGGCCAACTTCTTACTTAAAAATGCGCTCACTGACCGGGCTTCAGACATTCATATTGAGCCCCAGGAAAAATACATTCGCATCCGTTACCGGATTGACGGCGTGCTGCACCACAAAACCGACCTGCCCAGCAAGCTTGGCCCGGCTCTCATCCAGCGCCTCAAGCAAATCAGCCGCCTGGACGTGGACTCGAAAGCCATGCAAGAAGGCAAAGTCATTGGCGACGTCATGGGTCGTAAAGTGGAACTGCGGATTTCCACCTACCCCAGCCTCTGGGGTGAAAATATTGTGGTCCAGCTGAACGAAAAACAAAGCATGCATCAGGAACTGTTGCTGAATCTGGATCGCATCGGCTTTTCGCCCTTGAATCTGATTCGCGTACAAAAAATTCTGCAACAGCCCGGCGGCCTGGTGATGGTCACAGGTCCCGCCAATATGGGTAAAACCACCACGCTGTACGCTGCCATTAATTATCTCAATCAGCAAAACCGCTCTATTATTACCGCCGAAGACCCCATTGAGCGCCCCGTACCCGGCACCATTCAGGGCACCTGGTCTCCTGAGATGGGCATCAGCTACGCCGACATGATTCGTTCCATGCTCAAGCAAGATCCCGACATTCTGGTGGTGGGAGAAATCAAGGACGCCGAAACCATGGAAGCCGTGGTAGAAGCCGCTTTGACCGGATGTAAGGTGCTAACCACCTATCCTGCTTTTGACGCCACGGGGGCCCTGTTGCGCCTGATGAATATTGGTCTGGAATCTTATTTAATCGCTTCTAGCAACGTCACCGTGCTCTCTCAACGACTCGTGCGCAAATTATGCGAACACTGTAAAGCCCCGCACACCCCCAAAAAAGAGCTGTTTGACATGCTCGGTCTGGTGGATGTGGATCCCGCTACCTACGAATACAATCGTCCCGTGGGCTGTAACGAATGTCAGCAGAGAGGCTTTAAAGATCAAAGCTCCATCCACGAAGTGCTGCAAATTAACGAAGCGATTCGGGAAGCCATTCTGGAGCGCAAGCCTGCGGCCACCATTCGCGGCATAGCCCGTACGGAGGCCAAACTGGTATCCATGGCGGAGGACGGTTTGTATAAGGGCATTGAAGGCGTTACGTCTATTGAAGAGGTACAGCGTGTGGCCTTTGTGAACGAGTACGACTCTCAAACCCCCTGGGAAGCGGAAGAAATCTACTCTATTTGTTCGGGTCTGGAGCCTGAGTACCTTTAAGGGCTCTCACGAGTTCGTGAATTTTCACAAAACATATTTCGTCAGGCCAGCGCGAAATCCCCCAGTGTTCTATATTGCGGGGATTTTGCACCAGCAGGGCGTGCATGACATTGGTGGCCTGCGCCAGATGTTCCAGTTTCAGGTGGGAAGAGGCATCTTGTTCAACGTAAAAGCGGGTCAACAATTGCTGTAATAGCGCAAAACTGCTCCACAAATACAGCTGTTGCAGCACGTTGGCAAATCCTTCCTCCACGTAGGCCTGCATCAAAAAGGCACGCTGAAAATACTGTTTCTGGTAGCGCAAAAGCAGGGCCTGCTCCTCTGGAGTCCAGCGCACGCTCATATCCTCACCCGCTGCAAAATCCTCCAGCCAGTGTAAAAACGGCTTCAGCTGACTCTGAGGCAGAAGCTGTTCGCGCAGCCCCTGCAAAAGTTGCCGGTATTTTTCAAGCTCTAACGCTTTGACCGCGGGAAAAGGCTGGCCCGTATAAGCTTCGGCCTGCTCTAATGTCAGTACGGGCAACCGTTGGGAACTCCAGCGGCGTGCCAGCTCAAAAAGTAGAGCAAAGGTGTCTGTCATATTGCGGGCATTCATAAGCACGTCCAGCGCGGAGCCAATCCACAGAAGAAAAGCGTGCCTGTCCATGGCCGCGCGGGCAGTTAAACGAAATAAGGGGTGAGGCGTTTGCGGGGCCAGCGGATAAAAGCCGTATTGAATAGGCCAATCCTGCGGTTCCTGACGTGCCACGGTAAAACAGCTCTGCATCATAGAAGAAGAGCGATACACGCGGGATTTCTGCAAAGTCAGGCGAGGGTATTCATTACAGGTACTGGGCTTGGCCTCAGGCCCCAGAGTTTTGTGAATACGGCACAGATTGTCCTCATCTAAAAAAATGCAGCGATCAGAATCCGGCTGTTTTTGTAAAATGGCGTAAGGTGCATGAGCCGGTTGTCCGGGAGGTGTCAGTTTGAAGAGTTCCTCTACAGGGCGTTGCATCATCTCAGCAAGGGGCTGGGACTGCCTGTCATAGTAGGCACGGTCAATGTATACAGCCCAGGGAAAACGACAGCACTGGGCA
Source organism: uncultured Candidatus Sericytochromatia bacterium (assembly GCA_964342365.1). Taxonomy (GTDB): domain Bacteria; phylum Cyanobacteriota; class Sericytochromatia; order UBA7694; family UBA7694; genus CAXRDE01. Next base: position 3,477 of record CAYFGW010000194.1, on the reverse strand, counting down.
CAGGTGGAGCATTCAAAAGCGTCTTCATCCGCATAGCGCAGTTGTACGCCCTGTTCAGGATGCTGTTGCAAATGCGCATTTAAGCGCCTGAATAGCGCAAGATGGGGAAGCTGTATTGTGTTTTCTTGCATGCTCTGCTATTGTAGCATCTGTGCAAAATGCTATAGAACAGATTCGTAAATGTTTGGCCGCAGGCCAGATTGATAACTGCAAAGCCCTGTTTGACCAGGCTTTTCAACAGGGAGCCACCCCTGAATTGATTCACCTTTATGCCCTCTGGCATCGGGATCAGGGGCAGGGGAAAACGGCTTTAGACCTGCTCAGAAAGTTGCTCCATAAAGAAAAAAGATTGCCGCATTTTGTGTGGAACGATCTGGGCGCACTCTATGGTGAACACCAACAGGAAAAACTCGCAGAGCAATGCTTTCGCCAGGCGCTTGCGCAGGCCCCTGACAATTTGCAATACGCCCTACACTATGGCAAAAGCCTTCTCAGGCAAGAACGACTTGAAGAAGCGCTGAACATTTTTATTAAAATTCACCACAAGCAGCCGGATTTAGCTCAGGCAGCTCAGGCGCTCAACACCACTTTGAACACCCTTTATGAACGGGCCAGAGTTCTGAAAAATGAACAGAATGCCGAAAAATACCTGAGGATTTATCTTCGCTATAACCCTGAAGATGCAGTGGCAATCTACAACCTGGGCAATGTGTACAACCGTCAGGAACTGCACAGTCAGGCAGAAAAATATTATGCCCAGGCCCTTGAAAAAAATCCGGAGCTCAAAGAGGCCTGGATCAATTTAACCCTGAGTCATTACGAACAACGACACTACGATGCCGCCAGGCAGTCGGCGAAGCAAGCCGTCGCTGTGGCACCCGATAGTTCCCGGGCACATATTGGTTATGGGGACGCTCTGCTAATGTGTGAAGACTATGAAAACGGCTTTGAAGAAATTGAGTGGCGTTTTGATGAAATCAATTACCAGAGTTTCCGCTACCCGGTAACTCCGTGGGAAGGACAGGATTTGAACGGAAAGCATATTCTCGTTCTGTCAGAGCAGGGAATGGGAGACATTATCATGTTTAGCCGCTTTATTCCCACCTTGCAAGAAAAATATCCCGAAGCACACATCAGCTTCTTTAGCCGCCCTGAATTAAAAAGCCTTTATGCCTACTGGCCCTTCAAGTTTTACGATGATGAAAGTCAGCTTGGCACTTTAGATTATGCGGTGGCTCTGATGAGCTTACTGCGGTTATTAAACATTCGGCCCCATACCTTACCTCCTCCAGATTATCTGGCCCATCGCTACCCTTGCTCTCCCTTCTCTGAAGAGTTATTGGCAGTAGACACACCCCGAATCGGTCTGGTGTGGGAGTCCGGAGAAGGCTTTACACAACACAAACGTTCAATCCCCTGGGACAGGTTTAAACGCATTGTCAAAGCCTACCCTGAATACACCTTTTACGGACTGCAAAAAGGCGCATCAGAGACAGAGCCACTGGCAGATAACCTCCCTAACTACGTGTCTCTTTTTGAGCACCTCACTGACTTCGCAGAAACGGCAGCAGTTTGTCAAAGACTTGATCTGATTATTTCGGTGGATACTTCCGTCTCCAACTTAGCCGGTGCCCTCAACTGCCCTGTGTGGGTGCTTTTGCCCTTTGCCCCCGACTGGCGCTGGGGTCCTGAAAAATCCACGACCCCCTGGTATCCCAGTGCGCGACTGTTTCGCCAGCACGCGTATAAGCAGTGGGAGCCGGTCATTGATGACGTTATTTCTGCGTTATCTACTTTTAATAAATAGCCCAGATGTATTAACTTCTAATTAACTGACTTCAGTTCATTCAGACTTTGCATACAACATCAACACCTGGAGTTGTCCTTAACAGCTTTATTCAAGCGGGAGTATATCATGTCTAAGTTTTCTCATTTTGTTCTGGTTTCACTCATGGGACTCAGCGCCTGCGTGAGTTCGCCCACGTCCGCCCCAGAACAGGTCACCCCACCTTCACCCACCGAATCCACGCCTCAGGTTACACAGCGTGTCACCTTTCAGGTGGAGTTGCCGGGAGCCTTTAGAACCCAGCAAACCGCACAGGCTGCCCTGGCCAAATTAGAAATCAGCAACGGCCAACAGACCCTTCAGGCCATCGGTGCAGACAACGACGGTTTTGTACAGGCCCAGGGAAATAGCTTTGCGCTTTCCGCAGACGTTCCCGACGGCGATAACTGGGTGGCTACCGTTGGATTTTACAGCAACGCCACTGCAGAGCCCTTTCTGGAAATTAAAACCCTGTTCCACGTGCCCATTGTGGGCGGAGATATCCCCCTCAATTTACAAACCCATCTGGCCGGTGCCATCGCCGAAGCCCTCCGCGCTCAAAATTCTACACTGCTAGATACCGCTCTCGATATCAACGGCCTGCAAAGCTTTGTGAATGGTCTGACCGGCGCTCAGGTCAACAACCAGACGCTGACCTTTTCTCGCCTGAATAACCTGACACCCCCTACACCCGTGGCTCTGGACGCCCGACAAATTGCGCTCCGGATTGAAGCCAACGGCACCACCCTCAATGAAACCGAAGGCACGAACCTTTCTCCCGACAGTTTTCTGCCTGCTCCACAGCTGCTAGACAGTTTCTCAGGCATCGCCGGTGGCGACCTGAAGGGCATTGATCAACAGTTTGCCATCAACCCCTTCAACGGTAATATCTTCTTCAACGCCAGTAAAGATGTGCCTCTCAGTGGTGGACAGGGCACAGTAGCTGAAGAACTTGCTGGATTGACCTGGAATAGTTCCACCAAAAAATTCTCCACTGCGTTTGCCACACAAACCCTCGGCAATATTGACACTGCTGCTCTCAGTCTGGGCACCTGTAATAATACGGGTTCACAGCAACAGGCAGCACTCTTTTTACTGGATCGCGATCCCGATACGGATACGGGCGTTTTCAAAGCCATGTCGCAAAGTGACGGCAGCGTTCTCTGGCAGCATACCTTCAACAACGTAGATGAAAGCCCCTTTGTACCCGTACTGAAGAAGCTTAGAAACTGCTCTTGTTCTTGTGATGACGAAAGTCTGGCTATTTTTAGTACCCGCAGCACCACCAACGGTTATCGCATCTATGCTTTACGGGAAAATCGTGCGAGCTACCCGGATCAGGCCTGTAATACACCTCTTCCGGCTGGTGACGGCACGGGCAACGTGGTATGGGAATACCCTGCTAACGGCCAGAGCGATCTGAACACCCCCATTCAACCGGGGGGAGCGCTGTCTGCTGATGGCAATACCCTGTATGTACTTACCAACAGCGGCAGCAACTCCAAGCTCTTGCACATTGATACCAACGACGGCAGCTTACTCAGAGAGAGCGATCTGGGCAATCCCCCCGTAGGTGCACCTGCAGTAGGCGCAAATGGCACTATTTATGTCACCACCGAACGGCATATACGGGCTTTTTCTCCAACGGATGG
>CAYFGW010000193.1:0-9937 GCA_964342365.1 uncultured Candidatus Sericytochromatia bacterium | reverse complement strand
CCCTGTCCCAGAGGACGCAGGGTCTGCGCCCCGATGCGATTCAGGCTACTGGCAGCACCTTCTCTGTACTTCACAATATATTGTCCGGGCACGTTGCCCGCGCTGTTGAAGCGGTTAAAGGTGGCGGGGCCACGGCGGGCGGCGTTCAAAGCAGGATTTACAGGCACAGGACGCTGGGTATTACAGGCAGCAAGAGTAGTCAGGGCAAGGGCAGCAGCAGAAAAGCGAAATAGGGTCTTCATTTAAATCTCCGGTGATGTTTGTGTGTTGTTTAAAGAAAGATTAAGACTCTCATAACTTTATATAGGGTAAGGTTACGAGAGTCTTGTGTACAACTTATGTAAAAAGGGCAAATTTATTGCAGAATCTCTTAGTTTTGGGTGAGAGAAATAATTTCTTTCACAGCTTCCTGCATGGAAGAGCCCACTTTATAACCATTGTCGGTCAAAATCTGACGCGCTTCTTCTTCATTGGTACCCGTTAAACGAATAACCAGAGGAATGTCCAGGCCACCCATGTTTTCAACGGCCGCAATAATGCCGCGGGCCACATCGTCACAGCGGGTAATACCGCCAAAAATGTTAAAGAGTACGCCCTTCACATTTTTGCGCTTGAGAATTTCCATGGCTGCGGTTACTTTATTGGGGTTAGAAGAACCGCCGATATCCAGGAAGTTAGCGGGGTTACCGCCGCCGTACTTCACCGCGTCCATGGTGGCCATGGCCAGACCCGCACCGTTCACCACGCAGCCGATGTCTCCGTCGAGTTCCACATAGCTCAGGCCCGCTTCTTTAGCAGCCAGTTCGTTGGGATCCACTTCAGCAGGGTCCTGATAAGACAGCAAATCGCTGTGCTTGAAGAGGGCGTTGTCGTCCACGTCGATTTTCGCGTCGGCGGCAATGACGCTGCCTTCAGCAGTCACCACAAGGGGGTTGATTTCAGCAATATTACAATCGTATTTGGTGTATACGTCATAGAGGGTTTTGATAAAACCGGCGGCTTCCTTGGGCAGATTTGCGCCAAACACCACCTGATTGATCTGGTAAGAGGTCAAGCCCAGCGCGGGATCAATCCACACTTTAATAATGGCTTCAGGATGCTCTTCGGCCACTTGCTCAATATCTACACCACCCATGGAACTGGCCATGAGGATGGTTTTACGGTTGCTGCGGTCCAGAGTTAAGCCCACATAATATTCTTTTTCAATGTTGACGGCTTCTTCCACGAGGAGCTTGTGCACGGTCAGCCCCTTGATGTCCATGCCAAAAATTTCTTTGGACTTTTCTACAGCATCTGCCACGTCTACAACTTTAATACCGCCAGCTTTACCGCGGCCACCCACGTGAACCTGAGACTTGAGCACCACTTTTTTCAGTTCGGGATTGGCGGCACTGAGGCGCTTAACGGCTTCTTCCACTTTTTCGGGGGTAAAGGCAGGAACGCCGTTGGGAATTTTCAGTCCCTGACGCGAAAAAACTTCTTTTGCCTGATATTCATGTAACTTCATTCTGTTCACCTTTGCTCAGAAAAATTCTGCGTTCACTTTAACATATCCCACAACCTCTATGGTGGAAGCTCAAAGAAAGCCTCAGGCACCAGATGCGGTCAGAGAAAGCAGCGAAAACTTTTCTATAACCTGATAACCAATACGCTGATACACAATACCCGACACCGGATGACTGAGATCTGTAAACAGACAGCACGCTTGAAAACGCTGTAACAACAGCTCACTGAGGGCCGCGGTCACGGATTTGGCATAGCCCTTTCCTCTCTGTTCCGGGGGTGTATAGACCAGAGAGACCGCCGCTACAGAAGGCGTCTCTCGCACACAGGCCGCCATGGCCACAGGCTCTTCTTCAGGGCACCAGAGATAAAGTTTTTGACGGGCAATTTTGCTACGACATTTTTGAGCAATGGCCTCTGGTTGTATGGGCTGATGGGGTAATGCCTCTCGAATAAAGGCCGTCACTGCCCGTTGACACCAGGTCAAATCTTCCAGCGTGGCTGCACGGAAAGCGGAAGAGAACGCCAGACCTTTTATTTCAAGCTCTTGTTCGCGCAGTCGCCAGAGGGCCTGATCAAAAAGAACGCTCACCTCAACGGGAGACAGGTATTTTTTGAAATCCGGCACATACATTTGAGGCAAATGCACCACGCCAGTCACGGGAGCGCCTATGGCAGCGCTCAGAGCCTGCCAGTCTCTGGCCGTGGGAATGTCCGGGCCTGTGTGCGTGACCCACCAGCTTAAATTCTGGTTCAGGGCCACCAGATGGGAGTCGGCAGACATAGCCACCACATAAATGTTATGGGAATTGGGCGACTCGGAGGAATGACCCAGCACATCAATCAGTTTCTGATGCCTGATTTCCTGGTGGAGCAGTCGCTGTTTAAGTTGCTCTGGCGTCATGTTTACGGCTGCCAGGGTAACGCCCGCACGCGCCAGATGCGATTTCCCGCATCATCAGCCACCAAAAGCGTTCCGTCCTGCAAGGTGGTCACTCCCACCGGACGGCCGTACACTTTTGCCCGAGCGCGATCCGCTATAAAGCCCGTTAAAAACGGCTCCATGTCTCCCGAAGGCTGTCCGTTTTTAAAGGGCACAAAAGCCACCTGATACCCCACCAGTTGCGAACGATTCCAGGAGCCGCGCTGTCCAATAAAAGCGCCCTGACGGTAGCGTTCAGGAAAACGGGTGCGATCGTAAAAGTCGAGGCCCAGTGAGGCCGTATGCGAGCCCAGAGCAAAGTCCGGTTTCAGACTCTTTGCCACTTGTTCGGGTCTCCGGGGTTTAACGCGCTCATCTATGTTTTGACCAAAGTAACTATAGGGCCAGCCGTAAAAGCCGCCGGGCTGCACAGACGTTAAATAATCGGGAACGAGGGTGTCGCCAAGACCGTCTCTTTCATTGACCGCTGTCCACAGTTTTCCCGTGCTCGACCAGCTCATGCCCACGGGATTACGAAGGCCTGCGGCGTAAATTTTTAAATCACTGCCGTCAGGGTTGATTTCCAGAATATTGGCACGGCGCACTTCGTTTTCCATGCCGTTTTCACCAATATTGCTGCCGGAACCCACCGAAATATATATCTTCTTGCCGTCTGGAGCCGCAATCAGGTTGCGCGTCCAGTGATTGTTGTACCCGCCGGCGGGCAAATCCAGGATCTTTTGGCCCCTGGCTTGTTGTTCAGCTGTCATACGGGTTTGACCGGGCGTATAGGGATAACGCCAGAGGGCGTTGGTGTTGGCCACATAGAAATAACCGTTGAGTACCAGCATGCCAAAAGGCTGTGCAAGATCTGCTAAAAACACCTGCTGTACGTCCGGCTGACCGTCCTTGTCGGTGTCTCTCAACAGGGTAATACGACAGGCGCAGGATTCCGTGCGCTGTGCGCGGCTATAGCCTACCCATTCCAAGAGCCAGCGTCTGAACCCCTTGCTTTTGAGCTCCGTGTTGGCTTCTGCTACAAAAACATCTCCGTTGGGCGCCTGATAAATATTACGGGGGCTCACCAGATTGCGGGCATATTCTGATACCCAGAAGCCTTCCGGAGCAGTAGGCTTACGATTTTCGGGCCAGCCAATGACTTCACTAAAACGAATCCCGGGCAAGGTGGGTTCTGCCAATTGTGGAGCCGTGCCGGTGGTGAGTTCAGGGGTAGACTGTGAGGCGGCGTGAACCGCAGATAACGGGCTTATGCAGAGTGCCGTCATACAGAGTGTAGAAAGGGATAATAAATACTTCATAAGACAGGTAGCTTAGCAAATTTTAAGTAAGCTTAAGCTTATCTTCAGTTTAGACAACGGGCCAAAGGCTAAAATAAAACCATGTGTAATTTATATGTTCTTGAACCCGATACCGTGGCGCGGCGAGCACTCTCTCGTGCCTTGCCCGAGCATACTTTGCATTTTTTCGACACTTCACAGGAACTCACCCGGGCTCTGACACAAACTCAATACCCCGTTAATGCCGTGCTTTGTGATTTAAATCATGAACGGGAACATCGCTTTTCTCTGGCAAGACAGTGGAAACACGAGAACGCCTCTATTCCTTTGATCTGGCTAACGCCGCGTCTGCCCTGGCAAGAATTAAAAGAAGTGTTGGACAAAGGCGGCAACGATTACATTTTTAAACCTTTTTTGCCGGGCATGGTACAACAGTTCGTGCAGCGAAGCCTGTGTCCATTGTCTCAGGCTGGGTAGTTTAGACCGGATAAAAGTATTCCTCGGCATATTTAACCCGCTCTACATTCCCCTCTGTATCCAGCATAAAGCACAGCTCCTCACCGCAGTATTCTCCCTGAGGCATCAAAAAACGACGTTCTGAAAGGGGCACCAGGGGCGTCAGCAACTCGCCGTCTTCATCAGCCAGATAAAGCATCTCCCGGGCCCGCAGAATCTGCCAGCGGTCCAAAGCATCACGGTACTCGCCAATATACCGATTCCAGCGAAGATTCCACTGAACGGAGGCGAGATCAGGTGCGGTGTCTGTCCTGTTTATACTGGTGTTTATGCTGGTCAACACTGTGTCTAAGATCTTTTGCGCAAGGATATAAACCGTTCTCCACTCACAGTTTGAGAGCACCACCACTCCCAACTTTTTTTCAGGAATAGCAATAATTTGCGCCTGATGCCCCGGCAGATCACCACCGTGAGACATTTGCAGACCACCCTCATGGGGGCGCAGATACAGACCCAGACCGTAACCCACTTTCCAGGGCACAATAAACTGGTGAATGCGCTGCATTTCTGACAGGGTATGGGGTTGTAGAAAATCACCTGTATTCCAAAAAACCTGCTGCAGTGTGAGCATGTCCTGCACCGTGGAAACGCCGTTACCCGCAGGAGACATGGCATACTCTGGCACAAAATTTACAGGCCTGATTTGCCTTTCCCCATGACGATAACCCGTGGCCACTTTTTTCTGTTGTGCTGTGTTCAGTTCAACATGTGTGGACGCAAGCTGTAAAGGAGCAAACACCTCTGTGTGCATATTTTCAGCAAAGGTTTTTTGTGTAGCAGTTTCTATGATCTGACCAATCAGCGCGTAACCCAGATTAGAGTACTTAAAACGGGTCCCCGCGGCAAAACACTGTTTTTGCGTACTTAAGGATTGCAATAGCTCTCTTTTTTGAGGGTAAATTCCACTGGTCCAGTAGGGAAAAGCCGCATCCATCGGAATACCCGCACCGTGACAAAGCAGGTCTCTTAATGTAATGGCACGCCCCCACTGATGCTGAAACTCAATAACAGGCAGCAGGGTTTGCACGGGTTGGTCAAGACAAAGCCGCTTTTTTTCCACCAGTTTTAAGCAGAGCAGAGCCGTTAGCACTTTGGTGACGGACCCCAGACGAAAAATCGTATTTTTTGTACAGGGCGTTTTTGCGTCTTCATCAGCATATCCCCAGTACCGCTGGTAAATGAGCTCACAATGGTGCACAACGCCCACCGCACAGCCCCCTGCAGCAGACTCACTTATAAAGGGATCCAGCACTTTTTCTATCTGAGACCTGAGAGAAAAGATTTCCATAGGCTTCTATTATATCCCCGCAAATTGTAGTCCCGCAAAAAGAGTCTTTCACTCAGAATGTTAAATTTAGGTTAATTTTAAAGTAAATTATAATTATGTTAAGCAAAGTTTAAGACAAAAGGGCGCATAATAAACTCAAGTTAATATTTCAGGAGCCTTCCATGCCCACGCTGTCTGCTGTCCGTTCTTCATCTCCCCTTACGCTAAGCACCCTGTCGCAACGTCCCCAACGCGTTCAACGGCCTGCCTCTGGCAGATCTCCCCAACTGGGAGATACCCTCAGCATCAGTACACAGGCCAAAAACAGCAGCCTGCGCAATATTGCCACCGGCACCCTTTCTGGTGCGGGAGCGGGCTTACTTGTGGGGGCTGGCATGGGCACCTTACTCCCCACCGTCAAACTCTCAAAAGGCGTGGCCATCGGTGCTGCAGCCGGAGCCGGGGCGGGCCTGCTAGCCGGAGCCAGTTCAGGCTTTGTGGTGGATAAATTCTTAGACGGCAAAATCAGTTCCACCGCCGCAGGCACAGGTCTGGGTGCAGTGGCAGGTGCTCTCACCGGCGTGGCCGTGGCGAAATTCATGGGCGGTCACACGCTGATGAATATGGCCTTCATGGCCGTGCCCGGTGCCATTGCGGGTGCAGTAAGTGGTTTTGCCACCGCCAGCAGCAAAAATTAAGCCGCCACGGGGTACAATAAATAAAAGTATTTATTTGAGGTGCAGTATGGTTTATTCGGGGTTAACGTCACCCATCCAGGACAACAGTACCAAACCCCGGCTGGTGGTGCAGGACGCGCGCAATCTGGACATTGCGCTTCACCACCCCCTTTCCATTGCGCCTCCCGATTGGGAAGCGGCCCAGACCAGGCAAGCCCGTCAGGCCTTTGAGCAAAAAGATTACACAAAAGCCCTGGAGATTTTAGCTCGACTTTCAGAATCCAGCCAGCACACCCTGAGCATTCTCACCCTTCAGGCCGAAATCTATACGGCCCTTGAAGAAGACGAACAGGCCCTGAATAAATACCGCTATATTTTAGAGCACAGCAACGATTTTAACGAAATCGTGCCTCTGGATAAACTGCGTATGCAGGGGCTCACCCACATGAACATGGGCTGGAACCTTCAACGGATGCAGCGCCTTGAGGATGCCCTGCACCACTATTCAGAAGCCATTGAATACTTAGAACGTTTGCGTTCCCTGAAAACCGAAAGTATTTTCACCAGCCTGATGGTGGCTTATCAGCAGCGAAGTCAGGTACATCGTCAGCTGGGATTTCAGGAACAGGCCTTAAAGGATTTACAACATTCTGTGGTTTTCCAGCAGGAACTGGTGGAACGAGACGTATGGGAAAATATGGTCAAGGACTGGCTGGAAATAGCCGAAACCCAGATTCAACAACAAAATTACGCCGCTGCGCAAAAAAGTTTGGAGTCTGCCCGGGCGGACTGGATTAAACTGTCTCTGGATGAAGCCGAAGTGCTGCTTACCCCTTTACAACTGCTTGAAATTAAGCTGGCCAGCGCCCGGGGAAATCACGAAGAAGCTCTGGTGGGCTACGACGTGCTCATTCAACGCTTTCAAAAAGACCTCAAAGGCGTGTATTACCGACTCTTAAAAATTGAGCTTTTGTTCAGCCACAAAGTAGAAGAAGCAGTAGCGGCCTGTGAAGAATTATCCCCCGCCCTGCTGTCCTGGGAAAACGATGCCGAGCGAGAACTTCTCACGCTTCCACTGCTGGCAGCGGCAGAACTTTGCGACATCCACGCTCAGGAAACGCTGGCGCTGTCTTTTTACCAGTTTGCCCTGCGCTTTGCCTCACAGCATAAATCCGCCCACTGGCTCGAAGCCTGTGCCGGACGGGCCCGCCTGCTAGAGCAGACCGGCGATTTGCGCCGGGCCATCGGGGCTTACAGAGATCTGCTGCGGCATATGGAAAATCACAATTTGCCAGAAACAGGCCCCTTTTTACTGCGTCTGGCCCTCTGTTATCAGCAGGTGGGAAAAACAGAGGATGCTTTAAAGCAGTTTGAAGCCGTCCTCCAATCTCCTGCAGAAACAGAAATTCATCCGGAGCATTTGCACATTCGCGCTCGCTACTTCAGAGCCTTTTTGCATGCCTTAGACCGTGAAGATTTACCCGCTGCACGCACGGACTTCGAAGATATTGAGATGCTGCTCCCCGGTTATGCCGCTTATGATCTGGCCTGTATTGCCACCCGGCAGGAACAGTGGGACCAGGCCTTTGCGTATTTAATCGGTCATTTAGAATCGACGTATGCACTGTCTCGCGAAGATATTTTGGCCGATACAGATTTAGAAGTGCTCAGAGCGGATCCGCGCTGGCAGGCACAGGTAGACCCTCTAATGCCATAATGCGCAAGGCATTGGTGGTGGGACAGGGACCTTCTCTGAGGGTATAGTCAAACACCATCTTTTTGTCCTGGATAAACTCCCGGAAATGATAATTTTTCCAGAGCGGGTGGGCATCCGCCAGCTGTACCAGTTCCAGATCATGGGTACTCACCCCGCCCATGGCCCGGGCACCGGCCAGGGCTTTTAGATAAGCCTGAGAACCTAATAAGCGTTCTCGATTATTGGTGCCTTTAAAAATTTCGTCCACCAGATAAAAAACGGGCACTTCTGTATGACTTTCTACCGCCTCTAAAATGGCTTTCAGTCGTCGCACTTCCGCATAAAAATAGGAAAAACCGTCACTCACCGAGTCAGACACCCGAATACAGGTCATTAGCCGCATATCACAAAGAGAAAAAGCATTGCAATCCACCACAGACCCCGCTCTGGCCAGCACAATATTGAGTCCCAGACTCTTTAAAAACGTACTTTTTCCTGCCATATTGGAGCCCGTAATCAGAAAACCTTCCCCCGTCTGGCTGAGGGTAAAATCATTGCGCACCTTGCCCGTGGGCGGCAAAAGCGGATGGCCAATACCGATTCCGCTGAGGCCGTCTTTTTGAAAGTGAGGAAAGGGACGCGCGGGATCGCTCCAGGCATAGTGGGCCAGAGACGCCAGGGCCTCAATTTCCCAGAGAGCTTCCATACTTTCGGGCAGCTTTTGCTTCAATGTGGGTTTGAGTTTTTCGTAGCGCCAGGCAAAAAACATATCCCAGGGCATGAGCAGATTAACCCCGCCCCACAGCAGCGGATTGCCCTGTAAACTGGCCGCCGCCACCACCCGCGAGAGCCGCTGAAGTAACACAGAGGGTTTATTAGACTGATGAAAAGACGTAAAGAGCGGCTTGAGTACACCGGTTTTACCGGGCATGAAGTTTTCCATTTGTTCAAAGAGCACTGCCAGGCGGTGAAATTCAAATTGCAAACTTTGACTTTCTAAAAACAAATCGCCAATATGGCGTCGCTGCTGCCAGTACATCAGGCCGTAAAGCACCAGTGACACCTGCCAGGCCAGAGCGGGCACTATTCCAAACGAACTCAGGCCATAAAGCAAGGCTGTACACAAAGCCATTACGCTCAGGACAACCAGCGGTCCACCGGGACGATGCACGCTGGCGGCCTGCAGACGTTGCAATGCAGTATTACTCTGCCAGTGATCTGAATCAGATGCAGTGGCCTGTCGATAACTGCTGGCCGCTTCTTCTAAATTTAAATGGAGACGATCCCGCCACGCCACAAAGGGCCGAAGGCGATGCACCCGCTGCTGTCGCTCTTGCAGGGTTGCCACTGAAGCATTGCTCTGCAGTAACCAGGACTTCAGGCGTTCCCCGCCCTCTGCGGTGACACAGGTATGCAACAGGCGATACAGCGAGTGGGGGCCGGTGATGTCTAAATCAATTTCAAAAGCATGCTCTGGCAGCGGCGGTGAGTGCGGCACTTCAGGGATCTGCTCCCAGCGTAAATGTCTCCGGGCCTGATGACTTTTTTTGAGTCTTACCGCTCGCTGACACTGGCGCTGTTGACGGCGCACCTTTTGATGCTGTCGCACCAGCACGCCAAACATGACGCAGCCCAGTACTGCTGCCAGGATACTGGCAAGGGTGCCAGAGAACTCTAATAAAATGGCACATAAAAAAAGCACCATAAAAAAACAGGCGATGCGCCAGCGGGTCAATCGTTGACTGGCCTGTTGCAAACGTTGCTGCAAATGTTCAATCCGCCGCAAAGAAACGGTTAAATAACGGGCTGGTGAGGTAAGTTCGGTATCCATAATCGCATTTTAGCTCAGAACTTCGGTTAAAATACCCTGTATGAAAAAAAGCATGACCGACAAGCCCTTCTTTTTTACCGTATTGCTCATGCTAGGTTTTTTGCTCACCTTTTACATGCTCTACGGCATTTTTGCGCCCTTTTTGAACTCTCTGCTGGCCGCAGGCATGATTGCACTGGTGTTCTACCCGGCATATCAACGTATTTTAGAAGAAACCGGGCAGCGGG
>CAYFGW010000192.1:0-9961 GCA_964342365.1 uncultured Candidatus Sericytochromatia bacterium | reverse complement strand
CGGCGCGGTGGGGCAAATGCACGTCAAATTCCTGAAACGTGAATTTGATGAGGCCAGAACAGTCAAAGCCGCGATTGGGGTTTTCCCCACCCCAAACGTAGGGCAGTCCCAAATGCTGACGGGCGCTGTGCACCACTTCTTTGCCAAAAACACCAAAGCTTGAGGTGGCTTGAGCGGAGGGGGAGGTGAAAAGGCTGGCTGAGATAGCGGATGAAACAATCAGGGCTGCCAGCGTGGGTTTCCACAAAATGGACATAAAAATCTCCAAAATAACGTTAAAATTCGGTAAAATGATGTATCAGTATACCCCGTGCTGACCCCATAGGCAAGAAAATGCACGATTTTCAGGAAGCGTCTGTGACCCCTGTGTCTGTGCGATCTTTCACAAAGGTAAGCATGGCCTTGATCACAAACAGGGCAATGGCCACGTCCACGGCAATATCTGCCACGTTAAAAATGGGCCAGACGTTTTGTCCCTGATAGCGCAGATCCAGAAAATCTACCACATAGCCATACACCAGTCGATCCCACATATTGCCCGCCGCTCCGCCCAGCAAAAAGCCCAGCGCCCAGTAAATGAGCGGATGGGTTTTTTCAGGCAGTCGCCAGCCGTAAATGACCAGTCCCACGGACACACTCAGTGAAATCAAACCCAGTATGGGGGTAAAGTTGGAAAACATGCCCGCCAACGCCCCTTTGTTTTGCACATAGGTGAACCACAAAAAATCGTTGACCACCACGCTTTTGGGCAGCACTTCTGCGCCGGGGGCTGGCCAGCGCAGCGGATCTCTGAAAAACTGTTTGCTCCATTGATCCAGCGCAAAGACCAGAGCCCCCAGTATCAAAAAAAACGGGCGATAAAAAACACGCATGATTTGCTGCCCTGAACCCCCTAAACCATGTATTCCCAGGCGCTGATCCACCGGCCCTCTGCTTCCACATAGGCCAGCAGTGCCTTATAAAAAGGGTGATGGCCCAGCGTGGCGCTGTCCCCGATAATCACCACCTGTTTCCGGCCCCGGGTAATGGCCACGTTTAAACGTCTTAAATCCTTGAGAAACCCGATTTCTCCACTCTCATGGCTGCGCACCAGAGATAGCATAATTAAGTCCCGCTCTTGACCCTGGTAGCTATCGATGGTGTTAATGTCGATCACCACGTGCTCAGGCCAGAGAGACGGGGTCCAGAGATCCTCCAGATAGTCCACCTGCCGTCGATAGGGAGCAATGACGCCAACGGTGGTAACATCCTCTGACCAGCGGGTAACGTAGTCTTTGAGCCAGCGCTCCAGAAGCTCTGCTTCCTGCGGATTGTAATAGCTTTTGCTTTTGGGATCCTGACTCTGATCGTAACTGCATCCGGCGGTGTCGATCCAGATCAGGGGCACCCGCAGCAGATCCTCCGCCTCAGGAGGCGGCTTTACGCTATCGGCCAGAGTATGATGCGCCACGGAAGCGTCTGCTTTGAGAGCGTTATTGTAAAACCACTGGCTGGAAAATCCCATAATGACCTGATGCATGCGGTACTGGGTGTTGAGCAACACGCTTTTAAAAGATTCCTGTTCAATACAGTGAGCAAATAAGGTGTGTCCCAGTTCGGCCGCCTGTGGACTTTTGATGGTGGGCGGCAGCTGGCAGTGGTCTCCCGCCATAATCACCCGTCTGGCCCGCAGCAGGGGAATCCAACAGCCCGGTTCCAGCGCCTGAGCGGCTTCATCAATAAATACAGTGTTGAATTTTCGGGACTGTAAAATGGACTGGGTGGAGCCCACAAAGGTACAGGCAATGACGTCCGCCTGGTCTAGCAGGGTAGCGCACATCTGCTCTTCTAAAGCTCGCAGTTCTTTACGCATACTGCGAATTTCTTTCCAGGTGGCGCGGCGTTCCGCTCGCTGCTCGGGGCCGAAATTGCGGTGAAACTTGGTGGCCTGTTTACGCATTTTTTCCATATCGCGACGCATATTGCGAATCACGGCGGCGTTGGGGTGGGTTTCTAGCTGAGCTTCTAACGTGTGTTCCACAATGTCTTCATGCATGCGGGCAGGGTGACCCAGGCGCACCACCCGCTTACCGGCGTCGGCAATTTTTCTGACCATCACATCTACAGCGGTATTGCTAGCAGCACTTACCATCACCTGGTCTTCGTAGGTTAAGACCGCTTCAATAGCGGCCACCAGAGTGGTGGTTTTTCCCGTGCCCGGCGGCCCGTGAATGAGCGCCACGTCTTCGGCTTCCAGCACATGGGCCACCGCTTTTTTTTGAGAAGGATTCAGGTTTGCCGGAGGGGTGTGGGTTCTGGCCGGCAGATAAACGGGGCTTTTGTCACCCATGAGCACGTCTCGGAGTCGTGCTAAGGGTCCGCTGTCGGCGTCTTTGACCAGTTGCAGGGCCCGGAGCATTTCCCGAAAGGTGGTTTCGTCATAGTATAAGTCCAGTCCCAGCTGGATTCTGCCCAGCCAGTCCGGTGGCTCTTCGGTGTAGAGAATCACTTCCAGACGGCCCTTTTTCTGGGATTTTACCAGGCCGCTAATGCGTTTTTCCTGGTTTTTGCTGTCGGGAGCCGATTTATCAATACCAAAGAGTTCGAGGGTGCGGCCGTTTTGAAAGCGAGAAGCATTTTGCTCTTCGGGAAGATCTAGCTCCAGAAGCACGTGACCCCCCAGGGCATAGTCTAAGGACTTGAGCTGCAGAGGAAAAAGGGTGACGCCGGACTCTACCCGTTCTGACACGGGCCTTTGCACGAGGCGCTGGCGGTAAAATTCCCGCTCATATTCTTGCTCTATTTCAATGAGTTCAACCAGTTTATGGATTCTTTGATGGGATTTTTGCATTTTTTTTATATCAATTCATTATAAAATGCCTATACGAATTGTATGGGTATTTTAGATTTCATAGAGGCTGTTTTAACAGTCTACATGACCTGACCATCTGGCTTATTAAAATTTAAGTTTGGGTGAGTCGTATACCACGAAAGGCGCTAACAAAATGCAAGAGCAAACTCCGTATATTTTAATTATTGAAGACGATCGTCCTATTCTAAATTTTTTGAAATCCTCTCTGTTGAACAAAGGATATCGGGTTCTGGGGGTGGAATCTGGTGAAGTGGGCTTGTCCAGAGCTGCACAGAAAGTGCCTGATATGGTGATTACCGATCTGGGGCTGCCTGATATGGACGGACTGGATGTAGTGTCTCGTCTGCGAGAGTGGACCGACCTGCCCATTCTGATTCTTTCTGCCCGTGAAAAAGAAAGAGATAAAGTAGAAGCCCTCGACCGGGGTGCTGACGATTATTTGACCAAGCCCTTTGGTTTGAACGAACTTCTGGCCCGCATTCGCGTCTGCTTACGTCACGCTCGCCGCATCAAAAGTGAAACCCCTGAACAAACGGAATATCACATTGGTGAACTGCGCGTGGATCTCGCAGCCCGCCGGATTTTCAAGAATGACGAAGAAATTCATTTGACAGCCATTGAATATAAATTGCTGTCTACCATGATTCGCCACATGGGCAAGGTGCTGACCCAGCGCTATTTGCTCAACGAAGTGTGGGGGCCTGAGTGTGTGGAAAATCCCCAGTATTTGCGGGTGTACATGGCCAGCTTGCGTAAGAAAATTGAGGCAGACACCGCCAATCCCGTATATATTGTCACGGAGCAGGGCATCGGCTACCGCTTCTCTGATGAGGTGGATCTGGAGCAGGCTGAAGATGAACTTTCTCCTGAGCCTGCAGAAGGTCGCGAAGCAGCGGTGGAAGAATCCGAAGAAGCTGTGGCTTAAAAAACACTGCGGTACATTGCTCACAACGTACATTGCGCACACAAAAAGCGTGCGTAAGATACAGACAGTGTCCGCACAGACAAAGGCTTAGCCCCCTATTTATGCTGTATAGAAACCAACCGAAAGAACCGTTTCTATGCAGCATTATTCATTGGCCAAATCTTCTTCCTCTGTTAAGCCCTTCCTCAAATGGGTAGGGGGAAAACGGCAGCTTTTGCCCGTTATCACTCGCTATTTACCCCGTCAGATCAATACTTATTATGAACCTTTTGTGGGGGCCGGGGCACTGCTGCTCAATATTCCTCATCCCCGTCAGCTGGTGATTAGTGATGTCAACGCAGAATTGATCAATTGTTACCGCGTGATTCAGCAGTCTCCCGAGGCCCTGATTGCAGATTTACAGCAGCATAAAAACACGCCGGAGTATTTTTATGCCCTGAGGGCTTTAGATCGTGAGCCCGATGCCTTTGCAGCACTGTCCCGGGTGCAGCGGGCCTCTCGCACCATTTACCTGAACAAAACCTGTTTTAACGGGCTCTACCGGGTCAACCGCAAGGGACAGTTTAACTCTCCCTTCGGTCGCTACCGTAACCCTACCATTGCGGATGTCGCAGGAATTCAGGCGGTGCACCGTTTTCTCAACCAGAAGCCCGTGCGTATTTTAAATCAGGATTTTGAAAGTACCGTCAAGTCTGCCCGGGCCGGAGATTTTGTATACTTTGATCCGCCTTATGACCCTGTATCCAATACAGCTTCCTTTACGGCCTATCAAAAAAACGGCTTTGGCAGGAGTGAGCAAACTCGCCTGGCCCGCGTGATGCACGATCTGCACCGGCGGGGCTGTAAGGTCATGATGAGCAATTCGTCTACGGATTTTATTCATTCCCTGTACAAAGACTTTAATGTGGTTAAGGTGTCTGCCACTCGTCGGGTCAATGCTGTGGCCAGCAAGCGCGGTCAGGTGGACGAAGTGCTGGTTATGAATTATTAAGCGGTGAAAACGCTTCGCTGTTTTCTTCACATTGTTCACCTTGCGTGGGGAGCCAGCGGGTGAGGCATGCGTTAAAGGTGTCAGCGGTAAAGGGTTTGCTCAAATAATCGTTCATCCCCGCATCGAGACATTTTTGACGATCTGTGGCCAGCGCGTTGGCGGTCAAAGCAATAATGGGGGCCTCAAAACCGTTTTTTCTCAGCTTTTCTGTGGACATATAGCCGTCCATCACAGGCATCTGACAATCCATAATAATCAAATCATAATGGGTGGTTCGCACCGCGTCTAAGGCTTCCTGGCCATTTTCTACGGTATCGCAATCATGCTCCAGCTTGCGCAGCAGACTTTCCACCACCAGTTGATTAATGGGGTTGTCTTCCGCCAGTAAAATCCGACAGGCTGCGGCATCCTGTATCGCGCTGTAAGAGTTGTGGACGTGCTTCTGTGATCCCTTACCCCGGGGAAGCTGGAAGGGGAGAATGGCTTCAAAGCGAGTTCCTCTGTCTAAAGGCACGGCGGTAATGCTCCCCTGCATCAGATTCACCAATTCGCGGGTAATGGTGAGTCCCAATCCCGTACCCCCATATTTTCGCGTAATAGAACCATCCGCCTGCTCAAAAGGAGAAAACAAACGCTCGCTTTCCTCTTGCGAGATACCAATGCCCGTATCTTCTACCGTAAAGCGAAGGCTCACACTCTGTTCGCTCCGGTCAGAGGCATTCACCCGAAGGGACACGCTGCCGCTGTCGGTAAACTTGACGGCGTTGCTGAGCAGGTTCAGGAGCACCTGCTGCAAACGCACGGTGTCTCCAATCAGGGTTTCAGGTAAGCCGGATTCCATTTCAAGTCGGGTTTGAATGTTTT
Organism: uncultured Candidatus Sericytochromatia bacterium; assembly: GCA_964342365.1. Taxonomy (GTDB): domain Bacteria; phylum Cyanobacteriota; class Sericytochromatia; order UBA7694; family UBA7694; genus CAXRDE01. The sequence goes on along the minus strand of CAYFGW010000192.1, from coordinate 4,330 downwards.
TTTCACGGGCTTTGCCTTGAATTAAAGCAAAGACTTGTTCAATGACCAAAGGCAGTTGAATGGGGCGTTTCTCTAAGATCAGTTTGCCCGCTTCAATTTTTGAGAAGTCCAGAATATTGCCAATAATGGCCATTAAACTGCTGCTGCTCTGACGCATCACGCGGAGGTAGCTTTGTTGTTTTTCGCTCAGGGGCGTATCTTGTAACAGTTCCAGCATGCCCACCACGCCATTCATGGGGGTGCGAATTTCGTGGGACATATGGGCCAGAAACTGCCCCTTGGCTTCACTGGCCTGCTCTGCCAGGGCCAGCGCCTGCTGAAGTTGAGCGTTGGTGCGCTCCAGCTGAATTTCTGTATGATGGTAGCGCGTAATGTCTTTGAGAAAACCGTACCACACCACTTTTTTTTCTGAGCGCTGGTCCGGGCGAGCGTCTACCTGAAACCAGGCCGAGCCCGCGCGATTACGAAAACGGTGAGACACCACGCTAAAGTCTTGTAAAGAGCGCAAAAATGTGGCTAGCAGGCCGTCAATATCTTCGGCATACATGCGTTCTCTCAGGACTTCAATGTTTTCGGCTATGGCCTCCGGGGAGAGTGCAAAGAAGGCGCGAATTTGTTCACTGCAATAGGGCAGAGAAAAGCGTTGTCTGGCGAAGTCATATTCTAAACGAAATAAAATGCCGGGCAAATGCTGTGACAGACGGCTGAGTTCCTGATTTTGCCGATTCAGGCGGGCTTGTAACACATGCTCTGTGGTGACATCGCTTAGCAGTCCCAACCAGAGCATGTCGCCATTATTTTGTTTTTGCGGGATGGCCTCAATCCTGAAAAACTGGCCTGTGTTTTGATGCTGTCCTTCCCACACAAAGCGCTCCCGGGTTTCCAGGGCTTCCCAGAATGCCTGATAAATAGTTTGGATAGCGCTTTCACCAAAGATACGGAAAAAAGATTGCAGATCTTCGTGAACCTCCTGCGCTTCAATGCCGGTGATGGCTGTCCAGCGTTGGCTGACGTACTCCATGTGCCATACCCCGGACTGGGCCGTGCGCAGGCGAAAAACCCCGTGGGGCAAACCGGACACCAGATCCTCGTACAGCGCGTAGCTCCGGGTCAAAGAAATAGCTTGTTGCTGGTCATTGGTCACATCACGCAAGCAGACCCAGCGGGCTTTTTCTTTCTTCCAGGGAATGCTCTGAGCACTCACCTCCACATCAACAGGTTTTCCCTCTGCGGTTTTGTGCCGGGTCAGCACCTTTTCTCTCCGAGGCAGATTGGGGGTTTGAATCAGGGTCAAAAAAGCCGCCATATGTTCTGGCGGGATGAGGTCTGTCACCTTGCGGTTTAAAAAGTCGGTACGGGTATAACCATACAGCTCAAGAGCCGCAGCATTGACCGCCAGCAAATCCAGTTTTTTCAGGCAGAAAATAAACATGGGCTGTGGATGCTGCTCAAAAAAAAGGTTGTTTTTAAGATAAGTTAAATCACACATGACGTTTTGTTAACAATAATGAATAATAACATTGACCTACGTCAGGACACAAGTGAAGTTTTGTAAAGTATGGTGCGAGTTTGGCCTAACGACTGCGGTCCAGCTGCAGGAGGGCACTATTTTCTCCGGAAATGACGCTTAAAAACAGGGTTTTGCCGTCGGGTGTAAAGGTGGGGCCGCTGGGTTCTGCCGCCGGGTGCATGGTGGCAAAGCGGGTCAGTTTACCCGACGCGTCCGCCCACCAGACGTCGTTGCTGCCGAAGCGTTTGCGGTTTTTACTGTCCTGATCTTCACAAATCAGGAGTTTTCCGCTGACGGGATCCACCGCCAGATTGTCGGGGTTGGCAAAGCGCTTGCCGTCACCTTCAATAAAGGTCTTCATGGTGTTGCGCGCTGGATCAAAGCGCAGAATGCGACCGTAGGCATCAGGGGTACGAGAAGAACCGCTTTCGGATAAATACAGCATTCCGTCTTTGCCTTTTACCATATCCTCTAATTTATTAAAGGGCGTTGCTCCCGCTTTTTTTGCAGCCAGACGGGCGTTGTATACGTCATTGACGGGCAGCCAGCGGCCGCCCGTGGCGGTTTTTTGATAAGCATACAGTTGACCTTCGCGCAGATCTTGCGGCCGGCTGGCCTCAAATTTGAAAAAATAGCCGGGCACAAAGTCTTCAGTCATATACACCACCGTGGGGCTGTGTACCACAATGCCTTCATGACTGAAGCGCCCCAGGGCCGTACGCCGCACGGCGCGCTCGGAAATGCTTTTGGCAAAGGGGTCAATTTCATACACCCAACCAAAGCGAGCCATTTTTGAACGGGGAGACTCCCACCGTTCTGTATAGCGTTTATTGCCTTCTTTATAGGGCGTATTGAAAGCGTTTGTGGGGTATTCCTCACCCGACAGTAGGGTGTTCCAGAGGGTGCTTCCCCCGGAACAAAAATTATGCATGCCTTTAAACCAGAGTTGGCTATCCAGAATCTTGTGGCGATCTTTATCAATCGTCAGGCGGCTATAAGCTCCGTTTTGCTCCTCGTTAAGATAGTGCAGCTCGTGACCAATCAACAGATGAGCCCGGGTGTTATCAATAGGAAAATAAGACACGCGATCATTATCCGGTAAATATTCGCTGCCGTCTTGCAGGCGTTCTCCCGCTCTGAGCAGGGTGTGGGCCGTAAAGTCTTTGTCTTTGAGAGTAATGGGGCTTTGCTGTGCAAAAAGATGAGAAGAGGCGGCCACCGTGAGACACAGGGCCAGCAGAGCTTTCAATTTCATTGTTTATTTTCTCGGGGTGTATTTATATTTTTCTGCTTCTTTGGCGATTTGCGCCGGGTCGCGTGGCGGAAAGGGGCCAAAAAACTGGTAGTACTGGCAGGGGATTTTGCCATTGAACAATTTGCGGCGCTTACTGGCCCGGCGGTCCATGCGTTTGGCAAACTCCGGATCGGCACTCAGCACAAAGAAAGACCAGCTGTCTAGCGCTTTCCAACTGTCTTTGAGCGCGTCATAGAGCGCGTTCAGTTCTTTTTGTTCGCTGAGGCGCTGTCCGTAAGGCGGATTGGAGATCATACAGCCGTACTTTTTACGGGAGCGAAAATCTTCTGCCTGAGCCTGTTGAAAATGAATTTTCTCCTCAACGCCGGCCTGACGAGCGTTGGCCCGGGCTTTTTTGAGCACAAAGCCGTCGGTGTCGCTGCCCAGTAAACGCATATCTTCAATGGGGCGAATCAACTGACGGGCCTGCTGGCGGCTTTTTTGCCAGTGCTTTTTTTCAATCCAGGGCCAGCTTTCTGCCTGAAAACGACGCTGTAAACCGGGGGCTCTGTTTTCTGCAATCAGGGCTGCTTCAATCAAAATAGTGCCAGAACCACAGAAAGGATCCGCCAGCATGCGGGGCCACTCCCAGCGGGAGAGCTTTACCAGAGCCGCCGCCAGCGTTTCTTTCAGAGGGGCCTGACCGGCATCTGTGCGATAGCCCCGCTTGTGTAAACTGGCACCGGTGGTGTCCAGGATCAGGCTGGCTTCGTCATTCAAAATGGCAATTTCAATGGGGAAGCGTGGCCCGTCTTCAGAAAAAGTTTCCTGAGCATAGTGCTGCTGAAGTTTTTTAATGATGGCTTTTTTGACAATTTTCTGGCAGTCCCGCAGGCTGTAGAGCTTGGATTTATGGGAGCGGGCGTTAATATGAATAAAGGCGTCTCTGGGTAAAATGTCCGCCCAGTCATAAGCATGGACGGCGTCAAATAATTCGTCAAAGCTTCTGGCTTCAAAGCGATCCAGTTCAATACCCACCCGATCGGCGGTACGCAGCCAGAGATTGGTTTGAATAATGGCCTCATCATCTCCAAAAAAGTGCACCTTGCCGTCTTTGACCTTGTGAACCTCAAGTCCCAGATCTTCAATTTCCTGGCGTACCAGCGCTTCTAAGCCAAAGGCACAGGCCGCAATAAGTCGATGTTCTGACATGCTAGTTTTCCGGATTCATGTGATGCACAACTTGTTGGGGAAACGGGATCTCAATGCCCGCTTCATCAAGTACGTGTTTGCTACCTTCAAGGGTGGCAAAGTAAACATCCCAGTAATGAGCTCCGGGAGTAAAACTTCTGACCACAAGATTCACAGAGCTATCAGCCAGTGCTGTGACCCCCACAAAAGGTGCGGGATCTTCCATGACGTGCTCGGTGCTTTTGAGCATATCCATTAAAACGGTTTTGGCTTTTTTAAGATCTGCATCATAGGCAATACCCACGGTATGATCGACTCTAACATATCCTCTGGCCGTGTGATTAACCAGGCTCCCGTTTGACATGGGGCCGTTAGGAATAATGACTTCATGATTG
>CAYFGW010000191.1:0-9973 GCA_964342365.1 uncultured Candidatus Sericytochromatia bacterium | reverse complement strand
GATGAACTGCGTGGTATCGGTGCGCCTGCCTGGTCCCCCGACGGCAAGTGGCTGGCCTACAGCTTCCGCACGGGCGAAGGCATTTCCATTATTCGTCTTTGTGACACCACCACCGGTGAGATCCACGACGCCACCGAAGCGGTGAACGACGATCAGTCCCCCTGCTTTGATCCTGAGGGCAAATACCTGTACTTTATTTCTTCCCGGGAATTTAACCCCTCCTACGATGCGCTCCACTTCAGTCTGGGCTTCCCCTTTGGTTCAAGGCCCTACTTGATCACCCTTCAAGCGGATCTGCGGTCGCCCTTTTCTCCTGATGCTGCCATGGTGACTGACCAAAAGGATGATCAAAAGGACAAAAAAGAAGACAAGCCCGAAACCTCAGAAGGTGCCGAAACGTCCGAAGACAAAAAGGACACGCCGGAACCGGTGGTCATTGACTTAGAAAACATTCACCAGCGGGTGGTGGCCTTCCCCGTCAAAGACGGACGCTACTATAATATTCAGGCCATCAAGGGCAAGGTGTTTTATTTGAGCTACGGCGTCCACGGCAGTCTCGATGCCCAGTGGAGTGATAATGCCAAAGTGCGCGGAACCCTCTACAGTTATGACCTGAGCAAAAGAGAGCAAGAAAGCGTTACCGGGGGCCTCAGCAGCTACGGCGTGTCTCCCGACGGCAGCAAACTGGCCCTGTGGGACGGAAGCAAACTGCGGGTCATCAAGGCCGGTGAAAAACCTTCCGAAAAAATGCTGAGCAACGGCAGCCCGGGCCAGAAGTCGGGTCTGATTGACTTTGGTCGTTTGCGCGTGGGCGTGGTGCCCGTGGAAGAGTGGGCCCAGATGTTCAACGACGCCTGGCGGCGCATGCGAGATCACTTCTGGACCGAGAATATGTCCGGGGTAGACTGGGAAGAAGTGCGTCAGCGCTACGCTCCGCTGGTTCAGCGCCTGGGAGCCCGCACGGAATATTCTGATTTGATGTGGGAAGTGCAGGGCGAACTGGGCACCTCTCATGCCTATGAAATGGGCGGGGATTATCGTCCGGAGCCCGCTTACCGTCAGGGCTATATCGGTGGTGATTTTGTGTGGGACGAACAGGCCCAGGGTTATCGCCTGACACATATTGTACGGGGCGATCACTGGGATGCCCGCCGCGGAGGCCCTCTGGCTAAACCGGGACTGGGTGTTCAAGAAGGAGACGTGCTTGTTGCGATCAACGGAGAACTGCTCAGTCCTGAGTACACCCCCGGCGAAGCACTGGTCAATCAGGTGAAAGCGGACGTGCTGCTCCGCTTTAAGCAGGGAGAAGACACCCGGACGGTGCAGGTGCGCACCCTGAGCAATGACGCTGCCGCCCGCTATAGAGACTGGGTCAACGCCAACCGGGACTACGTACACAAACAGTCTAACGGCAATATTGGCTATGTACATATTCCCGACATGGGGGCCAACGGCTTTGCGGAATTCCACCGGGCTTATTTAAAAGAACACCGGTATAAAGCGCTGTTGGTGGACGTACGTTACAACGGCGGTGGCCACGTGTCTCAGTTACTGCTAGACAAGCTCAGCCGTCGACGTCTGGGTTATGATTTGCCCCGCTGGGGCAAGCCTGAACCCTATCCGAGCTATGCGGTACTGGGGCCCATGTTGGCCCTGACGGACGAAAATGCGGGCTCTGATGGAGACATTTTTTCTCACTCTTTTAAAATGATGAAACTGGGACCGCTGGTAGGCAAACGCACCTGGGGCGGCGTGATTGGCATTGATAGCCGGGGTCGCCTGGTGGATGGCAGTGTCACCACCCAGCCAGAGTATTCCTTCTGGTTCCACGACATGGGTTGGAATGTAGAAAACTACGGCACTGATCCTGACATTGAAGTGGACTATGCGCCTCATCATTACCGCAATGACGAAGATCCCCAGCTGGATCGGGCCATTGCGGAACTGGAGCAAATGCTGAAAGACAATCCAGCAGAACTGCCGGATTTCCACCCATACCCAAATCTCAAGCGCCAGCCGCTGCCCTGATAACCACAGCGTGAATACCGCAGCTCACCTTAAACACCTGGCGGAAACCCTCTGTCAACGTTTGACGGAACGTTCTCGCCAGGTGCAAAACCCCTTTGAGATGCGGCGCATCTGGGTGCCTCACGAGGGCATGGCCTCCTGGTTAGAACACAGAATCGCCACGCGCACGGGCTTAGCAGGCCAACTCCAGTTTCAGCGGCCCCGCACCGCACTCTGGCAGCTGGCCCGTCAGGGATTTTATCAGCGGGAGCTTAAACTATCAGGTTTGGAAATGCAGGTGACGCTTCAGCAGCATCTGGAATCGTGGACTCGCCATGACGAAGCTTTAGCGCCTCTGGCCGCCTACTTACACCAGAAAGAGCATCTGCTCGCGGAGCTGACGGGAGCGTGTACACGCACTTTTGAAGACTACCTGATTTATCGCACCGATTGGATGATGCAGTGGAGCCAGACACCGCTTCAGGAACTGCGCTTTCCGGATACCCTGCCCCCATCGCAAAAACCGCTGTGGTTAGCACAGGCCAGACTCTGGCAACTGCTTAACGAAGCCGTGGACCCGCAGCAGCAAAAATGGCACCGGGGAGATTTACAACGGGCCACTTTACAAGGGCTCACCTCCGGAGACGAACGGCTATTGCAGCGGCTTGAAACTTATCGGGGAACGATTCACTGCTTTGGGGTCAGAGAAACCACCGCTTTTTACGGAGATTTGCTTGAGGCATTCAGTCAACGGCTGTCCATTGCGCATTATCAGCCGCTGTGGGAGGTGGCAAATACGGGCTTCTGGCCCACGTATTATCCTGAGGCCCCGACCACAGAAAATCTGGTGTCACCTGAGAACGCGCTGGAAGCCCTTCAGAGCGGCATCACCTTAAAAGGCAAAACCGTAGCGGGTGATATGGACGGAAGCGTACAGATTCACGTGTGCCATCACCCCCTGAGAGAAGTGGAGATTTTGTACAATCTCATACTGGATCAATCTGCTTCTCTCAGTCGCACGGCAGTGATGGTCTCCGATCTTTCCACTTACCGCCCCTTTATTGAAGGCATTTTTAAAGACATCAGCTACCAGATCATGGAGCGCAGTGAAGATACGCCTGTGGCCAGAGCCTTTTTACACTTGCTGTCTCTGCCCGGCGGTCGTCTCACCCGCAGCGAAATTCTGGCGCTGTTGGAGTATGATTTTATTCGCCTGCGCTTTGGCCTGCAGTCCTTCAGTATCAAAGACATTGAAGAAGTGCTAGAGCGCGTGGACATTCGCTGGGGGCGTGACCAGAAACATCGGGAGCATCTGGGACTGCCTCGTTTTGACCACAGCAGTTGGGAAAAGGGACTGCGCCGCTTGTTGATGGCCTACGCCCTGCCCACCGGGCCCTTTGCCAATATTTTACCCGACGCCCGGCCTTTTTCCGATGCACAGATGCTCAGTGCCCTGCTGGACTTTTTTACCCGACTGACCGAGACCCTCCAGCGACTTAGTAGCACTCAGTCCCTCAGCCTCTGGCATCAGGAACTCCAGCAGGTGATTTCCACCTTTTTTTCCACTGAAGACGTGTCCGATCTGCGTCAGGCGGTGAGTCAGCTGCAAAAGATCACCCCGGAAGAACCGCTGTCGCTGACTGAAGTGATGCCTCTCCTCAAGCACTGCTGGTCGGAAGAGCACTGGCCTTCTATTCATCGGGGACAGGTGGTGTTTGGCCCGCCCGAAAGCTTGCACGGGATCCCCTTTGAGAGCACCTACTTTCTGGGCGTTAATCTGGGTACGCTGCCACAACATCCGGTCAAACACGATTTCAACTTGCGCTGGCAGGACGCGGTACGCGCCGAAGACCCCGAAGAAGCGCCGGACGTGGCACACTTTTTTAAGAGCGTACAGGCCACCCAAAAGCAGGTGAGCCTGCTGTATCAGGGGCAACATCCCCGTCAGCCGCAGGAGATGCCTCCGGCGGCCCTGCTCGACGCATTGCAGCACTGGCATCATTTTCAGCGTCATTCTCATCCCTTACACCCCTTTGACAGCGCGTACTTCACCGGGAATCTGCCTCCCAATTATGATCGGGAACATCTGGCCTGGGCCCGTGCTATCCAGCAGAGTACGGGACGCAAAGCGCGCCCCGAGTTTGGGCAACAGGCCATTTCTGATCCCTCTGAGCCTTCGACCGGCTCCCAAGCCCTTGAATTACAGACTCTGACTCGCTTCTTTGCAGCACCGGCCGCCAGCTTTTTGCGGCAAATGGACGTGTACTATCCCGGCACAGATGCTGAAAGCGAAGACCATGAACGCTTTGCGCTCAATGCCCTGGAACAGTACAGCCTGCGGGACCGTGCCCTGGCATGGTACGTGGAACACCGGAGTTTAGATGCCTTTAAAACCCATTTGAGAATCAGTGGTTCCCTCCCTGTGGGAGCCGCCGGAGAACGAGCCCTGCAAGCGGCTGAGCAGAGTGTGCAAGCCCTGATACCCTTTCTTGAACCTCTGTTTGCGTGTCCTGTGGAAGAGCGAGAAATCACCTGCGAGGTAGAAGGGGTAACACTGCGCAGCTTTGTGACTCTGTACGAGCAAAAAACGGACGAGCAAAAAACGGAATACTGGTACATCAAGTGGCGTCCGAGTCGTCCCAAAGCCAGGGATTATTTATGGGCCTGGCTGCACTTTTTGCTCTTAGAACAGGTACCCGCAAAGGTGTTTTTTGTGGGTTTTGAACACAAAAAACAACAGGCGGTGGTGCTGGATTTTGCGTCTGTACAGAAGTCTGAGTCTGCGGCTTTTGATGCCGCTGCCCGCCTGGCGCAGTTGAAGCGCCTTTATCTTCAGGGGCAGGAGCAACCGCTCTGGTTTGCTCCCGAAACCAGTCTGGCTTATGCCCGACATTTTTTAAAGTACAACAATGTGTCTGCTGCGGAAGACGCGGCGCAAAAAGAATGGCAGACCCATGGTTCCAGTCCCGTGCCCGGCGAAGGGGAAGACCCGTTTTTTGCCCGCTGTTTACCGGAACGCTGGTATACACAGCCCGAGGCCCAGGCGCTGGCCCTTCAGATCTGGGAACCCATTCTCAAAAACGAGCGCCTCAGGCCCATTGAAGAGGTGCTCCGTGCCAGAACATAAGATGCAGACTCATCACATGCAACCCCTTCAGCTCAATACCTGCCCCCTGACGGGTCAGCATCTCATCGAAGCGAGTGCCGGCACGGGCAAAACCTTCACTCTGGTGTATTTGTATTTGCGCACCCTGTTTGAAAGGGAACTCTTGCCAGAACAGGTGCTGGTGGTGACCTTTACGGAAGCCGCCACCCGGGAATTGACCACCCGCCTGCGGGAGGGACTGCGGGAACTATTAGGGTCAAATCCTTCGGACCTGCGAACCCATTTACTTACAAAGCTCTCACCCGAACGCCTACAGGCTCACGGTCAGCGCTGTGAACAGCATTTTGACCGGGCCCGGATTTCCACCATTCACGGATTTTGCCAGCGCAGTTTAAAGCACCATGCGTTTCAGAGCGGGCAGCCCTTTCAGCAGGAGTTGAGCGAAGACCTTTCCGAGCAAATCGTGGGCTGTGTGGCTGACTTCTGGCGGAAAACTTTTTACGTGAAACCCCTGGGTATTAAAGCCCGGCGGGTGTTGGCCCGTTTGTTAGACAAGGGGCTCGACCCTCGCACGCTGAGCAGTGGAAAAGGACTTCTGCCCGCCTTTGAAAATCCGGACTTGCCCCTCGTGCCGTCGCCCCCAGAAGACGCTGACGGGTCCTCGCTACAGGAAGCCTTAGACAGCCTGCGAACCCTTTATCTCACCCTGCGGGAGCAATGGAAGCATAAAAATCCAATGCAGATTCTGCGACAGGCGGTGCTCGAAAAGCATCTGAACGGCACCAGTTACAAGCTGGCATTTGTAGACCGCTGGGAGCAGGCGCTGGATCAGTGGTTTGGCCAGTTTGCTGAAGCGGAAGATATTGAAGCGGAAAACATAGACCCCGTGACGCTGTGGGAAACTGCTCAGGGCAAAGACTTCCAAAAGGCCCTGCAACAACTCAGCGCCACCCAACTGGCCAGCAAGACCAAAAAAAACAAAGCCACCCCTGAACATCCTTTTTTTGAGCAGATAGAAGCCCTCGCAGAACGCCTGCAAACGTATCAGGGGGCTGAAGACGGGGCCTACCATCAGTTTATGCATGATCTGGTGGCCCACGTCCGTCACACCTTGCCCCTGCTCAAGGCCCGGCATCGGGTCATGGGCTTTGACGATTTACTACAACAACTGGCACATTCTCTGGACGCCTCCTCTTCTGAGTCTGCTTCCACTCTGGCTCAGGCGCTGCACAAGGCCTGTCCGGTGGCTTTTATTGACGAATTTCAGGACACCGACCGCTGGCAGTACACCATTTTTCAGACCATTTATGCCAACGGCGACATTTTCTTTATCGGGGATCCCAAACAGTCCATTTACAGTTTTCGGGGGGCGGACATTGACGTGTATCTGGAAGCCCGGGAACACGTCCCGCCTGAGCACCGTTGGACCTTAAACACCAATTACCGTTCACAGCCGGCATATATTCAGGCCATGAATACCTTTTATGGGCTGATGCCTGAACCCTTTGGCGCCACGGGTATTGCTTATCAGCGGGTGGCACCGCCTTCCGAAAAAGCACAGGAGCTCACCGCTCCCGCTTTATATATCTGGCAGGTAGAAGAAAAGTTTAACGCCCCTCGCCTGCGGCAGACCCTGGCCCATGCTGTGGCAGAAAGCGTGCTGAGAGAGCTGCAGCAGCCGGGCATAACCCCCGCGGATATCGCCATTCTGGTGAGTACCCGCAAATCCTTTAGCGATATTGCCCGGGCACTGCAAGACAAGGGCATACCCGTGGTGATGTACCAGAAACACAGCGTGTTTTCCAGCCCCGAGGCCGGCGATATGGTGCTATTTTTAGAGGCGGTGCTGGACGGACAGCGGCAGCTGAGTACGGCTTTAAGTGCCCACAGTCTGGGTTATACGGCACGGGAAGTGAACGCGCTCAGGGAAGACGAGGCCGGCCACGTGGCATTGATAGAAGCCTGTCAGCAGCTGAAAACCCGCTGGCACCAGCAGGGAGTTTACGCCATGTGGCTGGGCTTTGTGAGCCACTTTTCTCTTTATGAGCGGGTGCTGGACTTTCGCGGGGGAGAGCGAAGCGTTACTAATTTTCGCCATCTGGCCCATTTGCTTCAAAACGAAGAGCGGGATCGTCGCCTGAGCGCTGAGCAGACCTTGGCGTGGCTCAAAAAAAGCATTCAACAGCCCCGTCACCATCAGGAAAATCAGATGCTCCAGCTCGAAAGTGAACGGGCGGCAGTACACCTGATGACCCTGCATAATAGCAAGGGCCTGGAATATAAAGTGGTATTTTGCCCCACCTTCTGGGAAGAAAGCTATATCCCCAACAGCCTTCCTCTGGAAACCCGACAAATGCTGGAACTGGGCTCAGAGGACCTCAAAACCCACAAAGCGGACTATGCCCTTGCCCTTCAACAAGAGGATTTGCGTCTGGCCTATGTGGGACTCACCCGCGCCAGAGAACGCTGCCACGTGTACGATGCAGGCCCCGCCACGCAAAAGCTCAGTCCCCTCAGTCATTTGCTCACCCCTGAGCGTCTGGCCCTACTCAAAGCTCACAATCGCGTTATTCAGGTGGCTCCGCTGCCTGAAACCACCGCGGAGCAGTATGTTCCCCCACGGCCACCGGTGCCTGAGCTGAAAGGTCCCCACAATCCCCCATCAAAATACCCCGATTACTTTGTTACCAGCTTTACCCGCCTGGCCCAACAGCAGGACGATAGTGACACGCAGCAGGCGCTGATAGCCCCCCCTGAAGATGCGCCCCCCCCTGAAGCGTATCCTTTGCTGGTGTTCCCCACGGGGGCAGAAAGCGGCATTTTTTTTCACGCGGTGTTAGAGCGTCTGCGCCTTCATCAGCCCATAGAAAAACAAAGTGAGCTGTTGCTTTTATTACTTCAGCAACACGGTTTTGATTCCCACTGGAAGCACGTACTCGTTGAGTCACTTCAGCCGGTACTGAACACGCCTTTTGGCCATGATTTCCCCGCACTCTCCGACCTGAATTCTGACACCTGTTTGAAAGAATGGGATTTTCGCTTACACCTGCCGCACTTTCGGGCGCAGGATGTGGAAGCGGTACTGGGATTGGAAGAGTTACAAGACACACAAAAACCACAAAAGCCCGGATACACCCACTATTTAACGGGATCCATTGATCTGGTGTTTTTGCACGAGGGGCGCTACTACCTGGCGGATTATAAATCCAACAAGCTGGGAGACCACCCCGAATGTTATGCTCCGGAGCATTTGGGCGATGTCATTCAGGAACACCGCTACCACTGGCAGTACACGCTCTACACCCTGGCTTTGCACCGCTATCTGAGTGCGTCTCTACACGATTACAGTTATGAATCGCACTTTGGCGGCTGCTATTATTTATTTTTACGGGGCATGCATCCTGAGCGGCCGGGGCACGGCGTTTTCTTTGCCCGGCCCGAAGCGGCACGGATTGAACATCTCTGCAACACCTGGGGAATTTTATGAAACAATTACAAACCCGTGTAGATCCTCTGGCGTGGCACTTTGCGCAGTTGATGCATGAGTTGGCAGCGGTACCCAGTCAGGCCCTCTTCCTGGGGGCGCTGGTGGCCAGTCTCGCCAGCCGTGAGCAGCATGCCTGTGCAGAATTGCCCCGCTACGCTCGCCAGCCCGTGGTGGACACTGAGCAATCCCCTGAAGATCTGCTGCTCAAAAAAAGCCACGGACCGCCGGTGTTTTACCCCGCAAACGGTTACTGGCAACAGGCCCTGCGTCGCCATGACGATGTGGTGGGCGTACCGGGTGAGTACAAACCCCTTATTCTGGAAGGGGACAAACTGTATCTCTACCGCTACTGGGATTACGAGCAGCGCCTGGCTCAGGCCATTCGAGAACGCCTGACGCCGATGACGACGGAGCAGGATAGCCCCCCTGAACCCGATGCCGCTCTCAAAGGGCGTATTGAAGAATTGTTCCCTCTCAAAGATAAAATTGACTGGCAAGCGGTGGCTGCAGCCACCGCTTTAGATCACCGTTTTCACGTCATTTCCGGCGGTCCCGGCACGGGCAAAACCACCACCGTTAGCCGCATGGTGGCTCTTTTACTCACCCGGGAGCCCCACCTGAAAATTGTGCTGGCTGCCCCCACGGGCAAGGCCGCCACCCGCATGAAAGAGAGCCTTCTCAAATCACTGGATTCACTCCATTTGCCAGAAGGCCTCCCCTTCCCCACAGAAGCCCTGACCCTGCATCGTCTGCTGGGATATGTGGCCGGTCAAAATCGCTTTAGGCATCACGCCAGAAATCCGCTGCCCTGGGATATGGTGATTGTGGACGAGGCCTCTATGATTGATCTGGCCATGATGACCCAGTTATTAGAAGCTTTAGCCCCCCACACGCGATTGGTTCTCCTGGGGGATCAATACCAGCTGGCCTCAGTGGAAGCCGGATCAGTCCTGGGAGATATTTGTAAAGCGGCCCGGTCACAGGCTTTTTCAGCGCAGCGCCAGCAAAATCTACTGGATTTATCGGTCATTCGGCACGAACACCAGCAACAGCTGGAGTTGACAGAGCATTCGCTGGATAATCACGTGGTACTGCTCAGTCACAGTTATCGCTTTGCTGCAGATAAGGGCATCGGACAACTGGCGCGCTGCGTACAAACCGGCAACACCCGGGATCTGGAAAAGGCCTTACACAGTCCCGAAATTCATTATCAGGAGCACTGGTCACCCTCGTCCTTTGAAAATTCACTAACAGAGGCTTACGCTGCTTATTTCGGCAGTTCAAGCCCCCGCGAAGCCTGGCAAAATTTGGGTCAGTTCATGGTGCTTTGTGCTCTCAAGAAAACCTCCCGTGGCACCGAAGTCATGAATCAA
>CAYFGW010000190.1:0-9978 GCA_964342365.1 uncultured Candidatus Sericytochromatia bacterium | reverse complement strand
TTATTGAGTTAAATGCTGAGCTAAAAACCACGGTGGCTAAAATTGATCAGCTGCGTAAAGATATTGATGCAATTGTCGCTGAGATTGAAGGAGATTAAAGGATGAGTGATGTCATTATTTATACCAGCGAGGATGGCAGTCAGCAGGTTCGTGTTGAAGCACGATTTGAAGACGAAAGCATCTGGTTAACGCAACGGCAAATTGTGGACTTGTTTCAAACGGCTAAATCGACGGTAAGCGAGCATATCAAAAATATTTATGCAGATGGTGAGCTCCTGCCAGAAGCAACTGTTCGGAAAATCCGAACAGTTCAGCAAGAGGGTAAACGCGAGGTTTCGCGGGATCTGGACCACTATAATCTGGATATGATTATTTCATTGGGATACCGAATCAATTCTAAAGTAGCCACTCATTTTCGTATCTGGGCAACCCGAATTCTGAAAGAATATCTGCAAAAAGGCTTTGCCCTCAACGATGATCGGCTCAAAAATTTGGGGGGCGGTCACTACTGGAAAGAACTGCTGGATCGTATCCGCGATATTCGCTCCAGCGAAAAGGTCATGTATCGACAGGTGCTTGACCTATATGCCACGGCCATTGATTATGATCCCAAAAGTGAAGAGAGCATCACCTTTTTTAAAATTGTGCAGAATAAATTGCACTATGCTGCTCATGGCAATACCGCCAGTGAAGTCATTTATCTGCGCGTGGATCACGATAAGCCCTTTGCCGGTTTAACCAGTTTTAAAGGCGAACAACCCACGCAAGCTGAAGCGATGATCGCCAAAAATTATCTCAGTGAGCAGGAGTTGCGTGTGCTAAATAACCTTGTATCAGCATATTTTGATTTGGCTGAGCTGAATGCAATTGAAGAGCGCGAAATGCGTATGACAGACTATGTGCGAGAACTGGACCGGATCCTTTCCTCAGCAGGGCGTAAAGTGTTGGGCAACGCAGGCAGTATTTCAAGTCGTCAAGCAAAAGATAAAGCAAAGCTTGAATACAAAAAATATAAGGCCAAAACCCTTGAACCGGTTGAAAAAGATTACCTTAAAACAATTCAAGCACTGGAAAGCAAAGCAAAAAAAGAGAGCCGCAAAAAATGAGTGGAAATGATTTTTTAGATAAGCTATTGGATGGGGCACAGGTAAAATGGAAACCATTAAAAAAACTCGCAAAAATTAGGCATGGCAAAGACTGGAAAAAATTAAATGCTGGTGAAATTCCAGTTTATGGCTCAGGCGGCATAATGGGACATGTCAGCGAGTTTTCATACGACAAACCAACAGTTTTGATACCTAGAAAAGGTTCAATTACAAATATTTTCTATGTCGAAACACCATTCTGGAATGTTGACACGATTTACTACACTGAAATCAACATAACCAAAATGCTTCCGAAATATCTATACCATTTTATTAAAACCGTAGACTTGATGGCATTAGATACCGGTTCGGGAAGACCCAGCTTGACTCAAGCTATTTTGAATCAAATTCAAATCCCAATCCCCTGCCCAGATAACCCCTCAAAATCGCTAGAAATTCAAGGCGAAATCGTCCGTATTCTGGACGCATTCATGGAGCTTACGGCAGAGCTTACGGCAGAGCTTACGGCGCGAAAAAAACAGTATAAATACTACAGAGATCAGTTACTGCATTTTGAGAAAGACGATGTGGAGTGGAAGACGCTAGGAGATGTTGCAATAATTGGTACAGGTAATCACAACACAAATGATGCTATAGAAGATGGAGAATATGTTTTTTATGCTCGTGGACGCTTGCCTTTAAAACTAAACGTGTTTGACTTTGATGAGACAGCAATTATTACTGCTGGAGATGGAGCTGGAGTTGGAAAAGTATATCACTATGCAAGCGGGAAATATGCACTACATCAAAGAGCTTATCGTATCGTTCCAAAGAAATTTATGGAACCAAGATTCATATATCATTATATAGCCGCATATTTTTACACATATATTCAAAAAGCGTCTGTGAGTTCATCAGTCACTTCACTTCGCAAGCCAATGTTTCTGAAATTTCCGGTACCTTTAATACCCCTTGGTCAACAAGTCCGCATCGTGGAAATCCTCGACAAATTCGACACTCTGACAACCTCCATCACCGAAGGCTTACCCCGCGAAATCGAACTGCGTCAAAAGCAATACGAGTACTACCGTGATTTGTTACTAAGCTTTCCCAAACCTGAAGAGGCTATAACATGAGTAAAAACCTAACTTTAGCAGAAATAGCTCAGCAACTTAGAAATCCTCCCGGTAAAGAATCATCATCAAAAAAAGTAAAAGTACAGTTGGTCTATGCTTTTAATGGGACTGGCAAAACTCGCTTATCTCGGGAATTTAAACAATTAATAGCCCCAAAGATCTTAGAAGAAATAGAAGATGACGATTCCCAGCTTTCACCTCATAAAATACTCTATTACAATGCTTTTACTGAAGATTTGTTTTATTGGGATAACGACTTAGAAAATGATGCCAAACCCAAACTCAAAATACAGCCAAACTCCTTTACTGACTGGGTACTGAGAGATCAGGGCCAAGATATTAACATCATCACTAACTTTCAAAGATATACCAACGATAAGCTCACACCCCGCTTTAATGAAGAGCGCACAGAACAGCGAGAAAACAATAAAGAGGTTATTGTAAAGGCGTTTTCAGAAGTTAGCTTTTCGCTGGAACGTGGAAATGAGAAAGCTTCGGACAGCCTGAAAATTTCGAAGGGTGAAGAAAGTAACTTTGTTTGGAGTGTATTTTATAGCTTACTTGAGCAAATTATTAACGTGCTCAATGAAGCCGAGCCCAGTGAACGAGAAACGAATCAATTTGACGAGTTAGAATACATTTTTATTGATGACCCCGTCAGCTCATTGGATGAAAACCACTTAATTGAGTTAGCTGTAGATTTGTCACAACTTATTCTTTCCAGTACGTCTGATCTCAAGTTCATTATTACTACGCATAACCCACTCTTTTACAATGTTATTCACAATGAACTTAATCGCAAAAGGGGCTTTAGAAGCCACCTATTAACCAAGAATGAAGACGGAACACACGAATTAGTCCAACAGGAAAATGACTATACATATTCTTACCATCTACACCTACTCTCAGAGTTGGAAGAGGCGATTAGTACAGGAGAGATACAAAAATACCACTTCAACTTTCTGCGAAACATTTTTGAAAAAACGGCAACGTTTTTAGGCAAAAAAAAGTGGGAGTCCCTCTTGCCACAAACCATTGATGGAAGACCTAACCCTTACAAAAAAAGAATTCTCAATCTCTCCAGTCACTCTAAGCATGCTGGCGAAGAGGTTATGATTATCAGACCAGAAGACAAGCTTGTTTTAGGACATTTGGTTCAACACCTCAAGTCTATATACACTCCTGATTTGACAGATAAACAAAGGGGTTAAAGGTAAATAAAATGACAGAATATAAAACCATTGCTGAATCCAATAACTTTATCGTGCTCGATAAGTACGATAGATATTTACAGGTAAAAGAAACCTATCAGAGCGAATCCGCTTTAGAAGCAGACCTGCTAATTGATTTACAAAATCAGGGTTATGACCACTTACCCGAACTCAGAAACACTGAAGCCATGTTAGTGAATGTACGAGAACAGTTGCAAACCTTGAACAAGGTACAGTTTCTTGATAGCGAATGGCAGCGTTTTGTAGACACCTATCTGGACAAGGTCAGTGACACGATTGAGGACAAAACCCGCAAGATTCACGATGACTATATTCACGATTTTGTTTTTGATGACGGCCGGATTCAAAACATCTATTTGCTGGATAAAAACAATATATCTCGTAACAAACTGCAAGTCATTAAACAGTTTGAGCAAACAGGCACTCATGCTAACCGTTACGATGTAACAATCCTGGTGAATGGCTTGCCTCTGGTACAAATTGAGCTCAAAAAGCGCGGTGTAGCAATTCGTGAGGCTTTTAATCAGGTGCATCGTTATAGCAAGGAAAGCTTTAACAGCGAGAATTCTTTGTACAAATACTTACAGTTGTTTGTGATCTCGAATGGAACTGACACCCGCTATTTCGCGAACACCACCCAGCGCAACAAAAACAGTTTTGACTTCACGATGAACTGGGCCAGAGCAGACAACAGCCTGATTAAGGATCTAAAAGACTTTACGGCAACTTTTTTTGAAAAAAATACATTGCTGAATATATTGCTGAATTACTCGGTATTTGATGTAAGCAATACCCTTTTGGTGATGCGACCCTATCAAATTGCTGCTACGGAACGTATTTTGTGGAAGATCAATAGCTCATATGCCGCAAAAAAATGGAGCACGCTAGAAAGCGGCGGGTTTGTCTGGCACACCACAGGATCAGGGAAAACCCTTACCAGTTTCAAAGCCGCTCGCTTGGCGACTGAGCTGGAGTTTGTCGAAAAAGTGTTTTTTGTGGTGGATAGAAAAGACCTTGATTACCAGACCATGAAAGAGTACCAGCGCTTTTCGCCCGATAGCGTTAACGGTTCAGATTCTACAGCGGGTTTAAAGCGTAATTTAGAAAAAGAAGACAATAAAATTGTTGTTACCACCATTCAGAAATTGAACAACTTGATGAAAAGCGAAAGCGATCTGCCTATTTATAATAAGCAAGTGGTCTTTATTTTTGATGAATGTCATCGCAGCCAGTTTGGTGAAGCCCAGAAAAACCTGAAAAAAAAATTCAAAAGATATTATCAGTTTGGTTTTACAGGAACCCCTATCTTTCCACAAAACGCACTGGGTTCAGAAACCACTGCGACTGTGTTTGGCCGTGAACTCCATTCTTATGTCATCACCGATGCTATTCGAGATGAGAAGGTGCTTAAGTTCAAGGTGGACTATAACGATGTGCGTCCACAGTTTAAGTCTATTGAAACCGAGCAAGATGAGGCAAGACTGAACGCAGCTGAAAATAAGCTCGCTCTATTGCATCCAGATCGTATAAGCGAAATATCTCAGTATATTTTGAACAACTACCGAAAAAAAACCCACCGCTTGCAAGCTGGCAATAGAGGGTTCAATGCAATGTTTGCGGTGAGCAGTGTGGATGCTGCCAAGTTATATTATGAAACGTTGAACAAGTTGCAGGCTGGGAGCAAAAAGCCATTGAAAATTGCAACGATTTTTTCTTTTGCTGCGAATGAAGAGCAAAATGCGATTGGCGAAATTTTAGACGAAAGTTTTGACGTATCGGCAATGAACAGTAGCGCAAAGGAGTTTTTAAGCGCTGCCATTAGCGATTACAATGCCTTTTTCAAAACGAGCTTTGGTGTAGATAGTAAGGGCTTTCAGAACTATTACCGTGATTTGGCCAAGCGGGTCATATCTAAAGAGATTGACCTATTGATTGTGGTCGGTATGTTTCTTACGGGCTTTGATGCCCCGACCCTTAATACACTCTTTGTAGATAAAAACCTTCGTTATCATGGCCTGATGCAAGCTTTTTCACGCACGAATCGTATTTATGATGCCACCAAGACCTTTGGTAATATTGTGACCTTTCGTGACTTGGAAACAGCTACCGTGGACGCGATTACTCTGTTTGGCGATAGAAACACCAAAAATGTAGTGCTAGAAAAAAGCTACAAAGAATATATGGAAGGTTTTACAGATATTGTAACCGGTGAAGCAAGGCGCGGTTTTAAAGAAGTAGTAAACGAATTGGAGCAGCGCTTTCCTGATCCTTCTGCTATTGAACGAGAATCTGAAAAAAAAGACTTTGCCAAAATTTTTGGTGAGTATTTACGTGTAGAAAATGTGTTGCAGAATTTCGATGAATTCACCAGTTTAAAAGCCTTGCAGCATGTTGATATGAATGACTCAAAAGCCGTTGAAGCATTTAAAGCTGAGCATTATTTAAATGACGAAGATCTGGAGGTTTTGCGAGACATTAGGATTCCTTCTGAGCGTAGTATTCAAGATTATCGTTCAACATACAATGATATTCGTGATTGGCTGCGCCGTCAAAAAGCTTCTGAGGAGCAGGAAGCCTCTACTATTGATTGGGACGATGTCGTGTTTGAGGTGGACTTACTCAAATCACAAGAAATTAATCTGGACTATATTCTAGAGCTCATCTTTGAGCACAACAAAAAGAACAAAAATAAGGCAGATTTGGTGGGCGAGGTACGGCGTGTGATTCGTGGCAGTATTGGTAACCGCGCCAAAGAAGCTTTGGTGGTTGATTTCATTAATCAAACAGATCTTGATCAGATTGGTGATAAATCCAGCGTGATAGAAGCTTTCTTCACTTTTGCGCAAGTAGCGCAACAGCAGGAAGCCGAAGAGCTCATTCGTTTGGAAAACTTGAATGAAGAAGCTGCCAAACGCTACATTATTAGTTCTCTAAAACGCGAATACGCGAGTGAAAATGGTACTGAATTAAATTCTATTCTGCCCAAAATGAGTCCCCTCAACCCACAGTACTCAATAAAAAAGCAGAGTGTTTTTCAGAAAATATCCGCCTTTGTTGAGAAATTTAAGGGTGTGGGCGGGCAAATCTAACATGCAGCATTTTGTGATGTCATGGAAACGATTGCAGTACACCCGTGAATACTGGAACGGAAAACGATTGGGGAGCGGGTGACTGCCAAGCTAGTGGACTTTGTAAAAACGTTTATTGACGGGATGTTTTAGAATTATAGTGTTTTGCTATTCCCATTATAGAGCACTATTTCCATCAAAGAGGTGGTGGATCAACGTCTCAACAAACTTGTGGACATTATTTTCTAACCACACTTTAAAAATGATACTGAAAGCTCAGGCGTCCTCCGGGGCCGCCACTGGAAAGGCCCACTCCCAGATCTTCAGCGCCCTCGTCTCCGCGCCAGGTGTTGCCCAGACCGAGATAGTTTTGCCAGTCCAGTTCAGCTGCAATCAACATCTCCGGGGTCAGCTGAAAGCCCAGTCCCGTCCACACCCTGGCTCCGGGGATTGTCTGACTGAAAGACTCGCTGTTTTGATCCATCTGGCCGTACATCAGGCCCCCGGACAATCCGATGCTCCAGACCCACTGCCAGAACGTCCAGCGCCGGGTGATGCCCAGATGCGTGGTGAAAATTTGCGGTTCAAAGCTTTCCCCGGCATTTTCAAACAGCCCCCAGCCCCAGCTCCCGCGCAGATTCAGGTAGGTTTCTGATAGACCCCAGTCCGGAGCCAGACTGTAGTTGATACCTGCTGAAACGTTGGGCAACCACTGCGAATCACTGCCCAGAGCTACCGGTAAAATGCCCGCGTCGGTTTCAAACTGAAATCGGGTCTGAGGATATTCCACGTACTGATCTCCCAACTCAAAGGGGCGTCGAGAAAAAATAGTCTGTCCCAGAACCTGCTTGTTTTTCACTTCGCGAAATCTCACCAGGCCCACCACCTCCGGCTGCCAGCCGTTTTGAATCTCTTTGTACTCAATCACCTGATACGCCGAATCTTGCAGCATCCCCAGCGAAGCGGGAGTTTCTTTGAGGGGCAGTTCTAGCTTTACCCGGTGCTCGTCTACAGGGTCCAATGCGCCCACCAGTTGAAAAGCGTTAAGCTGCCGCAAGCGGGCAAAAAGCCGTTCAAATTCATATAGCATCATCAAACCGTGAGCCAGGTGGGTCATTTCTTCCTGCTCTTCAGCACGCAAAGAAGGTAAGGCAACGCCTTTTAGTGCCAGGCCCCCCGCCGTGAGAGCCAGAGCGGCCATTTTCTGCGGAGGGTTCAGTTCGGTTTCCAGAATTTCTGCGGCAATGGGCAGCATGAGCGTTTCTCCATTCGTACCTTCGAGGGTGCGGTCAAAGGGCGAGATTTTTCGCAGCGCACGCAAAAATGCTTCTCCGTCTTCCGGGTAAGGTGCCTGCCCCAATTGTTCTTGCATGCGCTTCCGCAGCGTGTCCATGTCTTTTAAGGGGATGGCTTGATTCAGCCCCCAATCCGCCTCCTTGACGGTAAGCAGTTCCGGACCGGAAGCTTTCAGGGCGTAAATACTGAGCCTCAAATCCAGATGCCCTTTAACGGGCAAATGCCAAAAGGATCCTTCGGGACCACGCATGTATTCTGGTGGCTCCACTTCAAACGCAGAAAAGCGCCATTCCGGCACCAGTACCAACGCTGAGTCCATCAGTCGCTGTGTGCGACTCCAGGATACCAGCGGCTCACCAAAACGCTGATGCACAGGCGTTTGCCTGGCCGTAAGAGCACCTGCCGAACGCTGTTGCCGGGCGTAAGCCTGAGCCACAAAGTCTTTAAAAGGAATATCTTTACTCGTGATCACCGGATAGTCAAAGCGAGGAAGATGACGACGAAACAAGCCCAGCAGCGTCTCATTCAGCGGATTATTTTCCCCCTGATAAAGCGCAATGGAACGACGAGAATAGCGCTGAATTTGCCCCGGCAGTTCTTCATCTGCCACCACAGGAGCCCCAAACCCCATGACCGATAGCGTCCCCAGCAAAAAAGCAAACAAAGAAAACCGACGAACCCCCACAAACGCCCCACCAAAGTCCCTTTCCCCAAAACCAGTCACAAACAAAACCAGCCTCAAACACAGTTCCCCCAACCCAGGCTTCTACCACAGTCCCAAAACCAGCCGGTAAGTGGGTCATGCCCTGACGGGGTCTTGAAGGCCGTCGCGCGCAGGATGCGTCAGCGCGACGGCCTGAACGAAGCGAACGAAGGCCCACGGACGGGCCGCAGAGAGCGTCCCCTGAAGGGCATGACCCACGTCAAACGTCAAACCACGTCCCGCACATCCAGCATCCCCTTCAACAACTGGGTCACATTTTTACCCAGATCCGGCGTGTAGTAACCGCCCTCCTGTACCACCACGGTGGGATAGTTCAGTCCGGCTAACATGCGGCCCAGCGCAAAGTAGTCTGAGGTATCAAACTGAAAGTCCCCCACGGGATCTTTATGATAGGTATCAAAGCCGGCGCAAATAATCAGATAATCGGGGTCAAAGTTGCGGATGTCGTTCATCACCTGACGCTCCACGTACTTGCTGTAATCCTCAAACAGCATGCCCTTGGGCAGCGGAAAATTCAGGTTATATCCCTTGCCTTTGCCGTTTCCGGTTTCGTGAGAAAAGCCGCTGTAATAGGGAAAAGATGTTCTGGGATCGCCGTGAAGGGACAGGGTCAGTACCTTGTCCGAATCATAAAACAAGTCCTGTGTGCCGTTCCCGTGATGGAAGTCAATATCCAGCATGGCCACCCGCTCTCCATTTTGCAACAGACGCTGACAGGCAATGGCCGCATTATTGAAGTAGCAGTAGCCCCCGAACTGAGCTTCAGACGCATGGTGCCCCGGTGGTCGTGACAAGGCATAGGCCATTTTTACCACACCGTCCGCCACCGCCGCAGCCGCATCATAGGCACAAGAGGCACTCCAGGAAGCCGCCGCATACGTTTGAGAATTGAGGGGAGTGCCCACATCAAAACAAAAGTATCCCGCATGGTAAATATTGGTGGGATCTCCCAGCGAGGTTTTGGGAAACACCGTGGGGTAGAAGGTTTTGCCTTCGGGCAATAAATGGGTGGTGTTGTACAGCGTCAACAGCTGATAATCGTGGGTTTGACGCAGCAGCGTGGTGGAAATTAAGTGAGGTTCAAACACTGCAAAGTCACTGTCTTCTCTGACCGAACTCAAAATGCTTTCAGCCCGCTCCGTGGTTTCAGGATGCTTAATGCGCTTTCCTAAAGCCCATTCATAAAGGGGTTTGAAGCTCAATTGCTCCGGGTGAAAAAACACCGGCATTTTTTGCTCCGCCGCCATTTTTTCCAGATTTTCCTGATAACTGCTCATGCTTATCTCTTTTCATTGCACATTTTTTCTCAAAATACCACGAATCCCAGGTCCCCGATCCCCCAAAAAGCAATAAGAAGTGGGTCATGTCCCGACGGGGTCTTGAAGGCCGCCGCGCGCAGGACGCGTCAGCGCGACGGCCTGAACGAAGCGAACGAAG
>CAYFGW010000189.1:0-9992 GCA_964342365.1 uncultured Candidatus Sericytochromatia bacterium | reverse complement strand
TTCTCTGAGGGCATCGGACATTTCGGTGTGGATTTCTGTGGTTTCAGCATCTACCAGATAAGCCTGTAAATATCCCGCATCCTGACGGAACAAGGTATTTGAAAGGGAGCAATCCCCCCAGAACACGTGATTCAAATGCAGTTCCACCAGCAGTCCCGTTACCGCATCCAGTAAATGTTCTCTGTAGCTGTCCAGATCGGGGCGAGTAAATAAGAGTCGGTAGGGCACAGCGTGTTCCAGGTAGCGGGTGATAAGCAAAGAACACTGGCGTTCCGGTAGTAACACATAACCCACAGGCCCCACGGTGGACACCTGTTTTTGCTGAAGAGCTGAGAGTTGAGTGTATTCATGGCGAGCCAGTGCGTCAGGGAGTTCTTTAAAGGCATAGAGAACGCCTTTTAAAGACAAAAACGCCACCGGATGGCGACAAATTCCAATGGGAATGTCTTGCAAGGGGGCGTCAGAGGCAGACCAGTCTGCCAGGGGTTTGTCTAAGGGAAGGGCCCTGAGTTGTGTTTCGAGGTCTTTACGCTTTACGTTCTGCAAAGCGTCCAGATGGATGTTCACGTTCAGGCTCTGAGGTTATTTTTCAGCTCCTGAATGCGGGTATTGAGGGTTTCTAAACCTTCATTCCAGTTCAAAGAGAGGGGATTGTTGGTGTTTTCCTGGAGCTTTTTAGAATACTGAATCCACTGTTCAATGGGTGCACTCACAAAGTCCACGGTTTTTTCTACGTTATCAATAATCTGATTGAGGTAGCGCTCATAAGACTCATCGGAGTGTTCTTGCACATAGCTTTCGGCGCGCTGCTGAATTTCTTCGCTCACCATGGCAATAATTTCAACTTGCAGGGTCAAACCGTGACGGATAATATCTGGTAACATAAATACTCTCTCCTTTTGATGCGGTGCGTTAATTTCTTTGATTATAACACGCCGCGTCAAAAAAAGGATATGAGATTAGTCGTCGAAGATGCTCCAGTTTTCATCTTTAACGTCTTTTTTACGCTCTTCTTCGATGTACGCTTCCGCCGCACGCATCTCGTCTAACTTTTTTTCCCGCTCTTCTTCTGAGGGAATTTGCCAGAAAATTTCCAGCAGCTCTTTTTGCTTGGCTTCCTTATCCTCTGCGGCATTGACCTGAGACACCCAATCCTGTACATCACCCTCAAAGGTCATGTTTTCAGTGCGCGCCACATAGGACAAATAACTCAATTTGTTGTAGAAAAACTCTTTTTGTACGTAATCAATGGCCATGGTTAAAACTCCCTTTTTTGCAACTCATTATACAATACGAGCATGCGAAAGTTTGAATCTCTGAAATTTGTGCTTTTTTGCTTTGTATACGCTGTTCTG
Source organism: uncultured Candidatus Sericytochromatia bacterium (assembly GCA_964342365.1). Lineage (GTDB taxonomy): Bacteria > Cyanobacteriota > Sericytochromatia > UBA7694 > UBA7694 > CAXRDE01. The sequence continues at coordinate 8,637 of CAYFGW010000189.1, read as the reverse complement.
ACGGGATTTACGTTGTATATGCTCGTGGATGCCTTTGTGTTTCCGATAGGGCTTTTTGCTTTGGGAATAACGGTTCTCGCCGTGGGGTTTAGCTTCTGGCAAAAACGTTGCCAGCGGTCGCTGCACTTTCGCGGTCAGGGAATTTTACTGAGTGTTGGCGCACTATTATGCGTGGCACTCGTCATCTTTGCACCCGGAAACTCAGCCATTGTCCACCGTCAAGACGTGATTAAACTGGGTCAGGACATGCAAACCGTACATCAATTTTTACAAAAAAACGCAAACAACGGATTCCCTGAAAATGCAAAACAATTGAACCAGCGCCTAAACGAAAACTTCGACATTCAGGTGATTGGCCCGGAACAGCTCAAACCCTCTGCCCCACAAACCATGAAAGAAAACCGCTGGCGCGTGGTGTATATGCCTGAGATCACTCAGAATAAGACTATAGGCTATTTACTAAAAGGCAGTGCGGAATACGGGCGTTATTTGAAGACCGGTGAAGTGGATTATGTGTTAGGGAGCTCGCTTGATTGAGCTCTTATATGACTGTAAATCAGGTCATGGTATAATCCTCCTGCGCCGAACTGGCACAATAACGAACAGACAAACCGTCTCCAAAGCAGTGGAAAGGCTCTATTATGACTCCCGAAGACATCAAAAACATGGCCGCATTTATTCGCGAGCGTTGCGATCTCGTGCCCGACTACGGCATGATCTTAGGCTCAGGACTCGGCGTAATGGCTGAAGAAGCCGAAAATGCCACGGTGATTCCCTACAGCGAGATTCCCAATTTCCCCGAATCTACCGCTCCCGGTCACGCGGGCAATATGGTGCTGGGTGAGTTGGCTGGCAAAAAAGTAGTCATGATGCAGGGGCGTTTTCACACCTACGAAGGCTATTCTCAGGCGGAAGTCTCTCTGCCGGTGGCGGTGATGCACGAACTGGGCATTCACACGCTGATTACCACCTGTGCCAGCGGCGGCCTGAACTACAACTTCAAAGCCGGAGACATTATGGTGATCCGCGATCACATCAATTTCACCAGCAGCAATCCCCTGATTGGCCCCAATGATGATGAAGTGGGCCCCCGTTTTCCCGTCATGTTTGATGCCTACACCCCCGAACTGCGGGAACTGGCTCACAAAGTGGCCTTAGAACAAAACTATCGCCTGCACGAAGGCGTGTATTGTTCCATTAACGGTCCCGTGTTTTTCACCCCTGCCGAACTGCGCATGCTCATGAAGTGGGGCACGGACAGCATTGGTATGTCCATCGTGCCAGAAGTCATTCGGGCGGTACACTGCGGTCTTAAGGTACTGGGCTTGGCTCTGGTATCTGACATGGCCATTCCCGACACGGGCCATCATGCCACCGGTGAAGAGGTGTTGCAAGTGGTTAAAGAAAGTGGCCCGACTTTTAAAGCGCTGGTGCGTGGGATTATGGAGCAAATTTAATGATTACACAGGATCTTGTCACAGCACCCTTACAACATAGCGAACAAGATTCCTGGAAAGTGATTGCGCGACGCATTCTGCGCAATCGCTCTTTTATGATTGGCGGCTCGGTAGTGCTCGTTTTTTTGCTGCTGACCGCTTTTCCTTTTTTGTTTACCAGTTACGATCCCATTGGTAAAGATTTACCTCAGCGTCTGTTACCCCCGTCGTTCTCCCACTGGTTTGGTACCGACGATCTGGGCCGTGACGTGTTTGCTCGCGTGGTATACGGCGCCCGCATTTCGCTGATGGTGGGCCTACTCTCTGTGGGCATAGCCATGGCCATTGGGTCTTTTATTGGCGTCACTGCAGGCTATTTTGGCGGCAAACTGGGCGAATTCCTCATGCGGGGCGTGGATATTTTATTGGCCTTTCCCAGTATTCTGCTGGCTATTTTGATTGTGGCCATTCTGGGGCCGGGCTTAATTAACGCCATGATTGCTATTGGAATTGTAAACGTGCCCATTTACGCCCGACTCTTGCGCTCCACCACACTCCAATTGCGCAATCAGGAATTTATTGAAGCCGCCCACAGCATGGGTGCTAGCGATTGGTATATTATTCTGCGTCATATTTTACCCAACTGCCTGTCTCCTCTGATTGTGCAAGTGACTCTGGGAATTGGTGCCGCTATCTTAGAAACCGCGGGCCTGAGCTTTCTCGGCCTGGGAGCACAGCCCCCCATTCCCGAATGGGGCACCATGCTGGCCCAGTCCAAAGACTTTATTCGCACGGCGCCCTGGACCTTAACCTTTCCCGGAATGGCCATTACCGCAGTGGTGGTAGCCTTCAATCTGATGGGTGACGGCCTGCGAGACATGATTGATCCCCGTACCGCTAAAAAGATGTAGAGTTGTGCTGAATACTCTTGTACCCCTCCCGCTTTAATGCTACATTAAATTTAGTTTAATCCTTTTCGATAGTAATCTGGTTATATCATGACTTCTTATCAGGCTCCGGGCGTGAGTGCCCATGAACTCGAATATATGCGCGACAAAACCTTCGTGTGGCAAGTGGACGCACCCCCTGCGCTGCTGTCCGATGAAGATATGCGCGTGGTGTCCATTGCGGGCACGCTCACCCTCAGAAGAGAAGTCAATATGGTGCGCTACATCGGCAAGCTCAACGCCCGTGTAGAACTCACCAGCGATCGCACTCTGGAAAACTATGAAACGGATTTAGACATTGAGTTTGAAGACGGTATTGAAGTGGTCACGCACCATCACCTGGTGGAGCAAACTGAGTTTACCAGTGAAGATGCAGTAGACAGCGTCACACCGGAAGAAAACATCAACCTGCTGGAATTGTTACGGCAGTATTTGATTTTGAATTTGCCCATGCAAAAACTTGAGTCAGAAAACTGTTATAATGAAGAACTGTCCAAATATGCGCGAGATCCCGCCGCAGACGCTGGCGATGACATCGATCCCGCATGGCAGGCCATTCGAGATAAGGTCAAGTCCTGGGAAAAGCCCAGCGACAATTAATTTAAAACTAAAGGAGGTTGGCGCGTTTTCCCTTAAACGCCAAGCAAACCCATGCCACAACCCAAAAAGAAAACATCTAACTCCAAACGCAACAGCCGCAGACAGCACTGGATGCGCAAAGTACAGCTCCCTACCCTCGTTAAGTGCGAGCAATGTGCTGAACCCAAACCCAGCCACATGGTATGCCCCAGCTGTGGTTACTACAAGGGCCGCGAAGTTTTTCAGGTCGCTGAAGGCTAAATTCCTGCTTGCGTATTGCACTGGATATTGATGGCGGAGACTATGCTCCTGAAGCCATACTCGCTGGCGCAAAACAAGCATTACTTATCTATTCAGACGTTCAGCTGCTGCTGGTAGGAACTCCAGAGAGTTTAAAAACACCAGCAGCAGCTGAGCTTTTTGCGTGCTTTGGCGAACGGGTTCAAAGTCAGGTGACGGGCCCGCCTATTGCCATGCACGAATCCCCTGTTAAAGCCCTCAAGCACAAGCCGGACGCCAGTGTGGTACAAGGTATTCAGACCCTGTGTCAGGATCTTGCCCAGGCTTTTATTTCGGCGGGCAATAGTGGTGCTACGGTGGTGAGTGCCACCCAGCAAATTCCGCGATTGCCTCAGGTACGTCGCCCGGCGTTAGCGGTACTTTTTCCGGGCAGGCAAGGTGAAACCGTGCTCTTAGACGTGGGGGCTCAGAGCAAGTGTACCGCCGCAGAAATGCACAAAATCGCCGAACTGGGCAGCAGCTTTGCCCGACACATTCTCCGCAAAGATGAACCTACCGTGGGTTTACTGAATATGGGTGAAGAGCCCAGCAAAGGACCTACCCTCTGGCGGCAAACCCACGAACTTCTGAGCCAGAGCCAGCTCAATTTTGCGGGCAATATTGAAGGCTGGGATCTGCCTTTGAATAAGGTAGATGTGGCGGTATGTGACGGTTTTACGGGCAACCTCCTCCTCAAATTGACCGAGGGTCTCAGTGAGTTTTTTATGGATATTTGTCCGGAGCTGCATGACACCCCAGAAACCGCTCGTTTTCGCTATACTGAACATGGAGGTTCTCTGGTGCTGGGCTTAGAAAAACTGGTCATTATTACCCATGGCCGGGCACAGTCCGCCGCCATTGCCAACGCCATTGCGCTGGCCCGCCGCACCCTGTTGAACCAGACGATGAAGCACATGAAAGAAGAATTTGAAAGGTCAGTGCCATGACAACTGAAACCGACACCCCTGAAACCAACGTTTCTGAAGAAGCCACTCACCCCTTTGAAAAAGGGCTGGCCATGTATGAAGCCAAAGAAGATTATGCAAAGGTGATTGCCACCTTTGAAGAGGGCATTACCCTGAGTCCCCGCGACAGCGTGGGCTACACCTGCCTGGCCTGGCTACTCCTGCTGCGCAACGACAGTGGCGACAGCCAACAAGCAGAAAAACTGTGCCAGCAGGCTCTGCGCTTAGATCCCAGCAATTATCAGGCCCACTTCAACCTGGTACTGGCCATGCTCGAAAACAAATCCAAAGGCGTGCGCCAGGAATTTCAGCAGGCCAAACGCAAATTGCAGACGCCTGATGACAAAGCAGAACTGATCACCAACCTGGAAGAAGCCGTTAGCCGGGAACCGGAATTTACCCCCGCGCAGAAAGTTCTCAACTGGATCCAAAATCCGTGACGGAACGGGCACCTTGCGCATTGGCCCTCAGTGGGGGCGTGGCTAAAGGTGCCTTTCACGCGGGTGTGATCAAGGCCTTTGCAGAACTTGATATTACGCCCACAGCCATTGTGGGCACGTCTGCAGGGGCTTTAAACGGTTCTTTTGCCGCCAAGCTGATTGCAGAGGATCGCTTTACGCCCTACTGGGTGGATCAAACCATTGTAAATACGTGGCTCCATCACACCAGTGTGCAAAGTATCTGGTCTACCCGGGCCCATGAGGATAGCAGCTTACAAAGTGCCCTGGACAGCCGCCCCTTCAACTTATTTTCCCTGCGTCGCCTGAACCGCCTGTTCAGTCCTCTGAATTTGCGGGAATTGCTCAAACTGAAATTTACCTCCATCTTCAGCGACCGGCATTTTGAGCAACATCTGGCACGGGGACTCAAAACGCCCCGCAAAATTGAGCGCGAAATTCATTTTGCCGCTTCCATTACCAGCCTATCAGGCTTTGTGGATACCTATGCTTCCCAACCTCTGATTAACTACGGCGGCTATGTAAATTTTCATTTGCACCCCGATCAGGACGAAGAAAGCATTGATGACGTTTTTAGTAGCTTACGCACCGTGGTGCAGGCCTCCTGTAGTTTTCCGGGAGTTTTCCCGCCGGTGCAGTTGATGAGTCGGGGCAAGTTGGATTATTTCAGCGACGGCGGCCTCACCAAAAACGCGCCCTTTGGCCGCGCCATCAAGTTAGATCCCCGGGTGCGCACCATCTTTATGGTGTCCTGCATGCCCGTGACTCAGCCTACTTCAGGCCGTCTCGATAATATGCTCACCATCGCGGATCAGGTGTATAAAATCACCCTGAATAAAGACCTGGCCAACGATTACCGCAAAATTCAGCAGATCAATGAACGCATTGAAATGCTGCAAGAGATGCTGGAAAAAGACGATCAGGGCAACTATATAGAAAATCAGCACAACAGCAATTTACTCAAAGTGGCCGGGTTTTCCACCCTGGAAAAATTTCGCCGCATGCGCACCGTGGAAGTGATTTTCATTGAACCCAGCATTAATCTGGACGGTGACCCCTTTGCGGGCATGTATCGCAATGACCGTCAGCAATTGCTCGAAAATTACGTTCAAATTGGTTACGAAGCGGGCCTTAAAGCCGGACGAGAATATCTTGGCTGAGGGCCTGACCCTTGTGGTGTCCTCTCGCAAACACACGCCCTTACTCAACAAAACCCTGCACCATTATATAGGTACCAGCGGCCTGAAACGGTCTCAAATTCAGCTGATTAAAGTGATAAACCCCGGCGTGCGGGGGCTGAGCGAAATTTATAACGCCGCTTTAAAAGCAGCTCGTTATGAGGTGGTGTGCTGTTTACACGATGACTTACGCTTTGCCCGTAACAGTCACTGGGGTCTTCAGGTCATCAAGGCCTTCACCACTTCTCATTTTGCCGCCCTGTCTGCAGCGGGCAGTGTGTCGCTAGCGCAAAATGGGGTGTTCTGGCAACGGCGAGAACATCTGGTAGGCCGCGTCAAACACCTGATCCCGGTAGATCCAGAGGCCCCCACGGGGCATACCCGCGTGTATGAGAGTTATTACTCAGAACGGTTCAAAAATCCTCTGCCGGTGGCGGTGCTGGACGGTTTGTTTCTGGCCATGTATCGCCCTCGGCTGTATAACCCACAACCTTTTGACACAGATTTCCACTTTCACTTTTACGATCTGGCTTTCTCACTGCGTCAAACTCTGGCCCAACCTCGCAGCTGTGGCGTATTAACACAACTGGGCATTACCCATAAATCACCCGGGCGGCCCAATAAACACTATCTGAAGCAACAGCGGCATTTTGTGCTCAAATACCAAAGACACCTGCCCTTTTTCTTACGCCCTTCCATACAGCCGACCCGGGCCGTCACAGGAGCGCAAACCCGCGTCACTCAACCTCGTATCACTCAAACACTGCAAATTCCTCAGGCACCCGTACAGGTGATTTATGTATCTGATACAGATACTGCTCCCCCGCTTTTTGAAGCTTTGAAAGCCCACGGTGTGACACTGAATATCCAGCGTCTTGCTCCCCACCGGTTTTCGTTAAAGGACCTGGCTTACCAGCTACAACAGATGCCAAACCCACGGGCTGAATGCGTTTATCTTCACCATCAACAGGTTAGCTTATCTCTGGCCCACTGGCTGGCGCTTTATGCCCGTTGGAAACGCAATCAGCAGCAGGGTATACACGCGATCTTATCTCCCCGTTTGCACTATGCTGACACCCATTTACTCTATGATGCGGGCATTAAAAACCGGGTGCATCTGGGCATGCATCAGCCCTATACTTACAGGCTTTGCTCGTATCCAGTGGATCAAAGCCAGTGGCGTTGTGCTTTCATGGGACTAACTCAGGATCTGACCCAACACCGTATAGAGGGCGACATCTGGGGACTCTGGGACAGCCCCAGTTGACCAGACCCATTTAAGATCTGAGATATCGAGTTTTTAAAGGGGATGGCCAAATCTATGGGATACACTTTAAATAACAAGGTGGTGTGTCATGAAAATTGGTTTTAGTGAACAAGAACAGGAACAAATCCTCAGAGCCAAACATATTTTAAAACAACTCTGGAAAGACAGTAAGTACAGTCAAAAAGACATTCTGGCGCATTTACAGTCCCTGGATATGGAGATTCCCCAGTCCACGTTGTCCACGTGGTTTAGTACAAAAACAGGCAATTATTTTCGGCCCAAGCCGGACTACTTAAAGGTATTGGTGCATTACTTTTGCCCGCCTCATCAGCAAGAAGAAACGCTGGAAGAACTGATGGTGCTGTTGCGCTACGCGGACGGACCGCTGACCGCAGAAGGCATTAAAAACAAGGTGGCAGCACAGATGACTCAGCACACGATGAACGTGCTGGAGGACTATCGTCAAATACACCCTGAATTATTAAGCACTTTGGAAGAGGTGCTCAAAGAAATAGAACCACTGACCCTGGATTACAATAAAAACTACCCCACTCTCTTTGTCAAAAAAAGTGAGAAAGCCCGCCTGCGTCAGCTGCTGGGCAAAGACAAAAACCTCCACGGGCGCTACAGGGTAGAAGGCGGATATGAAATCCCCTTTGGTCAGCTGCGTTGTGTGGAAACCTTAACAGAGATTATTAATCGACTCAACGAAAGCACCCGTTTATTGCAGGGAGCCGTGGATCGGCATATTCTGGAGGGAGACGGTGGTTTTCTGACGCTGGACGTGTATCAGGTGGAAACCTTTGTACAGTACAGCTGGGAAATTTCAGATCGATTGCTCCATCGCAACGCATTGTGCAAAGCCATGCCCGCACTCCAACGCACCCTTTTGCGAACGATGGCAGTAGCCTGGGGCATTCAATATATTCTCGAAAATCAGAATCGGGAATTATCGGATATGCAATTTCGCAATGTTTTAAAACGCAAAGGAAAAGCGGTAGAGGCTGACGTCTTTTGCAGTGTGGCCGTCTATACGGGAACCCTGGCGCGGCAATTGCTCCGCCAACCCGCCACGGCCCGGGCCAAAGAAGGCGTGGCACTGTTTAAAAAAGCCAGCCAGCAGCTCAGGCACTATCACGAGCACCTGAGTTCTCAGCAAGACGTGTTTTTTTACAAAAAAGAACTGGCCAATTTGTATCACGATGTGGCCAACTTAATCTTACGCCGCTTGCAGGACCTGCCGGAATACCGCTCAGAGGCAGAAGCGCTCATGAAAAACGCTTACGAATGTTATCGGGAAGTATTCGAACAGCCCAACGTCTTTGAACAGGGACTGTCCAGCGAACGTCGGATTCATTTGCAGTTATTTTACGCCATCAGCGCCTGCTGGGCTCTACCCTTGCCAAAAAGAGCTATTCATTTACTTGAAGTGCTGTCTCCTGGGGAAGTGCTTAACGCCACCTTCTGGAATTGTCAGATGGCGAGAGCCATTGGTTATGCGGTGCTGGCCCTCAAAGCCAAACGAGCC
>CAYFGW010000188.1:0-10005 GCA_964342365.1 uncultured Candidatus Sericytochromatia bacterium | reverse complement strand
GCAGTCCAAGCCTGAACCGGCGGCTCCTGCCAATAACGAAATTCCGTTGCCAGCTACCCCTGAAGAAGCAGCGGCAGCTCCTCCTGCGGCAGAAGGCGGTTTCCAGCCCCCCACAGCGGATCTGGGCCCCTTAAAAACCCAGCTCAATGAGCTGCTTGACGACAAAAAATATATGTTCTTTGGCGGTCCCAACCAGCCTGACGAAATTCGCGGCACGGCGGTACAAATCTGGGAACAGGGTTCTATGGCTGATAAGGTAGAACTCTCTCAAACCCTGGTGAACAAGGGCCAGTCAGAAGTACTGGGGCGCATTTTAACTCACGAATCCGTGAATCCGCTGGCCACCACCGAAGTCATGAGTCAACCCGGCTTCCCCGTGAGCAAGTTTATGAATGACCTCAGCGACAACCGCGCTTTTGTGGTCTTAGACAAACTGGCTACGGTATCTACTCAGTACGGTGAGCCCAGCTCCGCTAAACTGCTTGGTCAGATTACTGAGGCTTACGACGGCACCTTCAGCGATCGTGAAAAGCCCTTTAAACAGCTCAAGCAACAGTATCAGGCCACCGGTAACTGGAATAAGTTGCCCGGCAGCGTGATTCAGCAAATTGATAAGCTTTTAAAATAAGGCTTTAAAAATAAACTAACGGGCTCCGGCCTTAACCAGCACGTCTACCCAGACCTGCTGGTTTGCTTTTTTGGCCCATTGTAAAGGGGTCATGCCTTCATTGTCTCGGGCATTCAGGCGGGCTCCCGCTGCCAGTAGCAAAGCCAATCGTTCTGCGGCCGCATAGCCTTCAGGAGGCTGTTGTACCAGGGTGTGAAGCACCTGCTGTCGCTGCAGATTTTTGATAGTAAAGTCTGCCTGTTGGGACTGCCAGAGTTTGAGCCACCGGTCATCTGAGAACCTGGCCATATGATGCAGTAAAGGCTGGCCCGCCGGATAAAGCGCATAGGTGTCAGGAGAGACCTTGTTGAGCCAGGTGGTTGCCAGCGCAAAATCCTTGTTTTTGACGGCGTTAGCCAGGCTCTGTTCCCGGGCCAGTTGTTCGTAGATGCGAACCCCTTTTGCATAGGCAAAAGGCGCACTGCGAATCTGGTAGTCGCTCAGGCCAGAGGGCTTATGCTTTTCTAGCTGTTTGCCCAGAGCGGGCTGGGCTTTTTTGGCCAACGTGACGGGGGTTTCACCACGGGCATTTTCCAGGGTGAGGTTGCGATCGCCGTGAAAGCGAAATAGCGTACCCATGACCTTTTGTTGCAGATTTGGCGGCAGTCCAAATACCAGATGCAGAGGCGTATTGTCTTCTAAATCCGGTTCCTGATAAACGCTCTGTGCCCCAAAACGTAATAATGCGTTCACCAGTGCTGCTTCGTTCACCGGGGTGGTGAGGGGTTTCTGGCGACTCAGCGCCGAGCGCTGATGGCTGTGTAACTGGGTAATGACAAGGCTCATGGGGCGCAGACGGGTCTGAGCGGGTCCCGGCAATTCATTTTCCAGATCGGGGTGTTCTTCAGCAATGTAGGTTTCCACGGCGCTGGCCTGTCCAAAGGTCAACGCCCGGGCAAACACCTCAGCGGGGGCAGCGTCGTAGGACTCCAGCGCCTGAGCACTCTGAGCGCAGAGTCCTGATAAAAGACACAGGCTCATGCTTATGATGATGCGGGGCCCTCTGCTTAGAAGTGTTTTCACAGGCTGAGGCTCGCCGCAATGCCGTTCCACAAAATTTCTCGGGCGTGCAGCGCCTGTTTGGCTGCTGTGGTGGCTTCGCGCCATCGGGTTTCTGTGGTTTGAGGAGTATTTTCGTCCTCACAGAGCAGGCTCAGCATGCGCAGGGCCTGGGGTCCGTGGGTGTCTCCGTCCAGTTCCACATGATGGTGTAAGTAGTCCGCAAAGCCCGCAAATTCTGTGCGCGATTGTGACAGGTTTTGAATCACCGCCGTAAACATATCGGGGATAATATTTTCGCGACCCAGAGTAAAAGCAGCGGCAATACAGTGGGGTTTTTGTGTGGCCAGAATCTCCCAGGTGGTGTGCAAAAAGGTCTGAACATGCTCGGGCAAAAAGTGCTGAGACTCAAGAAAATGCAGCATCTCTGTGGGCTTTTTTACATCATGGCTATTCGTTTGCAACCGGGCAAAAAACTGGTCCAGTAAATCCGTGGAGCTGCCACAAGTCTTCATGGACTCCACGTACCACTCAAAGTGACTCAAACTGCGTCCGTCGGGCAAACGATCGCTCTCTTCTGCCAGAACAATTTCGTTGATCAGGCGGCGGCTTTCGGGTTCAGGGCCGGGCATCCACGGTACGGTGGTGCAACTCAGCTGCTGTTGGAGTGCTTTTAACAGGCTCATAAAGTCCCACACCGCAAACACGTGGTGAGACATGAACTGCCGAACACTATCAGGCTCCTGAAGCCCCGTATAAAGCACGTGCTGCCTCAATCGCTGTTGAAGCGGGGCCACTGCTGAGAGCAATTGTTCTAGCCCCGCTTGCTCTACTTCTGCTTGCTCCACGCAGGATGTCAGTGCGCTCACCATTAACGGGAGGCCAGCTGTGTGGGCATCTGGAGTTGAATCGGTGCTTTGTCCAGTTCTCCAAGGGCCATGGTTTTTAAAACACGATCCCGCACTTCAAACTCCACCTTGTCGGTGTTTTCGGTATTGAAGAAGTGAAGGGCCATGCGGAAGTTTCCTTCTTTGTCGGTGCGGGTGGCTTCCAGCTGACCCGTTTCAGGATGACGCAGGAACACGTCTTCGAAAACCGCGGGACGACCGCCCTGGGTGATTTTTCCGCCAAAACTCATGGAGACCTTGGCCGGCGCGTTGGGGTTCACCATGACCGGCAGGTTCATGGCTTTCCAACCCCAGTAGCCCTCGTCGATGACCTTGACGTTTTTATAGCCGCGCTTTTGTAAAATGTCCGCGCTCAGGCCCGATAAATGGTGGGGGCAGCCGCAGTACACCAGCATCTGACGATTTTTGTCCTGGAAAGGATAGTTTTTGGTGTTTTTAATAATGGGGTAGGGGTAAGAAATAGCTCCGGCAATATGCTCCACATTAAAGGCTTCCCGGGAGCGCACGTCGAGCAGAATTGGCGATTCTTTTTGCAATTTGGCATAGGCCTGTTGCGATTTGATCAATAGATTGGGATCGATGTCCTGCGCATGGTTTTGCGGTGCGGGATTCTCGCGAAAGGGGGCCTGTGCTAAGGTCTGGACGCCTCCGATGCTGACAGCCATCAGGGCGGTTAAAATCCAGGCGTGTACTTTCATAAAAAATAGCTCCAGTGTTTTGGAGCTATTATAACCAATGAAAAGGGGTTGCGTATACCGCTTATTTTTGAATCACGCGCACCGCAATACTCGTGTTGCAGCGGTATCCCACGCCTCTGACGGTTTCAATATAGGGTGGGTGATCCGGATGGATGTTGATTTTTTCTCTCAGGCGGCCAATGTGTACGTCCACCGTCCGATCGCTAACGCCGGTATCATTGTTCCAGATTACATCCAGAATATGTTCGCGGGTAAACACCTGACCGGGGCGAGAGGCCAGAAGTACGAGAATATCGAATTCTTTTTTGGTGAGATTGACTTCTTCTTCTTGTACAAAAACCTGGCGTTTGGGAATGTCAATACTGAGATCTACATGGGCATCCGGGTCGATTTCTTCAGCGGGTTCTGGAGCCGCTTTGGTGGTCAGACGGCGCAGTACCACTTTGACCCGGGCTTTAAATTCCCGTACCCCAAAGGGCTTGGTAATATAGTCTTCTGCACCCAATTCCAGACCGAGCACCTTATCAAATTCGTCTGTTAAACCCGACAGAAAAATAAAGGGCAGCTGAGGATGATTCTCTTTAACGAGCTTGAAAAAGTCCAGTCCGCTCATTCCCGGCAGGTTAATGTCCGCAATCACCAGATTGGGGACATCTTCTTCCATCATGGTGAGGGCATCTTCAGCATTGTCGACATCGCTCACCTGATAATTTTCTTCTTTTAAAATGCGGGTGAGCAAATTTCTCACATCGGGTTCATCATCAAGAACCAGAATCTTCGGACGTTCAAACACGCGGTAACTTCCTCATTGCTTAATCTTTGCTTATCAGAATAACAGGTATACTGTTAACTGTTAAGTCCGAAATAGATGTGATAGGCTATTTTGCGTGACTTTTTGTGCATCTTTTTTAACTATTTAATACCACCCCTAAATATGTATCAAAGGTCTCAAGAACACTTCAACGAAGGTCAGGAAGAATGACAACCACACGTTATACCGCTCACCACTGGCATCAGGAACTGGTGAATAAAACCATAAAACCCGAAGAAATTACGGCGCATTACGCTCAGCGCATTCAGGCCATTGAACCCCGTATTCAGGGGTTCCTGGACCATTACGAAACACCCGTCACCTCCGAGAATGCCGAAAAGGACGGGCTCTCTAACTCTCTCTGGCAAATTCCTCTGGCGCTAAAAGACAATATAGCGCTGGCGGACCACCGTTTAACCTGTGGTTCTAAAATGTTGAGCAACTATATTTCTCCCTTTGACGCACATATCACCACCCGTCTCAAGGCGGCCGGGGTGCCCATTGTGGGCAAGGCCAATATGGACGAGTTTGCCATGGGATCTTCCACCGAAAACTCCGCTTTTCAACAGACCCACAACCCCTGGGATCTGGAACGGGTGCCCGGTGGAAGCAGTGGTGGCTCAGCAGCTCTGGTGGCCGCAGATCTGGTGCCCTGGAGTCTGGGGTCTTCTACCGGTGGCAGTATTCGTCTTCCCGCTTCTTTTTGTGGTGTGGTGGGTATGAAGCCCACCTACGGACGGGTTTCTCGCTACGGCTTGGTGGCCTATGCTTCCTCCCTTGACCAAATTGGACCCATGAGCACCACCGTGGCAGACAACGCTCAGTTATTGAACTTGATTGCCGGCCCCGATCCCAGAGATTCCACCAGTTTGCATGATCTTACAGCAGAAGACTTTACCCGTCATCTGAACTCTTCTATTCAGGGCAAAGTGATCGGCGTGCCTTCAGAAATGATGGCAAAGGGTGTGGATGCTCGCATCAAGGAAACCGTAGAGAAGGCATTAAAGGTCTACGAAGAGCTGGGAGCTAAGGTGGTAGAGGTGTCTTTGCCCACCCTGCCTTATGCATTGGCTGCTTATTATTTGATTGCCACCTCAGAGGCCAGCTCTAATCTGGCCCGTTTTGACGGCGTGCGCTATGGGCACCGCAGCGACCAGTCTAAAGATTTATTGGAACTGTATCTGAACTCCCGTTCTGAAGGCTTTGGGAACGAAGTCAAGCTGCGCATTATGCTGGGCACCTTTGCGCTGTCTTCGGGGTATTATGACGCTTACTATCTCAAAGCCCAGAAGGCCCGCACGTTGTTGATTAACGACGTGAAAAAAGCGTTCGAAACCTGTGACGTTATGATGGCTCCCACCGCGCCCGTCACGGCCTTTAAAATGGGAGAGCGCATTCAGGACCCCCTGCAAATGTACTCCACAGATATTTTGACGGTGCTGGCCAATTTAACGGGGATTCCGGCCATGTCTTTGCCCTGTGGTTTTGTGGACGGGCTACCGGTAGGCCTCCAGATTATGGGCAAGTCTCTGGCTGAGGCCGAAATGTACCAGATGGCCGCAGCCTATGAGCGGGCCACGGACTGGCATACGCAACGACCTGAAGGATTAGAATGATGAACGAAAAATTACAAGACCGCGACTTTTTACTGTGTGAAGAAGCCCCGCCGCAACAATGCGTTGAATGCGACATGCTGCTGCCGGATTCCGAAACCTATCCCCTGATGATGATCAATGAAACCGGTGAAGCGGTGATTTGCAATGGACCGGTGGTCATGTGTACCCGCTGCAAAGCCGCTTATGCTCAGGAAGACTTTTTCAGTCGGGTAGCCATGCAATTTCAATTTAACCCCTATTTGCTGGTGGGTTTTATTGATATAGAACAGATTCCCGAAGACAAACGGAACCAGCCCCTCGGCGAAGATCCCGAAGGCCACGTGCCTCTGGTGGAATTTGCCTCTTTTAAGGCCATGCGCCCTGCCTCCTTTGAGGACGATGTGTCCCTTTAGGTGTCGCTTCAGGTGAGACGCTAAGCGATGCTGAAAATTTTGCTCACCGGGGCTTCTGGTGGCCTGGGAAGCAGACTCTTTGCGGCCTGGACGCAGCAGTATGAAGTGTGTGGCCTGGCCTATGAAAACCCCTCAGAAGATCAGCTGTCTTTGGATTTAACGCAGCCTGAGCCCATTGCTACCCTCGTGAAGCAACGGCAGCCGGATGCCATTGTGCACACCGTGGCCTTGACGAATGTGGATCGCTGTGAGCGAGACATTGGCCTGGCGGTTAAACTGAATACCCTCAGCACCCTGCACGTGCGTCAGGCCGCAGAAGCCGTGGGCTGCAAAGTGATCTTTGTGTCCACCAACGATGTGTTTGACGGTCGCAGGGGGCACTATCGTGAAACGGATGTGCCTGCTCCGGTTAACTTCTATGCTCACACCAAGCTGATGGCCGAAAATATGCTGTACGGTTATGAACACAGTCTGATTTTACGCTTGACGTTTATGTCCTGGACGGCTTCGGGTAAAGTGCCCTTTGTGCGCTGGGTGGCCGACTCGCTTCGCCAGCAAAAGTCTATTTCTCTGGCCACGGACCAGTACAGTTCTCCGCTCTTTGTGGACACGTTGGCGGCCTGGATTCCGCAGCTCTTTGAGGCCACGGGGCTTTATCATCTGGGAGGTACGTCGGTGTCCCGTTATGAGCTGGGCATGCGGGTGGCCCGTGAGCTGAGGCTAGATGAGACCCTGATTCAACCGGTGAAAGCCGCTGATCTGCCCTTTGTGGCACCTCGCCCCTTAAATGTGTCCTTGAATACTCAAAAGGTGCAGCAGCACTACGGTTTGCACAGTGACTTTGACCGTGAAGTGCAACAACTCCTGTCACAAAAGTAAATTTTTGTGAACCCCCGTGTCTTTTTTACATGATTCACATGCACACTGCTCTATACTGCATATAATCTATGCTCCTAACCGTAATGAACCATGTCCGAAACGCCTGCTGAATCTCCGTCCAAAATATCTGCTTTTAGTCCCCTGCAATTGCTGAAGGTGTTTGCTCGGGTATTGTTCTGGATCATTGCTCTGCCTTTGCTCATTGTTTTGCTGATTGTGCTCAAACCCCCGGCCCTGGTGTTAGAACAACTGGAAAATACCCTGGAAAAAATTATTTTTCAGCAAACGGGCCTGCCCGTGGAGTTGGGGCGCATTAAGGAACTCCATTTGCGCCTGCTTGAACAGCGGGTGGAAATTGATAATCTTCATGTTTATGGTTATGAAGGAGCCGGCAAACCTTTTCTGGTGGTGCCCAACGCCAGGCTCACCACCGACCTCTGGGCTTATTTCACCAAAAGCCGTTCACAAATAACGTTTTTTACCGCTGATTATGCCATGGTTCAGGCGGTGCGCGATCCTCAGGGACGCATCAATCTCCGCCCTCAGCTCAAATCCAGCGACAAAGAAAAAGCTCCCAACGCCGAACCCATTGAGCTGCCCCGCACCAAGCTGGCCATTAATCACATGTTTATTAGCTATCTGGATCAGGGTGAAAAACTGCCATTGGAAGATAAGGTGGTGGTGCCCTTTGTCAATGGCGATATTTATGGGGGGGCCACCGCGCTCATTAACGCGCACGTTCGAAATCCGCTGCTGTCTTTCTGGGGCTATGGTCAGGTGCATTTGTTTGATGGCAACGGCTGGGCTAACGCCGATGTGGGCGCTCCCGATCTCACTGCTGCCAATCGCTATATTGAAATTGCCAGCAACCTCAACGATGCCCTGGACGATTTCCGCTTTGTGTCCGGCGGCATTGACGGCGAGCTTTCCGCCAACTGGAACAGCTGGGCCTTTGACAAATTGCGTTACACCTTAGGCATTGATTTTATGCAGGTGACGGCTTACGCCCCGTATTATAAAGACCAGGTGTTACTCAACGGCCGCACGGTCATTAACGAAAAACGGGTAGATATTCCGGGCTTAAACGTCAAAACCGGCGCTTCTGAGGTGTCGCTAAAAGGCAATGTGGGAGAGTATTTAAAAGCTCCCGCGGTGGATTTGCGAATTCAGAGTCCCGGAATTTATCTGGCTCCCGTACTGCAGGCGGTAAACCACCCTGCGGTACAGCCCACATTGAGAAATCTAAACCCGGCAGGTGTGGTGAAATCAGACGTGCGGGTGACCGGCAATGTTAAAGATATTCGTGCTCAGGGCTTTGTGGCTCTGCCGCGCTTCACCATGAAAGACGTATGGGTGAACAACGCCCGTGCTGATTTTGACTACCGTTCTGCCGGAGCCGAAGCCACGCTAAAAGTGGCCTCAGCGGCCTATGATGGTATCGATGTAAACCGCCTGTCTTCACAGTTGAGCTATACGCCCGAGCTGTTAACGGTGCACCAGCTGAATACCGGTGTCTTTGAGGGAAGCCTTTCGGCAAAGGCACGGGTGGGCCTCAAAAACCAGACCTTACGCGCCAGTGTGGCGGGCAAGAATTTATCGTTGCAGGACTTGCAGCGAGATCTGGGGTTGAGTGTCAATCGGGATTTTCGCCCCGCCGGTCGGGTCAATCTGGAGGCGGATGCCGCCGGAACCTTTAGTGCTCCCAGAGCTTCCGGCGTGCTGTACAGTTCGCAAATTGCCTTTCCCGTGAGTGACAAACTGAACCCCATTTACGATCTCCAAACCCGTTTTCGCTACAGTAAGCCTCTGACCACCGTGGCGCTGAGAGCCAACTCTGTAGACGCAGGGCTGGTCAAGGGTGCCATGACCCTGCGAAATATGAATCAGCTGAATGCTAAACTGGAAGCTCAGCAGGTAGATTTGACCCGCGCCAATCGTTTTGCGGGCGAAACTTACTTTGACGCAGGCAGTGCGCGGGTAGAAGCCAACGTGTCTGGTTCTTTGAAACAGATGCAGCGCAACTGGATGGCTTTCCAGGGCGGACTCGATTTTAACGCCCGTCAGGTAGATCTCAACATTCCTTTAAAAGATAAAACCGTGCCCCAGCATTTAGACGATGCCACGCTGAAAGTGGACTGGAATCGGGGACTGGCCCACATTCGTACTCTCGATGTGCAAAACGAAGACTCCTTTTTAACCGGAGAGGGCAGGGTGTCCGTGCCAGCGCTTTTATCTAAACGCCCTGTCGAAGAAGCCTTCAGAGGCGAATTAGACGGTGAGCTGCACGTGGTGGATTTTCCTGTCTTGCAGCAGTTTGAGGTGTACGGAGGCAAAGTGACTTTAGATGCTTCTGCCAATAGTGCCAAAGAGGGGGGCATCAAAGCCCGGCTGGTGAGTAACGCAGATAATTTACAAATCCGCGATATTGGCCTGGAAAAAATTAAATTAGATACCACCCTCAATAATAAAAAAATCACGCTGAACCAGGCCCGTTTAGAAGAACAGGGTGACTATCTGGACGTGACCGGTAGCGTGGACCTTGGTACAAAAAGTCCCACCCTGGACTTACAGGCAGAAGCGGACAACTTTGATCTCGAAAATCTGGTGGCTTTGTTACCCGAGGGCTTAAAACAAGAAGCTCAAAAAAGCGTGGAGCAACCGCTACCAAAACCGGATCAGTTACCCGACGAGTACGAGCTACCCCGCATCAAGCAGCGGGCGCTGTTTCAAATGGATGAAGACGAAAAAGCCCCCCTTTCTCTGCGCTGGAAAGAAATATACGACCACTGGGACCGCTGGAAGCTCCAGCCCAACACGGAGCCTGCTGAAGATACGCCCTTACAAACCCGTTCCCCGCTGGAAACTCTCAAAGGCAATTTATCTCTTCAGGCCAAAGTCAACGGCACCGTGGCGGACCCTCAGGTGTCGGCCCAGGGCATGTTGCAAAATCTGAGTTACGAAGAAGCCGAAATAGCAGAAACTTTTGTGAACGCCGCGTACAAAAACAAGGCGGTGGATCTTAAAAAGTTTTATTT
>CAYFGW010000187.1:0-10077 GCA_964342365.1 uncultured Candidatus Sericytochromatia bacterium | reverse complement strand
TGAGGTAGACGGTGGAGAGGCCACCCGTTCGGTGACCCGGCTCTTTTGGGCTTTTACGCTTTCTGAAATCTCAGAAAGGTTTGCCAGGCTTTGATTCATAGAGCCCTGTTTCTGGGGCAAAAATTTACGCCTGGCCGCAGAAAACAGAGATTTGCTGCGCGGTTTTTCAGAGAACTCCTCAGGCTTTGAAGCGGGAACGCGTTTGGAAACCCGTGAAGGGGCAGACGTGTTAGACGTGGAGGTGGGCGGGCTGATGCTTTTGATGTTCATATCAGCCATCATAATAAAGTCTGATTTGACTTGCAACCCCCCTTAAATTGTATAATAGAGCACAGAGCAAGGAGGCTTGATTATGGGTAATATTGCCTTTGGCGGACTGGCATCAGGACTGGACACCAGCGCCATTATTCAACAGCTGGTGAATCTTGAAAGTCGCCCCATTAACTTTCTCAACGCACAGCGGGAAGATCTCAGAACACAGCAGGATGCTTACAAAGATCTCAACACCCGATTGAGTGCCTTAGAAAATGCGGCCTTCGATCTGACCAAAATCTCTACGCTTGACGGACGACAGGCCACCTCCTCTGATAAAGACACCTTACTGGCCACCGCCAGAGCCGGTGCCACCAGCGGTTCTTATCAAATAGAGGTGCTGCAGCTGGCCACCGCCAGTCGTTTACAAACCGGTACCGGAGCAGGACAGGGCAATACCTTGGGCGGTGTGGCGGATACCACCGACTTTTCTGGCGAAACCGTTACCCAGATCAACACCAATAACAGGCTGTCAGGCAATCTTTCTCAGGGCAATTTCTTTGTGAACGGCCAGTCTATTTCCGTGAGCACCACCGATACCCTCGACGACATTTTTGCCCGTATTAGCACCGCCACGGGAGGTGCAGTCACCGCGGATCTGGTCACCGACGCCGCCAGCGGAGGCAATATCGTAGAAATTAGCAGCGCCAGCCCCGTAGCACTGAGCGCGGGCAGCAGCAATTTTTTGAACGCGTTCAATCTGGATACGGCCAGCTATAGCGGGGGCAGCGTACGCAGTTCTGACGCCGTTAACGGCGTGCGCGCCAATTTATTATTAGATGGCTCCGAAGGCAGTACCAATCTGGCTCAAACGATCACCAGCGGATCCCTGACCATCAATAACACCACCATTAACTACGACACCAGCACCGACAATCTCAACGACATTGTGCAGCGCATTAATGAATCTGAGGCGGGCGTGCGGGTCAACTTTGCTAACGTGGGCGGCGGACGTTTAAATATCGTAGCCGATAACAGTGGTCCTCTGGCGATTCAGGTCTCCGACACGGGCTCTCTGGCAGCGGCTCTGGGCCTCACCGCCGCAGACTCAGGCACCACAGGGCAGGCAGCACAAGTGCGTGTAGACGGGGGACCGGTCCAGTCTTTTAACCAAAATACGGGTATTGAAGCCGCCGGAGCGGAAGGCGTTTTATTGGATTTGCGCGCAGCGGACGTGGGCAACCCTGTGAGTGTGACGGTGGACGTCAACGCCGACGCCGCCGTGGAGCGGGTGCAAAACTTTGTGGAGCAATACAATCAACTTAACGCCCGCATTGAAGCCTACACCGCCTTTGATCCCGAAACGGGACAAAAGGGCATTTTGCTATCAGACTTTACCGTCAACAACCTGCGCCAGCGACTGAACGATCTGGTGTTTCAACAGGTGCGAGGCTTAGACGGAAATAATTCCCGGGGCTCGCTCACCGAAATTGGTTTTAGCACGGGAGCCATTGGCTCTGTGCCCGGCTCCACCTCAGAACTGGAATTTGACTCCGCTGCCTTTCGCAGTGCATTAGAAAGCGACCCCAACCGGGTGGCCCAGCTATTAGGCGCACAGGACAATAGCAGCGGCGACAATGTGGGTGCGCTTGCGGACATTAAGAATTACTTAGACGGTATCAGTAGCAGTACCGGCATTTTCTCAGAACGCCAGCGCAGCACGGGCCGCCAGATTGACAGCATCGGGGATCGCATTGACACCCTGAACGAACGTTTGGATCGTAAACAGGCCCGTTTGGAAGCGCAATTTACGCTTCTGGAGCGCACCCTGGCAGACTTACAGGCGCAGCAGACCAGCCTGGGTAGTCTGTTTGGTTAATCGTGGCCTATAAAAGGGCTGCCTATGTGGGCTTTGTGCTCTATCTTTTTTCCTTTGTGCTCTTGCTCTATGGCCTGAACAACCTCAACGAAAAATTTGAGCTGGACAAAGCCGGTGTCATCACACAGGGTGTGGTGTATAACCTGATGGTGATCGAGCCTTATCGTCGGGCGGAAGTTAGATTCACCACTCAAACAGGCCAGACGGTGCAATTTGTGGATGCGCTTTTCTGGAACCAGGACTTTGAGGCCTATAAAAAAGGCCAGTCAGTAGCGGTCATTTACGACCCCAAAGCCCCTCAACAAACGGCCACCATTAACGATTTTTTTCAGCGCAACACCAAACCCTTCTGGCCGATGATTGTGGGAGCTATCGTATTTTTGGTGGGTTTTATCATGCGTAAAATTTTGCTGGGTAAAGCACGTCGGTACGAATTGAACTAGCCTGTACAGCCGAGACTAAGGGCCTGAGTATAAAGCATGTACTTGGCATTTCCATCACTGGCGCCCATGGCGTTGTTAAAAGAGGCTTCCGAAGCCGGGTTATCATAGGCAGTGGCCTGAGATTTGAAGCGAAATTTACTGCCTGGTGCTGCTTTATCCGCTGCACAGTTCATCGCATTGACGTACTGTGTTCGCGTGATGTTAATCCCTGAGGTTGCTTCTGAAGTGTTGGTGGAGGTACCGGCTGAAGTGTTCGGGCCTGAACATCCTGTCAAGACCCATAGCAGCACACCCCCCGAAAGAACCCCCGAAAGCAAATTCTGTTTTAGCATATATTTCCTACTTTCAACGTAATATGATCCACTTTAGAGCCTTGCGTTATAAAAACCCATTAAAAGCCGGTTTAAATTTTGTATCTTCTGACCATGAACGCCTGACTCAGGGCATAATAAAAAAAAGAGAAGACGAATGGGATGATCATGTCTAAAAAAGATATTGCCACCATACAAACAGATCTGATTGAAGAATTTGAAGACTTTGCAGACTGGCAGGAAAAATACGAGTTTATTATTGACCTGGGGTTTGAGTTGCCAGAGTTGGATAGCGCCTATAAAACCGAGGACTACCGTATTCTGGGCTGTCAGTCCAATGTGTGGGTTCACAGTGAATATGACGCGGATCAGCACATCATGCGTTATCATGCGGACAGTGAATCCATGATCGTGAAGGGGCTCATATCCATGCTGGTAGAGGTACTGTCAGAACAACCGCCGGAAGATATTTTAACGGCACAGCTGCACTTTTTACATAAAATCGGTCTGGATCGTCACCTATCGTCCACCCGCTCAAACGGGCTGGCCTCCATGGTACAACAAATGAAAAAGCAGGCGGCACAGTACGCCAAAGCCCACTAAAGTTAGGAGCATTATGATGACAGCAACGAAAGAATCTCTGGGACTCTGGGGATGGGACACCTTTGACTTTATTGTGCAGGATTTAGAGCGCAGTGAACGTTTTTATACCGAATCCTTTGGTTTGCCCCTCACCGCCAAATCCACCGAAAAACATGAACACGAAAGCGGTGAAGCCCGTCGGCTCTTTGGTCAGGGCGGTATTTCTATTGCCTGTATTTCTCCCACGGAAAGAGGCTCACGGGCGGACCGTTGGTTAAAGCATCACCCCGACGGCGTGGCAGTAGTGGGCCTGCGGGTCAAAGATCTGGACCACACCTATCGCGTGCTGTCCGAGCGCGGCGTTACTTTTACCACACGCATTGTAAATACCCAGGACGAAGGGGGTAACCCCTACCGCTATTTTGAAATCACCACGCCTTTAGGGGCCGTACGCTATCGTTTTGTAGAGCGGCATGTGAACACACTGCCCCCCGGGTTCAAGGCCCTTGACCCCATTTCACAACTGATTATGCCCTATCAGTCTATTGACCACGTCACCGCCAATATGTTGACCCTGGAGCCCTATATTTCCTGGCTCAAAGACGTCATGGGCTTTGAAGAATACTGGAGTGTTCAGTTTCATACCTCTGACACCCAGGGCGACGCAGGATCCGGACTGGCTTCCACAGTGATGTGGGATCCTGAATCTAAAATCAAACTGGCCAACAATGAACCGGCTCCCCCTAATTTTGAAGGCAGTCAGGTGTACACCTTTGTGGAAGATAACGTAGGGTCTGGCGTACAGCACATTGCCTTTCACGTGCCCGAAATTCAGGGCACCATTGACACCCTGCAAAACAAGGGCCTGAACTTTTTAAACGTGCCCGATACCTATTACGATATGCTGCCCAACCGCTTAAAAGAGAGCCAGGTCACCAATTTCACCGAGGATATCGAAGCCCTGAAAAAGCTGGGCATTCTGGTAGACGGCGAAGACGGTAAGTACCTGCTGCAAATTTTCATGCAGGAAGCAGCAGCGGTCTATGAAGAAGAAAAAGCAGGGCCCTTCTTTTACGAGATTATTCAGCGCAAAGGCGCCACTCTGTTTGGAGAAGGCAACTTCAGAGCCCTGTTTGAAGCCATTGAACGAGAACAGTCGCAGCGTTAAATTTTGATCACCGGGGTTTAAAAAACGTTATACTTCCTTTGTGAAAAATATATCCAAAGGAGAAATTTATGTTTGGAAAAATGGCAGCCGACGCCCTCGGCATCAGTGATATCGGAAAAATCATCAGCCCCGCCGACTACGACAAGGTGGACGCTGATGATTATATTATGCATGAAGAGCACGAAAAAATTTACTTTGTTATCAAATCAAAAGCCGATGAATATTGCTTTACCAACAAAGGGCTGGTGCATTTAGACGGTTCTAGTGCCATGAGCAAAAAGCGCATGCTGAGAAATAAACCCTACGCCAGCTACCCCGTGAGTGACGTATATTTAGAGACTGCGGGAACGGTAGATCTGGATGTGGAAATTAAGTTTCGCATGGGCGAAGACAAATACTCCATTGATGTGACCAAAAAACAGTTAGAACAGCTCAAAGATTTATACAAGGCCTTACTGCGCATTGCGAGCATCCAAAAAGAAAACCGCCAGATGCATAGCTACGCCCTGAAAAGTCTGGATCTGGCCTCTGAAACTGTGAATCGTTCCACTGCCCCCTCAGGTTTAGAAGAACAGTTTAAAGCCCTCAACGAGTATAGCTTTGCCTGGATGCAGGAACAGCATAAAACCTTTGTGCGTAAAGATTTTGGCGACGTGTTCGAAAAATTTATTAACAATTAGCAAACCCTTCCTAAAAACAAAATGTCCGTCAGGTCAAAAACCTGACGGACATTTAATTTAAGTGTTCACTTTAAGTGTTTAAAAGCAGGAGTTGATTAAACCGCTGCGGCCTGATTTTCTCTGGCTTTTGCGTAGCAAGCGTTCACGTGATCCCAGTTGACTAAGTGCCAGAAGGTGTCTACCCAGTCGGGACGACGGTTCTGGAACTTGAGATAATAGGCGTGTTCCCATACATCCAGGGTTAACAGAGGAGTTTGCCCCAGAGAGAGGGGGCAAATCTGGTCATGGGTATTGGTAACTTTGAGTTGGCCGTCAGCATCTACCACCAGCCAGGCCCAGCCTGAACCAAATTGGCCCGTGGCTTTGGCTTTAAAATCTTCTTTAAATTTGTCAAAGCTACCGAAGGTGTCCTGAATGACCTGGGCAATATCTCCGGTGGGTTCGCCACCGCCGGAGGGACTGAGACATTTCCAGAAGAAAGCGTGATTGTAATAGCCGCCGCCGTTGTTGACAATCGCGGTGCGCTGCGCTTCGGGCACATCGTTGAGATTGCTCAAAATGTCTTCAATAGAACGACCGGTAATACCCGCTTCTTCTACAGCAGCATTGAGCTTGTTGGTATAGCCCTGGTGGTGTTTGCCGTGGTGAATGCTCAGGGTTTGCTCATCATAATGAGGCTCTAAGCCATCGTAAGCGTAGTCTAATTCTGGTAATTGAAAGGTCATAAGAATCTCGATTCTATCTTAAGTTTTGTATTTAAATCGTTCAGTTTATAGTATATCCAGTGACGGACGCCGCGCTTCCAAAAAACACAGCATCTTTATGATGTTTTTGCAATGTGCCAGATCACTTTTCCGATCAGCCAATGGGGTTCAATATCCCCCATTTTTTCGGAACTGATACTCACAGGATTTAAGCCCTTTACACGCAGGGGATTCAGAGCAATAATTTCCTTCACCATCGTTCCGTACAAAGGATGCCCGAACACCACCCGCTGCCCCAAAGCAGGTGTAAACCGACACCTCAGCAGTAAAAAATCACCGCTTTCATAAAGCGGTGACATGCTGTGATCTTGGACCCGAACCATTTTAAACATAATGTTCAGTGTTTAGAGATCGGGAAATACCATTTCGAGATTGGGTTTACAGTGATAAGTCACTTTTTTGGTGGAAATATTTTTCACCTTGTAAAAGATTTCTGCAAACTCATTCACTTTGTCCAGTAACTGAACAGAAGCTTCACGATCCACGTTTTGCTTGGCTTTAGAACCTAAAAGCATAATCTCGTGGGTCAGACTGTGAATTTGAGGGAATTGCTCAAATTGTGGCGCTTTAAAAAAGTCGCCCCAGATCACACGAATTTCGTGCTTCACTTTTTCGGCTTCTTTTTCTTTTTCGTTGATCATGCGGGTAATTTTATTATTGTAGTGGGCGTCGCGCTCACCCCCGTGATCTTGCTTTTCGTGATTTTCAAGATCGGTAATGGTGTCCACCATACGAATAACACTCATGGCCGCAATCTGTGCGGGAATGGGGTCATAAATACCACAGGGCACATCACAGTGTGCTTTGGCTCTGTCAAAGCCGATATGCTTGTCTAAGAAATTCAGCGCTTGATAAAACATAAAACCGTCTCCTCAAAGTAGTATGAGGGCATCTTACCACAACTTCAAACTTCGCCCGAATGCTCTTCTGAACCCTGTTTATCTGAACTCTGCTCCCCTGAGCGATAGAGTTCGTCGAGAAGATCTTCTTTCTCTTCGATCAGGGTTTTAAACACCCCGCGAAAGCGCTCGTAAAACTCGTGCACCTGATGCTTAAACTCCGACTCCCGGGCATGATAGTCGTTGACCAGATTTTCGTAGAGTTCCCGGGCGTGTTCCACTTCCGTTGCGCGGGCTTTGCGCTCTTTGATTAAATTATTGAGCAGCGCATCCCGATCGTGGGCATCCTTTTGCTGTTGCTGGCGCACCTCACGGATTTCCGTATCCCGCTGGGTGAATGCCTGCTCATAGTTGTGCATTTGCTCTCGCAGGCGGGCATTGGCCGCTTCTACGTTATCCACAATATGAGCATAAGACCGTTCTTGCTGCTGACGGGAGCGAAACAAAACCTTAAGGGACTGAAGCTCTTCTTTGAGTTCGGCAATTTGCCCGTTGCGCTGCTCTAATTCCGTTTTTAAATGGGCCAGCGTGGATTTTACGGTCTTCATTTTGTAAAACACAGAGGCGGGCATGCCGTAAGCCATTTGACGACAGTACACGTCAGAAGATTCCAGAGCGGATTCAATAATGTTGATCACCAGCGGCTGGTCGTAAGTAAAGTCAAAATAATGGGACAAAAGTACGAGTAAACGGGCGGACTTGACCCGCAGGCGCTCTTGCTTGTGATGCAAGAAACGCTCCAGCGTCAGCTCAATCCCCGGCTCCAAATAGGCAATATTACAGTCCAGCATATCTAGTGCTAGCAGGCTTAAATCCGGTTCTTGCTGAGCCAGAGACTCCAACGAAAAGCGCACGGCCCGTTCAGGATCGTTTTCAGAAAAAGCGTGAATCACCCGCAAACGCACCTTGGACGCGGGATCCATCAGTTCTGCATACGCCCGGGGATTATGAAAGACCTTTTCCAGGGCATAGTGAGATACATCTGGATCACTGCTGCCCACGGCTTCTAGCAGTTGTTCAATGCTGGTGCGATCTCCCGTGCGGGCCAGAAAATCCTGACTGCGTAAACGCACTTTGTCTCTGGACTGCATTTACTGTCGCAGGGCCTCAATAAGTGGATCCACAAGGCTGGCATAGCCAGCATTACGCACTTTCATCAGGTGTTCAAAAGCAAACTCCACCACGTCTTCTTCTTCAGCATGCACGTATTTCACCATCAGGGGCACCACGTGACCGTAGAGCTGATACCGCTTGCCCAGATATTGCAACATTTCCAGGCGGTATTTTTTGAGCAGACGATTGGACTCAGCAAATTGCTCAAACAGCTCAATCCACACCAGGGCATGTCCTTCTTCATGAATGGTGTCCCCCATTTTTTGAATCAGCAGGCTGCGCACCGCCACGCTTTCGTGAGATAACATGGCGGATAATAAGGGGCGCGTTTGCAGTAAACCTTCCACGGCCACGGGAGCAGCGAGGGTTTCTGTGAGTTCTTTAACACATTGCAATTGTTGCGCCTGCTTGCCCCGCTCCAGCACATCCAGCGCATAGGATTGGGCCACAGAGACCGAAGCAGCGGGGGCTGAAGCAGGAGAATGACGTTTAGCCACAGCAGTTGTTCCTTTTTTGAAGTAGGGCAAATAGGCCAGTCGGGCCAGACGCAATAAGGTGGAGTTTCCAGACAGATTGAAACGGCAAATACGCCAGTGTCCCGTATCGCTAATAAAGAGCTGTCCGTAAGCGTTGCGGGCAATACCGTAAGGATTGGCCAGACCGTGAGGCACTTCTGCCGCCAGTTTAACGCCCTGTTCTGAGATAGCGTACACCTGATGATGCTCTGCATCAATGGCGTACAAGGTGCCGTCATGACTCATAGCAATGCCCTGCCAGCGGGGAGCGGGCCACAGCGGCAGATCAAAAGACTGCGTCTGAAGTTGACCGGTGCTCAGACGCAAGCGCTGCACACGCAGGCCTTCCAACCAGATGAGTTGATCACCGTGAACGCAGAGTCCGAGCCCCTGTTGGGGGCCGTGAGAAATAACGTGTGGAACGGGGTAAGACTGACGTCCCTGCCACCAGCGACTAAAGGGGCGTTCTTCATCGTCTGTGCGATAATCCAGCCACTGATTCTGGTTTTCCCAGTGGGCCAGCAGCTGGTTTTTTCCGGTTTCACGGTGGATGCGTAAGATGGCCGTGCGCTGCTGATGTCGTGCGGTTACATAAATCCAGTCCCCGTGGTAGGCAATCCCTCCCAGTAAAGGAAGCTGCGCTAACAGGGTGAGACTATTCTTTTGAGCGTCTATAACCTTAATACTTTGATGCCCCTGATCCACCACCATCAGATGATCTTCAGGAGCCATAACCAGGCCCGTGGGCTGCTTTAAATCGTGCTTTTTAAGGCTCCAGGTTTTCACCCGTCCTCCGTGGGTCACTCTGCGGATACAGTGGTTTAAGGTATCCGCCACCAGCAAACGGCCTCTGATGTCTACCGCCAGTCCGGTGGGCTGATTAAACAGCGCTTTGTGCCCGTGACCGTCTTTATAACCTCTGCGCCACACAGGTACCGGAGCGGGCCGTTGTGGGGCCAGAGAAGAACGGCGGAACAGGGTGTCGGAGCGTCCCGCGAGGGTGCGTGCCGCCGGAAGCGATTCTCCCAGAAACTCTGGCTGACGAAAAAGGGCGGGAACGGTTACCGCTGATGTGGACGCAGGCACATAGTACTCCCCGGAGCGGGAGCGCACGCGACCGTAAACCGGTATGGCAGGTAGATTTCTGGGCATAATCTTCTTTTCAGCAGTCTGACGGGATGTCTGACGTGCAATAACACGCTCTTAAAGATGTTTTAATAAAAAGGCGCGACAGCAGGCATTAAAATCCTCCGGATTGCCAAATACCAGACCGTGAGCTCCTTTGAGCAACTTGAAAGCTCCCCGGGGCAAACGTTTCGCCAGAAGACGCCCTTCGGTGATCGTAACAATAGGATCGTAGCGTCCGTTAAGTACCAGCACAGGCATTTGAAAACGCTGCAGGTCTCGCAACAGCGGCGAGGTATCCGATTGGCGAATGGTGTTGAAAATACGGACCGGCCCCGCCTGAAGA
>CAYFGW010000186.1:0-10169 GCA_964342365.1 uncultured Candidatus Sericytochromatia bacterium | reverse complement strand
TCCCTCGGGCAATCGGTTTACGCGTTGCCAACCGCTGGCTTCTAATAGCGGAGTGTAGTATTGATCCCGTAAAAACAGCACTTTCAGGCGGTATTTTCCGGGATTCAGCAATATTTTAGCCAGAGCTGCAATGGCTTCTTCACCGTAGTATTTGGCTTCATCCAGCAGGGCAATGGGGGCCTGATTCAATTCCGGAAGTCGCCGGGCAAAATTGTAGTTGCCGTCCACGGTGGTGGCCGGGTGGTAAATGCTGAGGGCGGATACATTATTGCCGCCGATTCCCAGAGTCAAATACCGTTTGTTGGCATACTCAGGACGGTTGAGCACTTTCTGCATCGCGCTCAAGTTGAGTACCGGAGGCAGCGGCCGCCACAAGTACGCGCCCGCGTTAGCGCCAAAGAACGCCAGATAAATGGCCGCAGCACCTGCCACCATGCCGTAATAGAGTAAATCCGTGCGGAGTTTTTGACGCAGGTGTTTCCCGGTGCGCCAGATTTCGTTCGCCAGAGGGGGCAGCACTAAAATGCTGTTCCAGAAAGCAAAGCGGTCAAAAGTGAGTACCTCAAACAGGGGGCCTACCAGCAGGCGGTTGATGCCTGTGGCTCCCCCCGTGCTTAATATCAGGAGCAAAGCCACGGGCAATACAAAGGAACCGCCCCGCTTTTTGAATAGCGCTACGCCCAGCCAGCACAGAAGCAGGGGCAGCAGCGGGCCGTACAAACCGTAAAAGGTGAAGTAATTCAGCATGGAAGGGAGCAGCACATTGTCCCGGCTGGCGTGAGGAATAGCGGTTTGTACAAAGGGGTTTTGCTGCATATAGTGAAAAAAGGGAATCAGGCAGGCAAATAAGGTGCCCGCTCCCAGGGCCACCAGTGCTCCCATGCGCAGCAGGCGCTCTCTTTTGAAGTGCTTCACCAGCAGCGGAAGCGCAAAAAAGAAAATGCCCAGAAAATTACCGAACAGGCTCGTAAAAGCTGCCGGAATGAGCAGAAGTTCTCCTTTGAGCAGACTGCGGCGATTGCCCGTGGCCAGAAAATCGTCCACAAATGGCAGTAAGTTCAGCACCAGTGCCAGACTGACCGTATTGGGGTATTGACCAAACAAGTGTAGGGTCATGGCCAGAGCCGGCAAAAACAGCAGGAGAAGGGCGGCCAGTCGTGCCACCGAGGGGGTATACCAGATGCGCGTATAGCGATACATGCCCACCACCATGGCCAGCAGCGCCAGCATTTGCATAAGCACAAAAGCGGGTTCTAGCCCCATTACAAAAGCGGGCAGGGCCACCAGTTGGTGAGAAAACGGAGGATAGGTAAATACCGAAAAGCCCGCGTACCAGCCGGGTTCAAAAGCGTTCCACCAGGATTTGAGCCAGTGCGAGGCAAAGAAAATATGGGTATAGGCGTCGTAGGACTTTTGATAAGAGCCCGCGAGTAAAAAAAACAGGTGACAAACCAACCCGGTCAGTACCGTGATGCCCCATCTTTTAGTTATCATTTCTTTTAAGGCTGTCATAATCGGGTGCGCAACCCCAGATAAAACAAAGGGATATTGGTCACCTGTGTGCTGTAAAAAAGATTGAGCCCCGTGCCCAGCTCCGCATAGAGCGGAAAGCGTTGGGGGGTGGGAATTTCGTAGCTGACACGGCTTTGCCAGGAAACCCGGTTCTGAAAGCGCTGGACGGGCTCAAAATAATGGTGGGCCTCCAGACGGTGCCACAGAGACCAGCGCGGGCTTAGATGATGGCGCAGGGTATGGCTGGTATTGAAATTGAGATCGTTGAGGTCCCCCAGAATGGGACTGATGTCCACATCACCGCGATAGCGCACGTGCCGGGTTTCGTAGACCCAGCCCACCTGATTAAGTTGCCTGAAAATACTCTGCTCTTCACCGTTTCCGTCCAGAATCAGGTAGTTTTCTAAGCCCGCGGTTATATCCCAACCCCAGGTGCCTCCACCCTGTGGGGTAGCACCGGGTAATGACTGTCGCCAGCGCCAGATGCCACGACTGCCGTAATTGTAGAAACTGCCCAGAAATAAGTCGGCCTCACCAAAGCGCAGGTCATTTTCCCAGGCAAAAGCCTGATGGGTATTCCATTGCAGGCCCAGATTGAGAGAGGCGTTGCCATACTGAACGCTGCCCACATCCTGACGATCTGCCCATGCCCTGTGATAACTCAGGCGAGGGTTCAGGGTATAGCTCACCGGTCCCGTAGGGCTTTCATAACGCCAGTGTGATTCCCAGCCCACGCTGCCCCGCTGAAAATCAAACCAGGCGGGCGCTCCCAGTTCCTGATAACGCTCGGTGTCGAGGGTGATGGCGTGTTGAATATCGGGCTGTGGGTCGTTAACTTCAAGGGGGTTTTGCTGTTGCCAACGCAAGGTGTGAGCCGTTTCTGCGGTGCCGTAGCGGGTGTATGCGCCCCCAATAAATAAATCCTGGGCCTGTACATTGTTCCGGCTGTCGTAGCCCCATTCGAGAGGATGGTCGGGTGTGAGGTCCCAGCGGGCCTCATACAGATCCTCTCTGAGTCTCTGTGCCCGGTAGAACACCGTGTCTTTCTGGTGGAGAAGTGCCGTGGTGCGTGCGTTTGCGCTGTGACGGTGCTGCCAGTGTTGTTCAATCTGGGCCAGGCGCAGGCTGGCTTCCCGATAGTTTTCATGGGTTGTGGGATACCACTCCTGCAAATTTTCCAGTGCTGTATAAGCGCGAGCGTGGCGCTGAAGATCTTGTAGGCTCAGCGCCCGGCCTCTGCGGGCACTGCGTTCTCCGGGATGAAGATCTAACACCTTTGTATAACTCTCAAAAGCCTGTTTAGAAGCTCCCAGCTCAAGGGCCAGGTGGGCGTATTCCAGATGGGTGTCCACATCACGGAAGGTGGCTTTTTCCGGCATTTTAATGCGTTGAAGGACGTTTTTGAACCGCGGGCTTTTTCTCGGATGCTGCCGCCAGCGATTTTTGAGTTGCAGCAGTCGCAGCTGGGTGCTGTTCTGTTCTGTTTCGGAAAGCCCATCCAAAAGGTCAAATAATTGCTCAGCCCGGCGGGTTTGTCCCAGAGCGCTCAGATTCCTGGCCAGATTGAGACGCTGTGTGGAAGATAGCTGTTGACCCCGATCGCTGTTTGTATACAGCGCCTGATAAAGCGTACTGGCCGCCAGCGGTTGTTGTGCCTGAAGGTGAGCCTGAGCCTGACGCAGCTGAGCTCTGGGACTCATAGGAACCGTTTCCAGCAGCTCCAATGCTTTTTCACTGCTTTCTTTGAGACCGAGATTCAGCCAGCCTTCGGCAATTAAAATTCGGGTTTCAGGGGAAGGGGAGAGCTCTTCCATAGACGTCAATTGACGAACAATCTCTCCTTGCCAGCGTGCATAGTCTTCTGGGGTTTGCGATAGCAGCAGTTGGCGTTGGGCCTGAATAAGATCTACTTCTGCTAATAAAACGCGAATAGACAAACGGGAGGGCGTGTTATTGGCCGTACTTTTGGAAATCTCCGCAAGTTCTGTTAGCAAGGGCAAATAATCGGGGTAGCCGCGCACCAGAGCCACGGTGTTTTCTAAAAGTGCGCTTTCAAGAGCAGAATCCGGGGTGCGTTGCAGGCGGGTGGATAACCGGCGGTAGCGGGCTGCAGCCAGGGTTGGATTTTGACGGCGTTGTGCCAGTTGTGCGGCCACCAACAGATCCTGATTTGTCGCAGCATCTAGCGCCCTGAAAAATGCTTCGGCTTCCGCAAATAGCTCACTCTCACTCAGTCCAAATAGCAGTGTGGAACGCTGGGAGGGAGTAAGTGCTGCGGGGCTTTTTTGCCACAGGGTATAGGCCTGTAAAAAGCTTTCCCGTGCGGGTGCCTGCTGGCGGAGCCGCACGCTGCCCAGAGCCAACGCGTAATCCACGTTGTCGGGAAAACGTTGCCTCAGGCGTTCGTAAAGGACGCTGGCACGCGCCAAATCTCCCAGCTGAAGGCGCACACTGGCTTCTAAGGGCCACTGATCTGGTGTTTCGCTGGCGTAATCCTGTAGTACTTCCCGGGCCTGTGTGGGATACCCTGGCAACAGGGTATCTGCATAGTAAAGTCGCATGGTGTGAGTAAAAGGAATATTGTTATCCCGGATTGCGCGATAGCGCTGCCGTGCCAGCAGGGGCAAATTTGCGTCTCTGAGCGCTGCAGCCAGTTCAATCCACAGGCTTTCTTCCGGGCGTATGTTAGCGCGTTTAAGCCATGTTCTGGCCAGAGGTTGATTTTTAAGTTGCAGTGCGGTTTGCCCGGCTCTTAGCGCATAACGTTCCTGATAGGCGGGCAGTTCCTGATACAGTCGCGTGTAAATCGCCAGACTTCGTTCCGCCTGATCCAGCTGGCGATAATAATAGGCCAGTTGTTCCCATCCCTTTTGATAAGGATTCAGGGGACGCTGGTTCAATAACATTTCCGCCTGTTGCAGGTTGTCAATGGCCTGAGACGGGTTTTGTTCTTCATAATACAAGCGTCCCAGTTCAAGCAATGTCGGGATTTGTTCTCGTACCGGACAGCAGACTGCAAAAGAAGGACTTATTCCCTGTGTCAGAATAAGTCCCCCCAGAACCGTTTGTGTTAACGCTTTTATCATTGGTGCCAAGTATACGTTTTTATGGGCAATTTTGTCCGTGACAGGAGTTTCTTTTAGCGGATATTGCTATCAGTATAGACAAAAAAGCTTAATCTCAACTGAAGTTAACCTTACACCTTTATAAGGCAGTCCCTGTTTTTACACCCGATGATTTTTCCGGTAAAATCAAAATAAGGGGGAGTCATGTCCAGATCTCTAA
Source organism: uncultured Candidatus Sericytochromatia bacterium (assembly GCA_964342365.1). Classification (GTDB taxonomy): domain Bacteria; phylum Cyanobacteriota; class Sericytochromatia; order UBA7694; family UBA7694; genus CAXRDE01. The sequence goes on along the minus strand of CAYFGW010000186.1, from coordinate 5,372 downwards.
ATATGCTGCTTTCTGTTGGGCTCATATTTTTTTCTTGTGTAAATGCTGCTCTCGCAGACGATACCCGTGCACGCGATACCCCGGCGCCAGCGTCCGTTGATACCTATCGGCGTCGCGATGTGAGTTTTTATCAGGAGCAAGTGGCACACCCGCTGACGCAAATTCTGGTGAAACAATTCAAGAGCCATTTGTCGCGCTTTGATTACCATACGCTGCCCGCATCGCCTGAGTTTTCTCTGGCCACTTATCTCCAAAAGGCGCGACAGTATCAGCGGGAGCAGGCGGGGCGTCTGGCGGCGCAGCGGCGTATGATTACCCCTGATGAACAGCGTTTTGGCACGCACGTGCTTTCTCTGAGCGAAACCCGGGCAGTGATGGACGCGGCCTTTGTGTTTGCTCCTCGCTGGAAGTTTTCTCCCATGACGCTGAGTGAACCCTTGATTCAAGAAATCCGGGAGGACGAGGACGGTGATTTCCCGGGTTTAGAAGATTTGCCGTCCGATACTTACGTGGAAGACCTGACAAAAACAGAAACCCGTTATAACTCTAAAACCGGTGAAGAAACAGAAGAGGAAGTGGCTTACAAGGTGTATTTTCAGGTGGAACAGCGCAGCAATCTGAATTTGAAACTGACGGGTCATACGGTGACCCGAGAAACCAGTGCTCCGGTTTTTGGTTTTGATGACGTGTGGTCCTTTGCCCGGGCCAACACAGAACATATTCTGAGAAATGAAGATATACAGGCTGCCAATCGGTGGCTGGCCGTTCGCGGGCGAAAGCCCATTACATATCGGGTGGACAGAGATTTGATGGGAAATTACTATGGCAGTGAGTTAGTGAATGCCGATGCCTTACAGACCGTTCCGCGTCTGCGTCCGTTGCTAGAGGCCGATCCTGAACAGGTGTTTATGCCGCGGGCCAGAGAAGAGCTAGAAGCAAACAGTGCTTTTTATGGTCTCTGGATGGCGTTGCGCAAAGCCCCTGAGTTTCAGCTGGTGGGACAGGTGGAGCAAATTTCTGAAGGTCGGGTTCGGGTCAACCTCGGGGACTTTGAAACCCCTGAACGTTTGAAACTGCGGCAGCGTGATGTGTATGTATTGGAAGAATGGCAACAGACACCGGAGGGAAATGAGCGGAGGCGCTTTGGTTTTGGGCGGGTGAGAGGCTTTGATGCAGACGCTTTTTTCCTGCAGCCGTTGACGGGGCGTCCGGTGGAGTTGGGAGACATGGTTCGAGAATACCCCCAGTGGGGCTACAATTTTAGTTACGGGGTTCAAACTTATATCTGGGGTGAGGGGGCTGCGGTCCTGGGAACGCTTTCCACGGAATGGTATTTTAACAATGCCCTGGCGGGAACGCCCGCGAATCCGGGCTGGGCTGATGATACCTCACTGGTGATGGGACTGGGTATTGGCAGTCAGATTTCAGCCTTTGTCGGGCCGTACTGGCGGAATTTCTGGGGACCGCTGGGATGGGGCTACGGTATTTACCTGCAGGGGTTTGACGGTGCTGCAAATCCCGATGCCAGTGGAGAAGAGGTGAGCGGCCTGGCCCTGGTGCCTGAACTTAGCCTGAGCTATACCTTTACGCCGGAACTGTCTCTGGAAATGGGGGCCAGCTGGCGTCTGAGTTTACCCGCTCTTTACAGCGGGCCAGGTGTACATCTGCGGCTCAATAATTTCTGGTAAATGTGTTTAAAAAAAGACCCGACGGGCGTGCTGTTCGTGTCCTGAAATGGGGCTTCCCGCAATAAAGCGGCGCTGTTCAAGGGAGCGATGGGTTCCCAGTTCCCAGAAGTTGATGGCTGTTGCATCTTTATCTGGACTCAGCAATAGATAGTTGATCATACGGTTTTGTACCGTGGAGGGAGTTTTGATGTGTGCCCGGTGAAACAGTCCCAGGCGCTGGCTGTTATTAACCACCACAAGACGGTAATGAAACTTTGAAAAGGTGCATTCGGTGGTGTAAGGAGCAAGCAGGGCGTCCCAGCCCGCGGCGTCTTCTTCACGTTGTGCCAGATAATGCTCACAGGACATGTGTCGATCTGCAGCAAAGCGACTGTAGTCTGCCACCAGAATCCGACTGTTGATGGGGGTGGGCTCGTATCCCATGATCAAGAAAGACCGGGCATTGTCTGTGTGGTCCCGGTGGAACTGGCTCGTGCAGCTCTGGTGAAAGCGTCCGAAGCGCTGTACATAAAGGGGCGGGTGAAGGTTTTTGAGGCAATGCTGTGAGAGCCCCATGGCAAGTTCTAGCATATAGTGCCGCAGGACCTCTGCACGAATGGAAGCGCCAAAATCTTTAAAGAAGAATCCCGGCGCTTGCAAATTCTGCCTGAATACGGCCTCGTAAATCTTCTGGCTTTCAGTGGCGTGGCAGTCCATGAGTTTAATTTAACATAAGGAGCCAGAAATGAACACAAAAAAAGCCCCCACAATCGGGGGCTTTCTAATATTAAAACCTAGTAGCGATAAGCCTCAGGCTTATAAGGACCATACACGTCCATGCCAATATACTTGGCCTGGTCGTCGGTGAGAACTTCCAGTTCCACGTTCAGTTTTTCGAGGTGCAGACGGGCTACTTTTTCGTCCAGATGCTTGGGCAGCACGTACACTTCGTTCTTGTACTGGTTGTGGTTTTGCCACAGCTCAATTTGCGCCAACACCTGGTTGGTGAAGGAGGCGGACATCACAAAAGAAGGATGGCCCGTGGCACAGCCCAGGTTCACCAGACGACCTTCGGCCAGAATAATAATATCTTTGCCGTTGAGGGTGTACTTATCTACCTGAGGCTTGATTTCGATTTTGGAATCGCCATGGTTCTCATTGAGCCAGGCTATGTCAATTTCGTTATCAAAGTGGCCAATATTACACACAATGGCCTTGTCTTTCATCAGTTCAAAGTGCTGACCGCTGAGAATGTCGCGGTTACCGGTAGCGGTGACGAAAATGTCGCCCACTTTGGCAGCGTCTTCCATTTTAAGCACCTGAAAACCGTCCATAGCGGCTTGCAGCGCACAAATAGGATCAATTTCGGTAACAATAACGCGAGCGCCAGCGCCTCTTAAAGATGCAGCAGAACCTTTGCCCACATCACCGTAACCGGCCACAACGGCTACTTTACCGGCCATCATAATATCGGTGGCACGACGAATGGCGTCCACGCAGGACTCTTTACAACCGTACTTATTATCAAATTTGGACTTGGTCACAGAATCGTTAACGTTAATGGCAGGCATGGGCAGAGTGCCATTTTTTACCCGTTCATATAGGCGGTGTACACCGGTGGTGGTTTCTTCGCTGAGGCCACGGATGTCATCTACCAGTTGAGGGTAACGATCCAGGACCATATTGGTCAAATCGCCACCGTCATCTAAGATCAGATTCAGTGGGTTTTCTTTGTTGTCGTTGTCAAAGAACAGGGTTTGCTCAATGCACCAGTCAAATTCTTCTTCGTTCATACCCTTCCAGGCAAAAACGGGAATACCGGCTTCAGCAATCGCCGCTGCGGCGTGATCCTGGGTGGAAAAGATGTTGCAAGAAGACCAGCGCACCTCGGCACCCAGTTCCACGAGGGTTTCAATGAGTACGGCGGTTTGAATGGTCATGTGCAGGCAACCGGCAATGCGAGCGCCTTTGAGGGGCTTTAGCTTTCCGTATTCTTTACGGAGAGCCATGAGGCCGGGCATTTCGGCTTCGGCCAGCATAATTTCCTGACGGCCCCATTCGGCCAGAGAAATATCTTTTACTTTATAATCCTGAGTTTGGGTCACTGTGGTCATACAATGTCTCTTTCTTGTGATCTAATACCTTCAGTATAACAGGCGCTACACGGGCACATACAGGGCTAAGAGACAAAATGTTAATTTTTAATTAAAACCGCAAGAAAATCAGGGGTTGCGCCGATAAAGAGGAGTAAGAATCAGACTCAAGAGGTATCTATGATAAACGTTCAATCCCATACCCCTATTTCTCAAACTTCCTTAAAAGCTCCCGTTTCCGTCGCAGCACCTTCTGAAGGTGCTCTTGAAGCTTCCACTCTTCCAACTACCGTCGTCAGTGAGAGCGCGGAAGTGCTCGACGTGAACGCTCTGAATATGAAGGCCAGAACCGCCGCGGATATTTCTCCGGTGAGTGCAAAGATTTCCTTTGGAAACGCAAGTACCGCTTTTCATCTGGTGGATACCACTGAGCCTGTTAAAGTGGCTGGCTTTGGTAATATTTCTCTGGAGGGCGTGGGTGATGCTATGCTCACCGGCTCAGGGCGTACGCTGCGTCACGGAGCCTCTTTTAACGTGCGCCGCTGGGCTGAAAATAGTGCCAATGCTGCTCGCGCGTTTCGTAACCAAAATGGGGGCTATACCACACTACTTCATACGGGGGGCAGTACCGATAAATACGCTGGATTGAATATGGCTGCTGAAATTCGCAGTGCTCTGTCCGGTGCCGGTCGGAGACCCAACGGCGGACGTTTTGAGATTGTGTGTTGTTATCCTCAGCAAACGGCCCGGGCTTTGCGCAATGCTGCTGCGGAGGTATCACCTCAGCTTTTGGCCAATGAAGGGCTTTCTCCGGCCACGTTACGGGCTTATGCCAATGCCGTCCTGCATCAAAATTACAGCGGTACCACCAATATCTATACCAATTCTCTGTCAGACAGTGGTACGTTTAGTTTTCAGCCCACCAATAACCCCGATTAACGGGTGTTTTTTATTATTCAGAAGGCAGTGTGGCCAGCAGGGTTTCAATCTCCTGAGTATCAATGCGAGGCAAATCTAATTGGATATCCATATTTAAGTCCATCGTTCAACTCCTGTAAACTTGTATACTGTGGTTCTAACATAGACACCCATCTTTAATCTGTGATCGAGGAAACCATGCAGGATATACAGGTGCTCAGCCCCAACGAGGTGAGCGGCACACCCCAGGAAAATTACGAAGCGCTGGTCACCAGCATTGTGAACGCCCGCCAGAATATTGGCCTGAATTTTATGACCCTTGGCCAGGCGCTGGACGTTATTCAAAGTCAGGAACTCTATAAAAACGGCGGCTTTCGCTCCTTTAACGCTTTTTTACGCTCCGATCAAATTAATATTGCCACTCAGGACGCTGAGCGTTTTATGGCCATGACTCGCGACCCGGCCTTTGAACGTAATTTAAATATGGGGCTGTCCAAAATGCTGGAGCTGATGAAGCTGCCTAATGAGCAGCGCCAGCACCTGTTGAGTGAAGGGGCCACCATTAACGGTCAGCACAAAGATATTCAGGCCATGAACCTTAAAGAAATGCGTCAGGCCACTCAGGCCCTTAAGCGCGACGGCAAAAGCCGTTGCGATCGCTGTCGCCGCTGGACCGAAGAAGTGTGCGAACTGG